>QWPV01000050.1 GCA_003671055.1 Planctomycetota bacterium
GCAACCAACGCCGATCCAGATCTTCGCTGGATTGTCCTTCATCATGATTGCGATCTCCACGGCGAGCAAGCCGAAGAGCGTCGAGAACTTAATGACAGGGTTCAACGCGACAGAGCTGGTGTCCTTGAATGGATCGCCAACGGTGTCGCCGACGACGACAGCTTCATGAAGAGGCGTGCCCTTCATACGCATATCGACTTCGACGATCTTCTTCGCGTTGTCCCATGCGCCACCAGCGTTCGCCATGAAGAATGCTTGGTAGAGACCGAAGAATGCCATACCGATGAGGTAGCCGATGAAGAAGAAGGGATCGAAGAACGGCAATCCGAGTGCGAAGAAGAAGACCACCATAAAGATGTTGGTCATGCCCTTCTGCGCGTAGATGGTGCAGATCTTGACGACTTTCTTCGCATCCTCAACGCTTGCTTCAGCCTTGGTGAGATCGAGTTTCTGTTTGATGAAGACCACCGCGCTATAGGCACCTGTGACGACTGCTTGCGTCGCTGCACCGGTGAACCAGTAGATGACAGCGCCACCGACGAGCAAACCAAGAAGGATCTCTGGCTGCACGATCGAGAGCTTGCCAACCACGGCGTCCGCGGCTGTCTTGAGTTGCGCTTCCGTTGCATTGGCGCCGCCTTCAGCCATGCTCTTGATGAGAGCAAGGATGATGCCGAACACCATGGTGGTCGCGCCGACGACTGCAGTGCCGATGAGCACTGGCTTCGCGGTTGCCTTGAAGGTGTTGCCTGCGCCGTCGGCCTTCTCGAGCGTGTACTTCGCAGTTTCAAAGTCGGGCGTGAATCCGAAGTCCTTCTTCAACTCCTCGCGGATGTTTGGAATCGCTTCGATGCGGGACAGTTCATACACCGACTGCGCGTTGTCCGTCACTGGACCGAAGCTGTCGACAGCGATGGTCACAGGACCCATGCCGAGGAAGCCGAACGCGATGAGACCGAATGCAAAGATCGGCGCCGCGAACGAGTATGCCGCTGGCATGATCGCTGCGAGATCCTTATCGATCGAGAAATACCATCCGAGACCCATGAGGCCCGCGATGACAAGGCCCTTCCAGAATGCAGAGAAGTTTCCCGCAACAAATCCGGAGAGGATGTTGAGCGATGCTCCACCCTGCATGGATGCGTTGACGACTTCCTTCACGTGCGCACTGTTGGTCGAGGTGAAGATCTTGGTGAACTCAGGAATGAGTGCGCCAGCGATCGTTCCACAGCTGATGATCATGCTGAGAGCGAACCAGAGATTGGGAAGCGCAGCACCCTTGTAGGTGATGTCGCCAAGAAGGACATTGCTTGCAACGAAAGTCACGATGATCGAGAGGATCGAAGTGATCCAGACGAGCCATGTGAGTGGTGCCTCTTCATGGAACGACTTCGCCTTCGCAAAGCGTGCCTTGGAGATCGCTTCGTTCACGTAGTAGGACACGAGCGAGGTGACGATCATGAGCGCGCGCATAGCGAAGAGCCACACGATGAGCTTGCCGCACATTTCCCCTGCTTCACCGATGTTTCCGAGCGAGTACGCAAGGAATGCGATGAGCGCAACGCCTGTGACGCCGTAGGTTTCGAAGCCGTCAGCGGTTGGTCCAACCGAATCGCCTGCGTTGTCGCCGGTGCAATCTGCGATGACGCCTGGGTTCTTCGGATCATCCTCAGGAAGCTTGAAGACGATCTTCATGAGGTCAGCGCCGATGTCAGCGATCTTCGTGAAGATGCCGCCGCAGATACGCAGTGCAGACGCGCCGAGAGATTCGCCGATTGCGAAGCCGATGAACGATGGTCCAACGAGTTCGTTGGGCAAGAACATCAGGATGCAGATCATGAAGAACAACTCAACGCTGACGAGGAGCATGCCGATCGACATACCCGACATGAGCGGAATGCTCAGGACAGGAAGCGGATATCCCTTCAGCGATGCAAACGCGGTGCGCGAGTTTGCTTGCGTGTTGATTCGGATACCGAACCACGAAACGCCGTAGCTGCCGAGGATGCCGAGGATCGAGCTCAGCAGGATGACCGTGAGGTCACGCGCGCTCTTGTGCTCGAGGAATCCAAAGTAGAAGATGATCGCGGCGGCGATGAGGATCCACAGGATCGCGAGGTACTTGCCCTGCTGCCACATGTAACTCTTGCAGGTCTCCCAGATAATGTTGGAGACATTGAGCATGGACTTGTGCGCGGGAAGTGCGACCGTCTGCTTGTATTGCACGAGTCCAAAGAGTGCGCCAAGCACTGAGATGATGAGTCCTCCATAGAGGAGGAAACTGCCAGTCATGCCGTTTCCAAAGGTGATTTCACTCACGTTTGGAATCTGCAAATCGGCTTCACCCGCGAAAGCTGCGGTGGTCATCGCCAAGAAAGGCGCGGCGTACATCAAGACGCGCGACGGGCGGAAAGGGGAGTGCTGCATCTCCAAGTGTTCTTCCTTCATCTGTGGCTGCCAATTGAACTGGCGGCAAATGTGCTAATGCCTGAAATGACTAACAGCACCACGCAAAGAACTTCCTCTTTGGGTGGGGCCATCAACGGACGCAACGGCGTCAGATCGGCGGGACTATACCGCACGGCGCGATCATGTGTTATCAGCAATGCTGCCTACGCGATCAGCCCGCCGAGCGGGTTCCCCTTCACATCCGTCAGCCGATAGTCGCGACCTTGATGACGATACGTCAAACGTTTGTGATCGAGACCCAATAGGTGCAGCATGGTGGCGTGCAGATCATGCACGTCGACGGGGTCTTTCACGATGTTGTAGGAGTAGTCATCGGTCTCGCCGTAAGAGACGCCCGGCTTGATCCCCCCACCAGCGGCCCATGCGCTGAAGCAGCGAGGATGATGATCGCGACCGTAGTTCGTGCGGGAAAGTTGCCCTTGACTGTAGACAGTGCGACCAAACTCTCCGCTCCACAACACCAGCGTGTCTTCAAGCAATCCGAGTCGCTTGAGATCTTTGACGAGTGCTGCTTGCGCTTGATCCACCGCCATCGTTTGCCCGCGAATCTCTCCAGGGAGATTGCCGTGTTGATCCCAACCGCGCATGTAGAGCTGCACGAATCGCACGCCACGCTCAGCGAGTCGGCGCGCGAGAAGACAATTGGCGGCGAAACTTCCAGGCCTATGCACTTCCGGTCCGTACATCTCGAGCGTCTCTTTGCTCTCGGTGCTGAAGTCGGTGAGTTCGGGCACGCTCATCTGCATGCGATACGCCATTTCGTACTGCGCGATACGAGTCTGCACTTCAGGATCGAGGCTCGCTTCAAACTCGCTCGCGTTCATCGCTTGCACGGTGTCGAGCATCTTGCGTCGATCGCTTCTTGAAACGCCTGCTGGATCATTGAGATAGAGCACTGGATCCGCGCCTGAACGCAACTTGCATCCTTGGTGTTCACTCGGCAAGAAACCACTGCCCCAGAAGCGCGCGGAGAGCGCTTGCATGTTGCCCACCCCCTGCGTGATCATTACGACGAAACTCGGCAGGCTGTCGTTCATTGAGCCGAGGCCGTAGCTCATCCAACTCCCAAAGCTCGGTCGACCTGGTTGCTCGGAACCCGTTTGAAAGAAGGTGATTCCGGGCTCGTGGTTGATCGCATCAGTGTGCAGCGATTTGATCACGCACAATTCTTTCGCGATGCTTCCGGTGTGCGGCAGCAGTTCGCTGAGCCAGAGTCCATCCTCATTGTTCTCGTAACGATCGAAGCGGAACATCGAGGGCGCAACAGGAAAGCGAGTCTGTCCGCTCGTCATCGTCGTGATGCGCTGACCGTTTCGAATCGAGTCAGGAAGATCTTCGTCAAATCGATCGACGAGTTTCGGTTTGTGATCGTAGAGATCGAGTTGGCTCGGCGCACCTTCCATGTGCAGATAGATCACGCGCTTCGCTTTGGGCGCGAAGTTTGTGAGGTGTGGAAGTTGAGGTGCGTCCATCGGCGGCGGCGCGAACATGCCGTGCGCGTTGTTCGAATTGAGCAGCGTGCTGAGTGCAGCACCACCGATTCCCGCAGCAATCCCGTTCGACAACGCGCCGAAGAATCGCCGACGCGTGAGGTTCAAGAGATACCCCTCGAGTGGATCGAACGGGCCTTCGCGGTGTTGTGGATTGGAGGGCATAGTGAGGCGTCAGTCTTTCACGATCGCCGCGTCGCTCGCGAGCACCGTGTTTGCAAGCATGGTCCACGCTGCGAGTTCGGCAAGTGGAATTCCGGTCGGAAGCGGAGAACCGCCCGCAGTGACGAGTGCTTTCGCGTCCTCGGGCGCACTTTCGTAGCGCGTTCGGAATGCGACAAGTGCTTCGGCAAGCGCTTTCTTCGCAGGAGAGTTAGGTGTCGAGCCCGTAATCGATCGAACCATCGTGTCGATGCGATGCAAATCATCGGAAGACTGCGCCTCAAGCGATCGAGCCGCCGCAGCACACGCTGCTTCGACGAACTGCGGATCATTCCACAATACGAGCGCTTGCAGTGGTGTGTTCGTCGTCATGCGCCGCGTGGTGCAGAACTCACGCGTGGGCGCATCGAGCGTCAACATCGTCGGTGGTGGAACTGCGCGCTTCCAGTATGTATAGAGGCTGCGTCGATACTGATCCTCGTCGCCACCTTCCATGTACGAACGCGTGTTCGAACCTTGCATGGCCACCTCTTCCCACAAGCCGCTTGGCTGATACGGCTTCACGCTCTCACCACCTGTGCGCTCGAGCAAGAGTCCGCTGACAAACAACGCTTGATCGCGAATCTGCTCAGCACCAAGCCGTGCGCGTGGGTACCAGCCGAGGAGACGATTATCAGGATCGAGCGCGGCAATGTCGGTGCGTCGTTTCGAGGACTGTCGATAGGTGGCGCTCATGACGATCGTCTTCACCATCGCATCGACATTCCAACCACTCTCTCTAAACTCCACCGCGAGCCAATCGAGCAGTTCTGGATGCGTGGGCCAATCACCTTGGTAGCCAAAGTCTTCGACGGTGCGCACGATTCCTTGTCCAAAGAACTGCGACCAGAGTCGATTCATTGTGACGCGCGCAGTCAGTGGATTCTGCTCTGACATCAGCCACTGCGCGAGCCCGAGGCGATTCTGTGGTGCTTCGCTCGAAAGTGTTCCGAGTGCACGAGGCACTGCGCGAGCGACGCGGCGCGTGGGATCTGGCTGGTCGTACATGCCACGCGTGAGGACGAATGTGTCCTTCGGCTTCATGCGTTCTTGCATCACCATCGTGCGAGGACTGTTCGCGCGAAGTGCACCGAGTTGCGTTTCAAGTGTGCTGAGTTCGTTGTTGAGCGCGAGGTATCGCGGCGAATGCTTGGTGCGCCACGCACGATCGGCTGCATGCAGCGCGCTTGCACTGGCGCTGCCTGCTGGAAGTGCGAAGGCGAGTGCTGCAGGCGCGAGGTCGGAGGAGTCCTCAATCGCGCGGTGATAGAAACTGCCTTGACCACCTGTGTTCACGACTTTACAGACGAGTGCGTTGGCGCCCTTCTGCAGTTTGATTTTGACGCGATCACTCTCAGGCGCAACGCTGCGTTCAATCTCATTGCGGTGCACCTCCACTCCATTGAGAGTGACGACGATTCCATCATCGCTCGAAAGCGCGAGCTCAATCTCGCAATCGGTAGCGGAGAAGATCTCGCGCGCAACGTACTCGGCGCCGACGCCTTGTGCGAGATTTACAGAACTTGACTCCAATACTCCAGGCGCGAAGCGATATTCAAACGCACCCTCGGCACCGAACTTCGCACGCAGCGGAAGCGTCGCACCCTCTTCTGGCCCAAATCGCGTGGCGTAGAGTTCTTTTGAATCCTTCGCAGGGAAAGGGCCAGCGATGTACCACCGTGAGGTCGCGACCGGAAGTTGCTGCAAGAGAGTGGGCGAAATCTTCGCGAGGGTCAATCGTGGTCGTGCGAACACGTGCTGCGCGTACGGCGATCGATAGCCGAGTTTGATCGTGATGATCGTGCCGCCTTCAAACCCGAACGGCGCGTCGGCGAGGAACAGCGCAGTGCGTTGCGAAGGCGCGAGTTCATGCGCGTTCACAGCCCACACGCGTCCATCGCGGCGCAGTGCGTTCACTGCGTTGTAGTCACCGTTCTCTTGCTCGACATCCGCCCAAGCCCACACGAGTTGAATCTGTTTCGACTCGCCAGTGACGATGGATGTCGCGTCCGCTTCGATTGATTCGAGAACTGCGTTTCCGTTAGGCGCGCGTCCCACGCGCGCCGCTGGATTCGCAGGATCCACCAACGCTTCAAGCAAGATCGCGCTGAGATCAACGTCGTCCGTACGCAACACGATCGTGTGTTCGTCGTCGCTGGGATTCGCGCCCGAGACAACGAGCGAACCGTCTGGCTGCGGTGTGATCGTCGCGCCCTGCGACGACGTTGCGGAGACGATCGTTGGTGTTACCCAGGCGAGTAATTCGTCATTTCGAAACTGCGCTTCGAACGTAGTCCGAGCATCGCGCTCGCTGTCGTCTGGCGTGTCACGCGTCGCGCGCAACGCGGCCGTCTTCGCATCGAGGTCGGCAACCAACATCGCCTTGGAGGGCGATGGAATGTCGAGTGAAGGTTCGAGCGCACGCTTTGCGTCGGGAACCTGCGAGTAGATGCCTGGTTCTTCGATGGAATTGAAGAACGAGAAGAGTGAGTAGAAGTCTTCGGTACTCACCGGATCGAACTTGTGATCATGACAGCGCGCGCAACCGACCGTCAGTCCGAGGAACACAGCGCCTGTCGTATTCGTGCGGTCAGCAGCGTACTCAACGAGATATTCTTCGTTGATCGCGCCACCTTCATCGCTTGTGACATGACACCGATTGAACCCACTCGCAACGCGTTGCTCAATCGTCGCATCCGGAATGAGATCTCCCGCAAGCTGTTCAATCACGAATTGATCAAACGGCATGTTCGTTCGGTACGCATTGATGATCCAGTCTCGATAGGGCCAAATCGAACGACCGGCGTCCATGTGGATGCCAGACGTGTCGGCGTAGCGAGCCGCATCAAGCCACGGGACCGCCATACGTTCTGCGTATCGTGTGCGATAGGGCTCTAGGGTGAGCAGACGATCCACGAGACGTTCGTACGAATCCTCGCGCGCATCAGCGAGATATGCATCGAGTTCTGCGATGGTCGGCGGTAAGCCTGTGAGGTCGAGAAACAATCGTCTAGCAAGCGTTTCTGGCGACGCTTCGTGGGAAGGTTTGAACCCCTTCAACTCAAGTGCTGCGAGCGTGAAGTGATCGACGTTGTTCTTCACCCACGCGATTTCTTGCACCATCGGAGCCACAGCCTTCACAGGCGCGGTGAAAGACCAGTGTGCGTCGTAAGGCGCGCCTGCAGTAATCCATGCGGAAAAGATCTCGCGCTCGCGCTCGGTGAGTGCATGTTTGCCGCTGTCATGAGGGGGCATCGCGCGCTTGGGATCCGCGCTCAACACGCGTTGCATTAACAGGCTCGACGCTGCATCGCCGGGAACAATTGCTTGTCCGTGTTCACGGGCAGCGGTCGCACCTTCAAAGGAGTCGAGTCGAAGTCCTGCTTGCTGTTTCGCGCGATCCGGTCCGTGGCAAAGGAAGCATCGGTCGGAGAGGATCGGGCGAACATCGCGACCGAATTGCACCGCGAGCGCTTCGTTCGCTGCATCGTCCGTGCGCAGTGGTTCTTGTATCGATGCGAGTGCCGCGACACCCAACAGCGTCGAAAGTCCGATCCAGACAGCTCGTCGTGGAGGATGCATTGCGTTAAATACTAACGCGTATCTGTCAAATACCAAATTGTGTTGGGGAGCAACTGCGAATGGCGCCAAGAAAAAAGAGGCGCTGACCACAGCAAGCAAAGCGGGCGACGGGATTCGAACCCGTGACATCTTGCTTGGAAGGCAAGAACTCTACCGCTGAGTTACGCCCGCAGTAGATCGAAGAGTGTAGCGGAGAACGCGATGGTTGTTGACTTACGTCGCAGCATGCAAGGCGGCTCGGAGCGCTTCGAAGTCAATCTGCTCACCTGGCGATTCTTGCACTGCGGCGTACGCGATCTTTCCTGTGCGATCGATGACGAACGTTGCACGCTTCGACACGCCCTTGAGTCCCATGAGATCTTCGTGCAGCGCGCCCCAAGCAGCGGACACCGTTTTGTTGAAGTCAGAGAGAAGCGGAAATGGGATCGAAAGGTCAGCCCGAAACTTCTCAGTGACAAACATACTGTCGATTGAGATTCCGAAGACTTTGCATCCGAGGCTCCCCCATTGCTGCCACTCGTCGCGGAACTGGCAGAATTCAGCAGTGCACACGGGGGTGTAGGCGAATGGGAAAAATAGAAGCACGACAGGTGTATCCCCAAAGCAAGCGCCAACATCCACGACCTCGCCTCGGCCAGAAGGAAGCGAAAATTTCGGAGCGGGATCACCAAGTTTAAGAGTCATGTCCGAAGCGTATGCCCTTTGCTAGCATGGAATAGGCAGCGAAAACCTTTCAATCAAGTTTTTTAGACGGGCTTTGGCTTGTTGGTTATCAGTCATTAACGCAATTGCTTTAAATCCATCAGGAACTTGCACCATCTCAAACAAACTCAAGAATTCGTTGGAACTCGGCTTGGAAGGTGCCGAGAACCGTGTACTTTCATTAGGTACGCGTGTGCATCAAGGGTGTCTCCTTGGTGTATGCCATGTGTTCACGGGATGACATCTACCTAAGTTCAGGAGAGCTCTGATGCGTGTAAAGAACTGGTTGGTTTGTACAACGTTGGTTGCGGCATGTTCCGCAACGACAATGGCGCAAGACTGCGGCGCCCCTATCGTTGCCTTTGAAGGCGTGAACCCTGTTGATACCACAGCGATGACTGCGGTTCTCGACCTGACAGGCATTTGCGATCCGGGCCCATTCGGTACCGATTCGATCTACAACATTGCGTACTACTCCTTCGTGCCAGGTGCCGACGGGGACTACACACTTTCGACTTGCAACGACGCAAATTTCGATACCCGCATCGCGGTGCTCTCGATTTGTGGCGACGCAACCTCCACCATCGTGTGCCTTGATGACACCGCTGGCTGCGCGCTCTTCACAACCACGCTCGTTCTCCCATCAGCGATTGCAGGCACGACCTACTACATCGCTGTGGGTGGTTATGCCGCTACAACCGTGGGCACCGGCAACATGACGATCACCTTCGGTTCCGGCGGCGGCGGTGGTTCAGGCTGCGGCCAGGGCGTACAAGATTGCTGCATCGCAGGCACAATTCCATTCTGCAGCGATCTCGATTGCTGCACCACCGTCTGCGGTGCAGATGCGTACTGCTGCGACACACAGTGGGATCAGGTCTGCGCGAATCAAGCTGCTGCACTGTGCAAGGCTTGCGGCGCAACTCCATGCGTTCCTGACTTCACCGTTTGCAACGTCTTCGAAGGCGAAGATTGTGGTCTCGATTTCAACGGCGGCTGCAACAGCCCCGCTCCGGTCTACGGCGTGATTGCAATGGGCGACAAGCTCTGCGGCAATATGTGGGCTGATGCGAACGTGCGCGATACCGACTGGTACCAGCTCACTTCGCCAGGTCGCTACATGACCTTCTCTCTCACGAGCGCAGTTCCTTCGTTGATGTTCGTCACTGACTTTGCGTGCCCACCGGGCATCGTTGCGAGCAACACGGTTGGTGGCTGCCCAGTCATCGTCCCCGGCGTTTGCCTCCCAGTCGGCGATTGGACTGTCATCGTACTTCCATCGCTCTTCGGCGGGTTCCCCTGCCCAGGTGGCGACTATGTGCTTGAAGTTTTCGATGACGGTCTTGACTGCACCGGACCAGCGAACGACGAGTGCGATGGCGCGCTCCCAATCTTCGAAGGCGTCACCGCATTCGATACGAGCGGCGCTTTCACAGGCACCATGATTCCTCTAACTTGCGACGAGGGATTCGGCATCGACTTCGTGAAGTCTCTTTGGTACGCGTTCACGCCAACCACAAGTGGCACCTTCACCTTCTCGACATGCAACACAGCACCCTTCGACACCCGTCTTGCGCTCTTCACCGACGACTGCCTCGCAATGCAAATCGTTGCATGCAACGATGACGGCGCAGGCTGCGGTCTGACCTCGAGCATGAACGCGACTGTCGAAGCAGGCTTCACCTACAAGCTCGCCATCGGTGGTTACGCCGCTGGTGGCGCAGGCTCAATCTCGATCGCGCCATTCGTGCCATGCGCGATGGACTGTGCGAGCTCGGCTACTGAAGCTGAAGTCTGTGGAACGGATACCAACGGTGGTTGCAATGATCCATCGGGCGCAAACTCGCACGAACCAATCGCGCTCAACAGTTCTGTCTGCGGCACCTTCTGGGCCGACGGTGGAACTCGCGATACCGATTGGTACTCGTTCACCCTCGCTTCTGATGCAGTGGTGAACTTGACCGTCAACGCATCACTCCTCGTGACAATCGGAATCCTCGACGCAAATTGCCCACCAGCGATCTTCGCGATCGATGGAACACAATCGTGCGGTGCATTCCTCGAAGTCTGCATCCCCGCAGGAAATTGCGTGGCATTCGTTGGACTCGGTAGCTTTGCTGGAACTCCATGCGGCTCCGGTGATCTCAACAACTACCAGGCCATCCTCACTGAGCTCGTTGTGTGTGACGCACCAAGCTGCGGTGAAGTTGCAACTGGCGATTGCTGTGTTGCTCACCTCAACCCATACTGCTCAGATGCAATCTGCTGCAGCGCGGTCTGCGCGGCTGACGCATTTTGCTGCGATACCGAATGGGATCAGTTCTGTGTCAATGCAGCGTTGGTCATCTGCGAAGTGTGCGGCGCAGGCCCTCCACCAGCAAACGACGAGTGCGTTGGCGCAATCGCGATTCTCGATGGCGTCACCGCTTTCGACACCTCGACTGCAACGGGCGTTCAGCTCACCGCATGCACTGAGTTCGGTGGCAACATCTACAACAACCTCTGGTACACCTATGTCGCAACTGAAACAGGCACACTCACCGTGTCCACCTGCAACACTGCGAGCTACGACACCAAGATTGCGTTCTTCAGCGGTGATTGTTCATCGCTCGTCTACCTCGCATGCGATGATGACGGTGTTGGTTGCGCAACCCTCACTTCGGAGATGACTGTCTCCGTCAGCCAAGGCTCGAGCTACTACCTCCTCCTCGGTGGGTACGGTGCTGCAAGCCGCGGTACGGGTACGGTGAACCTCTCCTACGGTGGCGGTGGTGGCGGCGGTCCAGCAAATGACGAGTGCGTCAATGCAACCGCAATCGCAGCCGGAATCACTGCATTCTCGACGATAGGTGCAACAGGCATCTCCGTCACAGCATGCGCTGAGTTCGGGGGCAACATCTACAACGACATCTGGTACTCCTACACACCACTGAACGATGGCATTGCGACATTCTCGCTCTGCGCAGCAAACGGTGGTTCGGCAGCCTATGACTCGAAGGTCGCAATCTTCAGTGGCACCTGCGCAGGCTTGGCTTACATCACCTGCGACGATGACACCTGCGCGTTGCAGTCCCAAGTCTCGTGGGATGTTGAGTGCGGAACAACCTACCTCATCTCCCTCGGCTCATATGGCGCAACAGGATTTGGCGCGGGCAACATCGCACTGACTCAGGCAGGCACGGCTTGTGCACCTCCATGTGCACCAGCAGATCTCAACTGCGACGGCATCGTGAATGCTAATGATCTTTCGATCCTGCTGAACTGTTGGGACTTCGCATGCGGTGACCTCAACGGCAACGGCAACACAGATGCAGTGGATCTCTCGATCCTTCTGGGCGCATTTACCCCTTGACGCATGTCAGATGTCTTCTAAGCGAATTGCAACTGCACACTTTCGCCCCCCGACCAACCGGTCGGGGGGCTTTCTTTTGTCGAAGTGTGCTTTCCTCACGCATTCATGCCATTTTTGTGGCAAGTTGAACAGTTTCCTGCGTAGGTTTACGCAAGGGTCGGTCCGATGTATTTCTTTACCCAACGCATGCGCTTCTCCACCTCGTCATCGCTACTCACACTCGCACTTGCTGCGGCTTGGCTCTGCCCTTCTCAGGTAAACGCGCAGCTCTGCACATCGAAGGTGAGTTGTCTTTCTTCGCACGGTCAAGGCGGATGCAATGATCCCGCGTGTTGCGTGACGGTGTGCTCGCTCGATCCAGCATGCTGCAGCGGCGACTGGGACGGGAGTTGCGTGTTCACCGCGCAGCAATACTGCGTTGGACTCTGCGGCGCTGCGGTGAATGGCAGTTGCTTCACCTCGCATACGAACCCGAGTTGCGATGACGAAACTTGCTGCATCGATGTCTGCGCGTCTGACCCGTTCTGCTGCCAGTCGGCATGGGACTTCACCTGCGCGCTCGTTGCGGGATTTGCGTGCAACGGAACGCCGAGTGTTTGCCCAGGTGAAGGAAATTGCAACGCGACGCACGCGAATGGTGGCTGCAATGACGCCGCGTGTTGCGAAGGCGTTTGCTCTGTCGATCCAAGTTGTTGCGCGGGACCGTGGGACGTCATTTGCGTGAGTCTCGCGGCAGACATCTGTCAAGGAAATTGTCAACCAATCTGTCCCGCTGGTTCGCTACTTGAGCCTGAGACATGCGGAAGCCGAAACAACGAAGCGTGCTACAGCCCAACGGGTGGTCCGCCCACAGACCTTCCTTCGGACAGGATATTGTGCGGAACGCTTGGATTCCTCACCGGAAGCGGCGTCGGTCCTGACATCGATGTGTTTTCCGTGAACCTCATCGACACGGATGGAGATGGTCTCGTTTCCGTGCGCGTGCGATTGACGAGTTCGTCGAAAGCATTTGCGGCATTCCTTCCTTCATCTGGTTGCGCATCGATCGCGAGTTCAACGCTGAGCGTGAATTCCAATCTCTGCATTCTGCGGGAGAGTGAAGCGATCTGCGTCCCTGCGGGGAACTATCGAGTCGTGGTGGCAGTCGGCGAGTTTCCTTTGGTGAGTGGCATTCCGCAGTGTGGACCTGAGTCGCACTACAACCTGTTTATAGAAACGACACAGAAGTGCGTGTCTGCATGTGGTTCGGGCAACGCATCGTGCTACTTCCCGCGTGGTGTTCCGGGTTGCTCTGACGCGATTTGCTGCAATGCAGTCTGCGCGATCGATCCTGTCTGCTGCAACGTGGCGTGGGATGGAATGTGCGTTGATGCAGCGGTCTTTGCATGCGGCCTTGGGCCCAGTGCGAATGATGAATGCACGGGCGCATTCGTTGCTGCCGCGGGCCTGAATGCCGTCACGCTCGAGCGCGCGGTGACGAACGGTTCGCTGCCCGCAAGTTGTACGAACAACGGAAGCATATTGAGCTATCACGATGTGTGGTTCAAGTACACCGCTGCGCAGTCTGGCGCGACAATCGTCGAGACCTGCGGCTTCGCGGGATTTGACTCACGCCTCGCGGTCTACACGGGTACATGCGCCAAGCGTGTGCTGATCGCGTGCAATGATGATGGTCCAGTCTGTTTGCCGTTGGGCACGAGTCGACTGCAATTTGACGCTGTGGCTGGTCAGGCCTATCTCTTGCAGATCGGCACGAATCAAGGCTACGGCGGCTTTGGCGAATTCTGCATCGCAACCAACGCCGCGAGCTGCGCGCAGTGTCCTGCTGATCTCAACGCGAGTGGATTCGTCGATGCTGCCGATCTCTCCATCTTGCTCAACGCGTGGGGCACATCAAGCGCGACTGCAGACATCGACGGCGATGGCATCGTCGATGCACCAGATCTCACCGTGCTGCTCAGCTCGTTTGGGAGCTGTCCGTAACAACACCCGTTGTGGGTGAGAGTTTCCGCCGCATGATCTTGCCGGTCGCGTTGCGCGGGAGTGCGTCGATGACTCGAATCTCGCGTGGCACTTTGAAACTCGCGAGTTTTCCACGGCAGTGCGCTTTGATCGCATTCTCATCGAAGGTCGCGCCTTCTTTCATTTCAACAAACGCAAGTGCAACTTCGCCGCGCGAGGGATCGCTCACGCCAATCACCGCAGAGTCCTTCACACTCTCATGTTGATTGAGAACCTCTTCGATCTCTCGAGGAAAAACATTCTCGCCTGCAATGATGAGCATCTCTTTCAAACGACCGGTGATCGCGAGGCGGCCTTCCTTATCTTGACGCCCCATGTCGCCCGTACGAAAAAATCCGCGGTCATCAAACGCTGCGGCTGATTCCTCGGGAAGATTGAGATACCCCCGCATGATGTTTGGCCCTGAGAGGCGCACCTCGCCATCTTCATCGGGACCAAGGTCTCGTCCATCTGCACCCACGATGCGAACGATGACCTCGGGGATCGGGCGACCAACCCAGCCACGCTTCTGCTCATGCGGTCGACACCAATGGCTCACGGGCGAGGTCTCGGTGAGCCCATAGCCCTCGTTGATCTCGATGCCGAATCGATCACGGAATCCTTCGAACACGGACTGTGCGAGTGGCTCACCGCCAGAGACTGCAAATCGCAGCGACGCGAAACACTTCGCATCCGCATCCCGCACAAGTCGGAGCGCGTTGTACATCGATGGAATCGCGACGAACGCAGTGGGCTTGTACTTCAACGCAAGGTCGAGCAATTTCCTCGGCACAAACTTTGCGGTGTAGATCACTTTGCAACCAATGGAAAGCGGCATCAGCGTGAGTACGGTCAAACCGAAGCTGTGAAACTGCGGCAACACACCGAGCATCACATCGGTGGAATCAAATCGCACCCATCCGCGAATCTGGCGCAGATTGGATTGCACATTCCCCACTGTGAGCATCACACCCTTCGGTTTACCGCTCGTGCCTGAGGTGTAGAGAATGACAGCGAGGTCTTCGCTCTTCAATGGATTCGCGAAACTGATCGGTGGAATCCCTTTGAACCGCATTTGATCGACGCGAATCTCTTTGACGCCTTCGGGCAAGCCTCCCATGAACTCGAGCATGGGACCGACGGTGATGCATGCATCGATGCCAGAGTCGCGCACGACATGTTCAAGGTCCGCGCGCGAGAGTAGATAGTTAATCGGAATGATCGTTCGGCCGAGCGCCCAGCAGGCCATGACAGCGATCGGAAAGAGTGCGCCTGTGGGGAGAAGGATGCCGACGCGCTTGGCTGAGCTTGTATTCGCAATCGCTCGCTGCAGATGCCAGGACGCGACGAGCAGATCAATGCCCCTCCACTCGCGCAAATCGTCGACTATCGCGTGTCGAAACGGTGAGAGGAGTAATCTGCGACGAAGTGTGGCGAGCAATTCCATGATTCGAATGGATACGATATCAGCGATGCAGCGACCGCTCCTGTGCGTGATTTCGTGCCTGGCGTTGGTCGCGTGTGAAACGACGCCCAAGAGTTCGCTCTCGGGCGCGCAGAACGCCTATCGCGCAGCGAGTTACAGCGAGAGTCTTCGCATGGCGAAGGATTGCGTACTGCACTCGACGGGCGTCGCGCGTGATGAAGCGTCCTACCTCGAAGGGCTCTCGCTCCTTCGTCAAGCGCAACCGCAAGCCTCGCTGGCTCCATTGCGTGCTGCATCGAATTCAGTTGATCAACAACTTGCAGCCAATGCGTCCATCTCGCTCGGAAGTGCATGCATCGCGCTCGAAGAGTTCGGTGACGCTGGGCGCGCCTACGCCACAGCAGCGGATCTTCTTGATGGCGAGGAATCGAACCGAGCCCACGCCACTGCTGCTCGATGTTTCGCGCGCGCTGGATTGAGTGTGGAAAGTGCGCGTGAACATGCCGACGCTGGAGCGCCGGAGCGCGAGAGTGCCGTCGTGCCCCCCACCGTTGTTGCAGGCAACGGATTCGGAGAAGTACCTCTCACTGTCGTGCCGCCCACGCCGATCCGGCTTCCATTTGCTCTTCAAGCAGGCGCGTTTCGCGATCGATCGAAAGCAGAATCTATTGCGCGCGGACTGTCCTCGAATGCGAAACGCCTCGGCCTTGCTGCCCCAGAGGTGGTGCAGCGTGTTGCGAAGGACGGAAGCGTGCTGTTTGCTGTGCAGGTTGGCGAGTTTCTGTCCCGTGCGGACGCGATTGTGGCGCGGACCAAGTTGAAAACCGTTGGAGCAACGGTCGTTGAGCGCTAGAATCTTTTCTGTTCTGAGACTCGTGTGAAATCGCTGAGACCATCGACCTCTGCAGCGCGAATGGAACCGACACACTCGGAGGACTGTACCGCTTGCGAACTTCTCTTCCATGCATCGTGATTTTCGCGCTTCTAGGCGCGTGCGCCCCTGCCTTCGCGCAGGAGACGTCTCCAACTTCAACATCAACCGCGCGCGGCGCTGAAGTGAAGTTGATTAGGGGATTGAAAGCGACTTCTCTCTTGCGCACGGCAAGTGCAGAGGATCGCGTTGTTGCGCTCGAACGCATTCGAGCCCTCAAAGACACCACGAGCTACGCGCAAATCTGGCGAGAACTTCGTCCACTTGGTCTTGATACGAACGAAGCATTCTTTGACGCGCTCTTGCAAGGTGGTTCAGAAGGACGCGTGTTCCTCACCACCATCGCGATTGAAGATGACGATCCGCTGAAACGAATGGAAGCACGCAATCGACTTCCGAAGGACGCGCCATCGGATGTTGTGCAAGTGGTTTCGGATCATCTCAACGCGACGAAGGAATCGTGGGTCAACCGTGCGGCGATGGTTGCGTCTGCTACGAATGCTGCGCAACTCATTCCACAACTCATCGATGCGCAGAGTGCGGAAGGCACGACGACCGGTTCAGGCGGCAATGGATGTTGGATCGTGTTCGGGCGGCAGACGTCCTACATTGCGGGGCTTGTACCCGTCGCGGGCGACAATTCCGGCGCGTTTCAGCCGATTCCGGGAATCATCTACGAAGGCAGCCTGCTGCAGATCACTGATGCAGTCGTGCTTATTTATCGCACAGAGGTCTACACCGCGCTCGTCACACTCGCGCAATCATCGACTGGCGCAACGACGCTCGCCAATCTCGGCAACAACAAAGCACTCTGGCATGATTGGTATCGCGATGAGTATCCAACGCTCGTTGCTCGCTACGGCGCCGAACGCGCCAAGCTTGAGCAAGCCAGCAGCGTGCGCGAACTCCCCGATAGCTAACGCACGATTTCTACAAACGCGGCGCGCTCTGTTTCAGTCGAGAGGACTTTTCCATCGCCATCGATTTTTTCAAGCGTGACCAGTGATGTGCGTCCTAGCGCAAAGGTCGCGACGAAGCCGGTGTTGATCGGATACTTCCCGCCGATGACATCGAGAATCTTTGCTTGGAGCGACGCGGAACTCGTGCGGACAAGCACGCACGATCGTCCACCGAGTGGTCCATTCCGTTCCGTTGGATGTTCCATGTGAAGCATCCCGTGACGCATGAGGAGTCCCGACTCGCGTTGATCGCGGTACTCCGCAAAGTTCGCAGCGTCGCACGCGAAGACTCGCTCCGCAGCCTCGTCACTCTCGGTACCAGCGACTCCCTGCTCCCACGGTGAGATTCCGCAACCCCATGCGAAGACGCATGCGGCGAGCGCGCAAATCTGTGCTGTCCGAGTGAACTGCATGGGGATTTCATCGACCAATTCGGAGCATCGCGGCAGCAAGGGTTTCAATATCGCTCTTCGCGGTATGAATGTGCGCACTCATACGGACATGCCACGCGTCTTTCCAGTCAATCACGGGGATTTCAACTCGCTCGTGATCGTAGAGCGCGGCTTGAAGCGCCTCCACGGAAGTAAACCTTGCCTTGATCTCCGGAGGCACGCGCACCGAGCACATGCTCCCCAACGATGTGCCGCCGTCACTCATAAGCGGGGAAACTTTCCACGCATCGCACAGGTACTCCGCCGCAGCGACAACGAACGCGTGATTGTGATCGCGTACTTCGCGCCATCCAAATCGCTCGAAGAACGCAATCGCCGTTCCCGCATGCATCCATGGGGAAATGTCGCGAGTCCCCTGCCAGTCAAACTCTTTCGTATACGCGAGTCCGAAGTGATGACTCGTCGCGAGTGGATGCGTGGCGCTGATGTGTTGCGCTGCAGTGACGAGAATGCCGCAGCCTTTGGGCGCGCATGTCCACTTATGAAGATTCGCGGCGTACCAATCGGGTGCAAGGTCATCGATGGAAAG
This sequence comes from Planctomycetota bacterium, assembly GCA_003671055.1. GTDB lineage: Bacteria > Planctomycetota > Phycisphaerae > Phycisphaerales > SM1A02 > F1-140-MAGs142. The sequence goes on from QWPV01000050.1 coordinate 18,095, forward strand.
ATCGAGCATTCCAGGTGCGTGTGCGCCGTCAATGAGCACAAGCACACCACGCGCTTTGCACGCTGCAATCACGCGTGCGACATTGACGACGATCGCGGTGGGCGATGTGATGTGATCGATGATCACGAGCCGCGTGTGCGAAGAGATCGCGTTGATCAACAACTCCGCAAGCGCATCCCCAGACCATGCGTCGGCTGGCGTCTCGACTTCGCGCAGTGTGATCCCATGCGTTGCGTGCATGCGCTGCACGGATTTTCGCACCGCGTTGTAGAGCATGTCGAGCGCGAGCACTTCATCTCCCGACTTCCACTCGATGCATTGCAGCACCGCGTTGACTCCCTCAGTCGCGTTGACCATAAAACCGAGCCGACTTGGATCGGTTCCAACGAAACGTGCAACGATCTCTCGCGACGGACTGAGTAGCGCCTCGACCTTCCTACCGAGCAATTCAATCGGCCGAGCCTCGATCTCACGCCGACTTCGATCCTGCGCCGCCAGCACTTCGTGGGGACAGGCACCGAACGAACCGTGATTCAGGAAGGTGTAGGACCAATCGAGGCCGAAGAGCGCCTTGGGATCGTCCTGAGAGATCGGCAAAGGAAACAGGGAAGCCATCCGCGCAAGGTACGGCTAAGACGGGAGTTGCGAATGCCCGACAACCGCACTTGCGTCAGGGCTCCGTACGGCTAACATAGACCGAACAAAATGTGCAGCGCCGCACTAACCTCGACCGAAACAGAAGTCTATGGAACAGTTCCTCCTCATCTCCCTCAACGATGCGCCAGTCAGCGCGCTCGTGATCGAGTTGGAAGGATCGTCCTCGTCCTTGTCCTCGTGGGCGCGTGGAACACGCGACCTGACACAACCATTCGTCTCATGCCGTGGAGTGCGGACTGAACGATTGAAGCTTGAGCCTCTGGTCTGCATGAGAGGCGCTGGGAGAAAAGAGATGTCTTTGTTTATGTCCTTCGAAACTGTATTTGAAACTGAAGATGCACTGCCACTCGTCGAGATCGGTCCAGGTCCTGGATTCTCGCGTCGCTACATGGCGGTCGATCGCAACATCGTGCTTGAACAATCCGATGCGTTCGGCGATTGGAGCGAAGTGGACGTATCGAATGCGGATGGCAGCGCCGACGAGAGCGACTCGATCATCGACCGCGCATTTCGTCGCGTTTCAAACTTCTTCCTGAACGTCTTTCTGCCCCTCGATCCTGCGCTTGTTGCGCGTGAAGAGGCTCGCGACTCCGCAGACCACCCCCTGCTTTTTACTTCAAACGAATTGTCGTTGGACACTCTTCAACTGACCTCCTCAGATCCACACCTCGATGAATTTCACACCCAAACAACTCAAGGTTCTTCAACTTGTTCAGCAGTGGCGACGGCGACACGGCTTCTCCCCCACGATGCAGGAACTCGCGGACGAGCTCGGCGTCAGCAAAGTGACGGCCTTCGAGCATGTCGGAGCATTGATCGAGAAGGGAGCGCTCGAGCGCACCCAGAACAAGGCTCGCTCTTTGAAGACGACGGAAGCACTCGAGCAGCATGAAGAGGCGCTTGAGGAGGATCGTCAGATCGACGAGAGTGATTCCGCAGGACGCTTGCAGTTTCCTCTGGTCGGTCGCGTTGCAGCGGGCTATCCGATGGAGAAGTTTGAGCAACGCGACAAGCTCTCGCTCGAAGAACTCTTTGGGCCGAGACGCGGACAGAAAGGCAACACCTTCGCGCTGCAAGTGGAAGGCGAGTCGATGCGCGACGAGGGAATTCTCGATGGAGATTACGTGCTCGTCGAGCAACGATCGACCGCGCGCAACGGCGAACGAGTTGTTGCGATTCTTCCGTCTGGCGAAACGACATTGAAGACGTTGTATCGTGAAGCGGATGGTCGGATTCGATTGCAACCTTCGAATCCTGAGTTCGCGCCGATCATTGTCGATCACTGTGAAGTGCAAGGCATTGTAATTGGCGTGCTGCGTTCGTATCGCTGAGTACGTGCTGCAATCAGCGCGCGCATGCGGCACGGAGTTCGTGAACAAGTGTCCCCGCAGCGATTGCTGGATCTTGCCCCGCGGCAATTGCGTCGCGCACCACGCGGACAATCGCGGTGCCCACAATGACGCCGTCGGCGGACGCTGCGACAGTGCGCACTTGTTCCGGACGCGCGATGCCGAATCCAACCGCAATCGGTTTGCGTGTGTGTGCGCGAAGTTCTTCCACACGCGCGCCAACATCAAGCGCGCCTGAACTGTCGCCAGTAATGCCTGCGCGTGCGAGGAGGTAAACAAATCCACTGGTGCGCGCGAGAAGTTCGGTCATGCGTCGAGTGGGTGTGGATGGTGCAACGAGCATCGTGAGCGCGGCGCCATGCAGACTCGCCGCGCGGGTGAGTGCCTCGAGTGCCTCGGGATCTGCGTCTGGCGCAATGAATCCAGCGACCCCGGCGTTCGCGGCAGCTTCCACAAATTGCGCAACACCCATGCGTTCGGCAATGGAGATCGACGACATAGACACGAACGGCGCCGCGGAACCTTGCATCACCGGCGCGAGCGTCTGGAAGGCGCGCTTTGGTGTGCAACCTCGCGTGAGTGCTTCGTGCATCGACTCCGCAATCACGGGCCCATCGGCGATCGGATCGCTAAAGGGAAGCCCGATCTCGACGATGTCTGCGCCCGCATCGACAATCGCTTGCCTCGGGATCTGCGTCTGGCGCAATGAATCCAGCGACTCCGGCGTTCGCGGCAGCTTCCACAAATTGCGCAACACCCATGCGTTCGGCAATGGAGATCGACGACATCGAAACGAACGGCGCCGCGGAACCTTGCATCACCGGCGCGAGCGTCTCGAAGACGCGCTTTGGTGTGCAGCCTCGCGCGAGTGCTTCGTGCATCGACTCCGCAATCACGGGTCCATCGGCGATCGGATCGCTAAAGGGAAGCCCGATCTCGACGATGTCTGCGCCCGCATCGACAATCGCTTGCGCAATGCGGCTCGACGTGTCGAGATCCGGATAGCCAGCCGTCATGAATGCGATGAGCGCTGCGCGATGTTCAGCCTGCGCTCGCGTGAAGGCGGCGAGGATTCGTTGCGTACCTGTGGATGTCTGCATGCCCTGCTCCGTCATGGCGTGGAGGATATGGGAGCGGTTGAAAGTCGCGCGAAACCCACACGCTCGAGGAGTGGGTCCGTCTGTACTTGCGAGAGTAAGTGCTGGACGATGGATTCGGCGGTGTCCGTTGCGACATCTGCGGGCACAGCCAACTCCGGCGACGCTTGCACTGCGCGATAGAAGTCAGCAAGCGCCCAACTCTTCGTGCGCGCATCTGCAGCAAAGCGTGGAATCGCGTGCAAGTGAAGGTGCTGCACCGCTTCGTTGTAGGTCAATGCGTAGACACGCTCGGCGCCCGTGACTGCGCGGACGGCAATCGACATCGCACGCAAGATCACGCCGAGCTCTGCCGATTCTTGCGGGCACATCACATCAAGACCAGTGTCGTGGTGACGAGTCGCAACCATCATCCAACCAGCAATCGGCGTTGGATCCGCGTGTCGATAGAGATTCCAACGCGGTGATTGCAGCAGAATCGTTGGCGGCGCACTGGCCCCCTCGCAAAACATGCAGCCTGTCCCAGAGTGCGCGCTCATACTTTGAATCCCTCGGGTCCGCCGTCTTGTACGTACTTTGCGTGGACTGCGCGTGTGAGATCAACCTCGCAGATGTTTGCGAGGGTCGAAAGCCACGCGAGCACATCCGCAAACTCTTCTTCAAGATTCGCGCGGTCGAGCTTTCCGCGTTCACGATTCGCAATCGCGTGCGCGAGTTCGCCGACCTCTTCGACGAACCAGAGATAGGTCCCAGGCGCACCGCGCGCGTTGTCGGTTTCGAAGTATCGAGTCTTGATCAACTGTTGCAATTCCGCGAGCGACATTGGTGGAATTGCGGCTTCTTGCGCAGGTGCATTGGGTGGAGTCATCGAAGTCATGGGAACGTCCGCGGCGGGAATCGAACCTGCAACCTTCGCCTTCGGAGGGCGACGCTCTATCCAATTGAGCTACGCGGACAGCGGATCGAAAGTGTAGCAGACCAATACGCGCAGCTTGCGAGTTACCATCATCCGCTGCATGCATGTAAGCCTTCGCGAATCCACTACAAATGCGCCAGTGCGCGCGTTTCCCATCGCAGCCGTCACCTTCTTGTGTTCACTCGGCACAGGGATCTTGTGGAACTCGATTTACTTCGTTGCTAAAAGCGCGTACGGGTTTACGCAGACAGACAATCTGTGGCTCGCGTTTGCGAATGGCGCGCTGTACATGATTGTCGCGATGAACGCTGGTCGCATTGTGCGCGCACTCGAACGACACATGAGTCCGCGCCGTGCGCTCGCATTGATTCTGCTCGCGCAAGGCGTGCTTGCGCCCATCGTTCTTCTCGTGCCGCATGTGATGACGCTGTGGATCTGCGCCGTGACGATGATGGCGTTCGGTGCACTGCAATGGCCGATCATCCAGCACTATCTTGTTTCAGGTCGACATGGCGCGTCCATGCGCAA
>QWPV01000051.1 GCA_003671055.1 Planctomycetota bacterium
ATCATGATCTGTCGAATGGGGTCTGCGCCCTCAACGCCGACGAGTTTCTGATCGAGCCCTGCATAGAAGTACGCGAGGTGATTGGGATCAAGCCCGAGGCACGCGAGTGCCGTTGCATGGAGATGCTTCACATGGAATCGCTCGCCGACGCCAATCGAACCAAGTTCATCCGTCTCGCCCACGCTCGTTCCGCCCTTGATTCCACCGCCCGCCATCCACATCGTGAACCCGTACGCGTTGTGATCGCGGCCCGTGCCTTGCGCGTATTCCGCAGTTGGTTGACGACCAAACTCGCCGCCCCAAATCACGATCGTCTCGTCAAGCAATCCGCGACGCTTCAAGTCTTTGAGCAATCCTGCAACAGGCTTGTCGGTTCGTCCAGCGTGGAAATCATGATTCGTCTTGAGGTCGCCATGCGCATCCCACGATTCGTCGTTGTGTCCGCCGCCTGAATAGATCTGCACGAATCGAACACCGCGTTCCACGAGTCGGCGTGCAAGCAGGCACTTCTCTCCAAACTCTTTCGTGCGCGGCTCATCACAACCATAGAGCTCTTTGGTTTCTTTCGATTCAAGCGACAAATCGACTGCTTCTGGCGCAGTCGATTGCATGCGATACGCAAGTTCGTAACTCTCAATGCGACTTTCTAACTCAGCATTGCCGGAACGCAATAGCGCGTGGCGCGTGTTCCACATCTTCATGCGATCCAAGATCGATCGCTGCACTTCATCCGTGCGACCAGCTGGATTCGCGAGATCAAGAATCGGCGGACCTTCGCCGCGAAGCACTGTGCCTTGATACATCGCTGGCATGTATCCACTCGACCAATTCTTCGCGCCCGAAATCGGACCGCCTGCGCTATCGAGCATCACCACAAATCCAGGCAAGTTCTGATTCACTGTGCCGAGTCCGTAGTTCACCCAACTTCCAAGCGCAGGTCCACCGAGCAACTTGCCCGAGTTCATCATGAGCATCGCGGAGCCGTGAATGGGGCTATCCGCATACATGCTCTTGATGAACGAAATGTCGTCGACACACGTCGAGAGATGCGGGAAGAGTTCCGAGACCCACGCGCCGCAGCCGCCGTGTTGTCGGAACTTCCACTTCGGTCCCACCACGCGTCCTTCTGTCTTGTCGCCTCCCCGTCCCTTCGTCTTCACTGTGATCGTTTGACCGTCGTACTTGAAGAGATCTGGCTTGTAGTCGAAGGTGTCGACGTGACTTGGTCCGCCGTAGCAGAAGAAAAAGATCACAGACTTCGCGCGGCCAGGAATCATCTTTTGTTTCGGCGCAAATGGTCCTGGAGGATTCAGGGGCGTGACGCCATCAAACGCAACTGCCTGCCGCTGCAGAAAGCCATCACTCCCGAGCAAGCTTGCGAGCGCGAGCGATGTGAACGAGCCACCCGACTGCCAGAGAAACTCTCGACGAGTCCGTCCGCAGAAGTGATTGTGAGGTTTATCGTGTTGATCGTGCATCGCGCTCCCTAATCAATGTAGAGGAACTCGTTCAAGTTGAAGAGTACGAGACAGAAATTCGCCATTGCAGCCGCGCGAGAACATCCATCGCGTGTCACCAATTCGTCCATGAACGCCACCGCTTCATCGACCTCAACCTCTGAGGGCACTCTTCCACTGGTGAGGAGTCGACCGCGCGACACTTGCGCGCGAAGATCACCTGGACACTCGCGTTCGAGTCGCTGCGCAAACTTGCGCGCTTCCTCGTTGGTCATCTGTCCATTCAACATCGAGAGTGCTTGCGTGGGGACGACTGTCTGAAAACGCACTGGACATGAAGAGTCAAGATCCGCGAGATCGAAGGCGCTGAGGAGCGGATGCTGTAGCGAACGCTTCAGCATGATGTAGAGACTACGACGCGTCCACGATTCCTCCGGCGTGAGTGGCCACACTTCCCCAGGGCGGCTTGCCGTCGCGAGCACTTCCGCTGGTAATGGAGGTCGAACAGGCTCGCCACCCATCTTTGGGTTCAATGTGCCATTCACGCTGAGCATCGCATCGCGCAATTCTTCTGCACCCAAGCGACGCATTCGAGTGCGTGTGAGCAATGTGTTCGGCGCATCGTCAGCGAGCGCTCGCGCATTCGGAACACTCGACATGCGATAGGTCGCGCTCGACATGATCGTGCGATGGAGTGCCTTCAGACTTCCACCAGACGCGATCAGCTCTGTCGCAAGGAAATCAAGCAACTCAGGATGCGTCGGAAGTTCGCCGAGTCGTCCAAAGTCGTTCGGTGTCGGACACAACCCCACGCCGAAGTGATGCTGCCACACGCGATTTGCGATCGTGCGCCACGCGAGCGCGTTGCGCGAATCCGTGATCCACCGCGAGAGCGCGAGTCGACGACCGCTCGACGCACCATCTGCAAGTTCCATCGGTGCATCAGGCGCGATGCGTTCTGCAATCGCTGGCACATTCGGCTCAACCTGCGCGCCGAGGCTGTGCGGACTTCCACGCAACATCACATGAGTCACACGCGGCGTGTCGTCTTCTTTCACGACGAGGACAGTCTCGCCTTCCCAAGAGGGTGGCGTCAGCGCCGCGAGTTGATCATGCAGTGACTTCGCTCGCGCGACCGCACTCTCGCCTAATCGAGTCTGAATGCTCGCACGCGCGCTGGATTCGTCACGCAAGCCACGCGCCATCGCGCGGACTTCCTCGTGCGAAAGTGCACGATCATAAAATCGAATCTCATCGAGATCACCGTTGAACGGGCCGCCGCCAGGTTGCATCGCACCAATCGCGATGCGCTTCGATGCGGTGAGCCGCTCAGTATTTCCTCGTGCTTGCGCAACCGAGAAACCATCCACGAACAATTCGATTTCGCCGGTGGAGATCAAACGCGTGAATGCCACGTGATGCCAAGATCCATCGTTGTAACCAGGACCGGAACTCACGAATGTTTCTGGAGCCCCTACCCCTGCACTCACAAATCCATTGCCAATGAAGGAGATGCCGAAGTCACGAACAATGCCCGGCACTTCGCTATCGACAAATCCCTTGCCGCGAAACCACCTGCGATCGGTGTCCGAACTTCCACCCACATCTGTGGTCCGGAAGAAGAACGAGATCGTGAAGTCATCGCTCACTGGTCGCGCGAGTTCAACGCGATCATCTCCGCCATCAAAGCGAAGCGCGGTTCCCACTCGACCTTCGACACCAAAGGTGGCGTCACGCACGGTGGCATGTTGTGCGTCAATCCGGCGCGCGTAGTTGCGAGCAAGCGGATCTCGCGCATCGTCAAACGGAAAGTATGCGACGAGCCCATCTGTCGGCGCGCGTGCGAGGAGGAGTGAGGCCACATCGTCCTTCGCGCCTTCTGTCGCAGCGATCTCCATCCCCTGTAATTCGCCCGCGAGTTCTGCATACGAAGACTTGAACGCGCGTATCTCCGCTTCAGGCTCAGCCGTTCCAAAGTCGCGACGCACCATGCGGAAGATGTTGTCCGCTTCAAGCGAACTAAACGGCGACGTCTTGTACTGCGCAACACCCGCAAACCAGGCAGCGAACTCGTAGTACTCCGACTGCGCAATCGGATCGCCCTTGTGATCATGACATCGCGCACAACCGAGACTGATCCCGAGGAATGCTCTCGCTGTCGTGTCCACGATTCCGTCCATGTCATCCGCTTGCGCCTGCGCAAGATCGGGGACCTCGTCATCCCACACACCAAGTCGATAGAAACCTGTTGCGACAAGTGAATTGAAATCGCGTGACTCCAATTCATCGCCAGCAAGTTGCGCGGTGACAAACTGCGCGTACGGCATGTCTGCGTTAAATGCGTCGACAACGAAGTCTCGATACTTCCATGCGCCGCTCTTCTCACTGTCGCGCTCGAATCCGTTCGTGTCTGCGTAGCGCACGATGTCGAGCCAGTGACGCCCCCACCGCACGCCGTACTGCTCACTCGCGAGAAGTCTGTCAAGCACGCGTTCGAACGCGCCGTCCTGATCGTCCGCGAGAAACTGCGCGACTTCTTCTGGCGTTGGTGGAAGTCCAATCAGATCGAAACTCGCGCGACGAAGCAACGCGACTCGATCCGCTTCAAGCGCTGGTGCGAGTTGCTTCGCTTCAATCGGTGCGAGGATGAATCTATCAACACCATTGCGGCACCACGTTTCATCGCGAACCGCTGGCGGTGGCGCTGTCGAAAGCGGTCGATACGCCCACCAACTCTCGCGTGATGCGATCGCCTTCCGTTCGAGTTGCCCTTGCGGCGCATCTTGTGCGTGCGACGCTGCGATGCCGATGCACGCAGCTAATGCACCACCTAACGCGCAACGAACGCGTGGCGAAGGGACAAGCAAGCTCCTTAGAGGGTGCATGAGTCGAGTTGAACATACCGCACAAAACTCTGAGAGTGCGCCATAGTGGCGGGATTATCGCGAGTGCAGCGCAATTCCTACCCCTGAGCGCCACGATTTCTGCGAAGTGCGAGCAATCTACTGCCCTTCGACGAGCCCCGAGAAACGCAGGTCGAACGGCGCCTTGTCGCAGTGCCTCTCAAGCCTACGGCAAGGACGCCGATGCTCAATCGCTCCCGACATCTTCCGCGCATGCCGAAAAATTATGCCGAAAGCATCGGTGGGCATCTCGCAACCTCTGGCATGCGCGAGGAGCGTAACTTCGTCTTCACATCCATTGTCAACGCACAATGGTTGTGGTTTTCCACTTCGGGACCATTGATTGGTGTAATACAAGATCACAGCGCGCCTGATTTTGCGGAGCCAGCTGCTGGTTGGCGATGGATCTATGAAACGCCATGGACTTGGAATCCTTGGAAAGATGTGCCTGCGCCGAATGGAACTTGCGAGATGGCAGATGAGTGCGTACTGCGATTTGCGAATCCTAATTGCGATGCGAGCCCTTCAGGTTGGTGTGACGACAGTCCACTCTTCCTAGTCTGTCCAGGCTGTGATGGCGAGTTAAGTATGCGCTTCGCGCTCGTCGAGTTCGAAATCGACTGTGATGGCAACGGACGTGTGAACTTCTGAGAAAAGCTCGCAGACCTAACTCTCCATGCTGATCAAGATGGCGATCTCGATGGAGATGGGATTGTCACAGGCAGCGATGTCGTGATTCTGCTCGGCAAATGGTGCTTTTGTCAGTCTTGCCTCGTGTGCTGAAACCAAATCCGCGCATGCGTGAAGAAAAGAGTGAATCTAGGAATATGCCACTTGAACGGTGAGTCGGTATTCGAGTTTAATCTGCACTCCGCGAGCACTCTCGCGCCACTTAGGATCCTATGAAGACCTTCCTCTCACTCGTTGTTGGAACCGCCACTTGCACTGTTCTCTCGGGATGCCTCCTCATCGGCGGCAGTCGCACGACAACGGAGGCGCCGCGCGCACCAGCAACGCTCGGACAGCAACTCGTTGACCTCGCGAAAGCACGCGACAATGGCGCGATCACGCAGGCTGAGTTTGACAAGCTCAAAGCAGAACTGCTGAAGAAGGAGAGGGAGCGCCCCATCATTGTTGGTGAAGTCGTGCCTCTCGAAGAGTTTATCTTTGTCGATGAAGATTCCGCCGCGACTGCGGAGATGAAAGCGATTCCTCCTCCAACGACAACAGGCGGAAACTAATGAGTTTCGGAATTGAAGACGGCACAAGTTACTTCGTCGCGCGCGATGGAAAGACATTCGGTCCGTATCGCGGGGACGCACTCCCTGCGATGTACACCGCGAGCCAGATTCTTCCGACGGATCTGATCGCGGAAGCCAACGGCACAGAATGGATCACCGTCGCACAAGCGATCGCGCTGCATAATCCAAACGCGGCTCCTCCGGTCTCGCCAGTGATTGCACATTCGAATGCGAGTGCAAACGGGCTTGGGATTGCGAGCCTCATTCTTGGAATCATCTCACTTCTCTTCACTCTCTCTGGCGCTGCGTGCGTTTCCATATTCATCGCGCCAGTGGGACTCTTGCTTGGGTTCATGGGGCTCAAGCATCCAGAACGTGGACTTGCGACTGCGGGAATCATTCTGAATTCGATCACCGTCATCCTCTCGATCCTCGCAGCACTCGGTGTTGCGCTTTGTTGCGGCGCACTTGCCGCAGCCGCATAACGCAATGTATGAATCCGACATCAACTTGCCAGAGCAGCGACGGCCGAAACTCGTGCCGCCGACCGCTGTCCCCGACGCATTCGACGAAGGTCGCATTCGCGCCACGAATAGAACAGACGCTCAAACCGCGTCGCGGCTCGCTGCGTGGTCCATCGCACTCGGTCTGATCGGCGTCGTGACATGTGGAGCATCGGCAGCAGTTGGAGTTGTGCTCGGTATCTCGTCGTTGATGAAACGCCGAACGAGATTCGGCTGGATCGCGACATCGGTGAGCGTGCTCTGCACACTCGCCCCCATCGGCGGATTTGTTTGGTTTATGGTCTATAGCATGAACCAATTACAACGCGCGATGCTCAACTCCACGCAACCAACAATGCAAGCGTCGAGCGATCTCGCGCAATGGCACGGCGCGTTCGTAACCGCGAAAGTCACCGATGACGCGCCCGCAGTGTGGAGCATCGAACTCATTCGGCAGCGCAATCCAAACACCGTGCTCGCTTCAACCGATCCTTGGAACCGTCCCTACCAACTCGAGACGAGCGGCCCCTATGAGTTTCGCTCGCTCGGTTTCGACGGCATTGAGGGCACAGCCGATGACATTGTCATCGACGCGGAAGGCATCGTGCGAACGATCGACGCAGGTAACGGTGCAGGGATGGGGCGGGATTGGTAGTAACGTGCCAACCGTCATGCCGCCGATGCTGACAATCACTGTCCCGCCTGCGACACAGGCCGAACTCGCGCTCCTCAACGAAGCAGAGACAGCCGCGCGTTTCCAACTGATCCTCGATTGCATGAAACTTGGAGGAGGCACTCCAGAGCTCCGAGAAGAGCTCAGCTTTCTCGCGAGGCAGCAAGCGCGTTTGCAGCGTTTGCAGTTGCAAGCAGAAATGGAATCCGCGCGCGAGCCAAAGCCCTGATCGTCATGCCGCCGATGCTGACAATCACTGTCCCGCCTGCGACACAGGCCGAACTCGGGCTCCTCAACGAAGCAGAGACAGCTGCGCGTTCAGTCGTTACGGCGCGCAGTCGCCCCAAGCGTTGAGCACAATCGCCATGTCCTGAGCTCCCACGATGCCGTCACCGTTGAGGTCGTTATTCACATTATCGCTCTCCCAGAAGGAGAGGATCGACGCGAGATCCTGTGCGCCGACGGCGCCGTCGCCGTTGATGTCAGCGGGGCAGTTTGGTGATCTGCTGCTGAGTTGAAGGACGAAGGGGCTCATTCCGAACGAACCGAATGCGGTCCCAACGATCGTGTTTCCGTTGGGGCTCATGCCGAGAGGCATGCTGAGGAACACGCCCTTCGGAACTACCACGCCGCGCTCGGCCGCGTAGTCATTCAATAAGATGTAACCGCGTCCTTCGATCCAGATGTAGCCGCCGTTTCCTCCACCCATGCCGAAGAAACCGACGAACTGCGTGCCGTCGAAATTTGCATCCGTCACGAAGCCGATGTCAGAAACCGGCGCGGGAAGAATCGGTTGGTATCCAGTTGCTGCACTCCAACGCCACGCGGCGCCGCCATTAACAGTCGAGCGGCCTATGCCGTAGACCCATTGGCCATTGCCACTGATTGCGCTTCCTTCACTGCACTTCGTCGCAATCGTTGAAGGCGGAATCGGCGGCGATGTCATAAGCGTCTGAATGTAGTTTCCAGCGGCGTTGCGGGTCCAAACAGAACCTTGGCGATACCCGTTGTAGTCATCGCTCCATCCAGCAATCACGTTGCCATCGTTACTCACGGCGTTGGCGCGCGTCGGCTTGAAGAGGTATGAAGTCGGAAGGAGCTTGAAGCCCTCTTTGATGTTCCAGTGGAAGCCTGCTGCCGCGCAACCGTTCTGCCAACTCAGTCCAACCGAGTGCTGACCATCGGGGCTCATATCCCAAATGCCATTGCGTTCGATATCGCAATTGAATCCAGTGCTTCCGATCGGCGTGACTTCGGTCCAATTGAGGTCGTAGAAACTTCCCTCCGCCTTCGCGGGCTCGCCCTGCAGCGAACTGCACGACATTTGCGAGCCGTCGCCGCGAATGCACGCACTTCCACCGACTCCACTACCAGGCGGGATCGTGATGCCTGTGAGCTGCACAACCCAACTCGCTTCGGTCCAGTACCAATACGAACCTGGGTCGTACCCAGCGGCAACCGTGCCATCGTCACTCACGCCGGTTGCCCAAGCGTTGTTGACGGCGCCAAGGAGGTGGAGTACCTGCGCGGAACTTGATTCAGTTGCGCTGAGGCATGCAAGCAGGGCGGAGGTTGATGCGAGTTGAGCGAGTCGTGCGGAAGTCTTCAAGGTGGTCCCTCGGTCGCGATTTGGCTGGACTTGTTCTAGCAATGGATCCTGATGTGCGTGCAAACAGTTCAGTCGAAGTTAGCAAGCGCCCCAACCGTTGAGGAGGAGAGCGATGTCAGAGGCATCGATGATGCCGTCGTTGTTAAGATCCACAGTAGCATCTGCACTGCCCCATGCGTTCAGGAGAACAGTGATGTCTGCACCATCGATGACGCCGTCATCGTTGTAATCGCCTGGGCAAGTCGCTGCTGGGGGCCCGAGATCGATGCGCGCAATCGTATTGATTGAGGAGACCGAATCGCCAACCCTCATCACAAGCCAACCGTTGCTTGCGAGACCTGTTCCACCGCCGCTTCCGTTGTTTCCGGTGCTGCCGATCAAAGTCATCTGGTTCAGCTCGGTGCCGGTGAAATTGGTGTCGCCAGTCTTGGCGATCACGCGAAGACCGTTGGTCTCGTCCCACGCCATGATGGCGCGGCTTGCGGGGTCGCAGTTTGCATCGAAGACAACGACGCCATTGTCAGACAAGCAGATCGAGCTATTGCCGTTGAGCGTTGCGTAGGTGACGCCAGTAAGTCCTGGAACTGCATCGCCTTGGCGAGCGAGGTTGACGATCGTGCCATCAGCTTTGCGAACTGCGATGAACGTGTTGTTCGCCGCCATTGCGGTTCCATCAGCATTCTGCAGAATACCTTGGAACGCGAGCATGCCGTTGTTGTTGAGGAATGCATGCGAGGTGTTGTTGGTGTTGTACACACCGTCGCTGACGCCTGGAATCGCTTGTCCGCGGCGAAGGAGCACGCTCGTTGTGCCATGATCTTCGACGAAGAGCACGTTGTCATCGACGGCGAGCGTTACTGCGCCCGAGAGCGTCGCTTGCATGAGAATCTTGCCGTTGTTGGTCATCGTGCGAGAAGGATTGTTGAACGTCGACGCTGACTTGTAGAAGGTTTTTGCGATGCCTGGGAATGCGCTGCCTTCGCGGCAGTACATGCGCAATTGACCTGCTGGCGCGCCGACGGAAGTCACGCGGCACTTGTCGTTTGCGGTGGTGACGGTCGCAGCATTTACGAGTGTGCCGCCGAATTCAACATCCGATCCACTGAGGTGGAGACCGAACGTGTCTGGCGTGAAGGTTGTGCCATCATCAAATCCTGGTGCGATTGAACCCTTGCGGCTGATTGCACGGTTTCCAGTTGGAGCCAACATGACGATTGCCGCGTTGTTTGTCGTACCGCTGACATCGCCACCAAGCAGCGTTGTCGAGATGATCGATTCGCCGAGTGCGTTGGTTTGCTGTCCGCTGCTAGGAGACGCGGTGCTCATCGTCGAGCCGCCGCCGCCTGGATACAGATCCGACTCACGTATGATGAGGGCCGATGTGCCATCCGCGTTCACAACAAATGTCGCGGTGTCGGTTGCGGTCGTTACACCCGGTCCGTTAATGGTTCCGCCGATGAGCACCGCTCCTGCGGTCGAGATGTTGTTCGAGCTACCGAGTCCATTGATACCTGCGGAGGTATTGAAGACGTATCCCGAGGGAATGCCACCAGGGACGGGAGAACCATCGCGAGCGATGATGACCCAGTTGCTCGGCGTGCCAGCCATGTACAACTTCGAGTTCGCAGTTGTGATTCCTGCGCCGCCGATTTGGCCGCGGAAGACTACGCGACCGGTCGCGTCGATCGTGGGATTGTTGTACTGATTAGGAACCCACACGGCTCCCTTCACTCCCGGAACGGAAGCGTTCGTCGTCGAGATGAGGTTCTCCCAAACCGCTTGTGGTGATGCGAGTGCAGCAGAGCAGCAGGCGAGGGTGATGATGAATGGAACTCGAGCGAGGGACATAGACGCAATCTCCATTACAAGTGATTAGTGGCGATCTACTGCGCGGTGACCCGAAAACACTCGGGTGAAAAATTCGTACGATCTGAACATACGCGCACTTTCATGCCCTGCAAATAATCCGTAGATTTTCTCTAGGGAAATTTGGAAGGTGCGCAAATGGTGCTATTCTCGGAGCAGCCCGCACACACTGACGCAGTCCCCATGCAGCATTTGTGGAGTACTTTGGTGAGAGAACTTCCCCTATGTATGGCACCCCCGATAACCCGATTTTAGACCACACTTTCGAATCTGCGCTGGACGCAGCGGTCGCGACGCTTCGTTCTGCGTTGCGCGAGCTGAATGCGTCCGTGCAAGCTGATCCACTTCGACCTCAAGTTGTGTCGAGGCGGCTTGGGCTCGACAAGAATCTCACGTGGAAGGTGATGCGCATCCTCGAGTCGAAAGAATCGCCGGAAGCGGTTTCGATGCTTCCTGGTCCGAGCGGAATTGAGATTTACCTTCGTGCGTTCGAGAAGGCGAAGGCATCGGCACTTCACACAGCCGCCGTTCGCGCGGCGCTTGCAAATCTTGACGCAGTGACTCGATCGCACATTGGTGGCAGACATGAACTCGACACCGTGCTCGACGGACTTCGTCGCGATAGTCAACTTGAACAGTCACGACGAATGGCATTCCGCGGATTGAGTGGCGTGTTCGGGGTGCAAGCGAAGTTGCGTCTGACAGCGCAGATCATCGCGCCCGCGGCAGTTCCCAACAGTTCAGACATGTTCGACTTCTTCCTCGTCGTCGGTCTCATTGGACTGCAGCGTACGCGACCGGTCAAAGGGCTTCCGCTCTTCCGAGTCACAAAGATATCGAGCCCACTCACGCAAGCTACGGATCTCCAGATGCAACCATTGCTTCCATGCGATGGCGCAGATTCAAGGCAGGCTTGGATCTTGCGCGAGTTCACGACGATCGACGCCTCAGGCGTGCGAGCACGCGAGGAAGCGCGGAACAGCCTCGTTGAACTCGATACGGGGCCGATTGGAAAAGGCGGTGCAGGCGATATCTGCTTCGGCGCGCGAATGGACGGCGCCGTCACCACGCACCGAACCGAGGGAGATGCACGAACCGAGTTCGCGACCGCGATCCGAGTTCCCAGTGAAGCGATCGTCACAGATTTGTTTGTACCAAGGGCGATGCGCGATGCGGCGCAGGCGAAGGCTGCGCTGTACGGCATTCTCAGCGGTCCGCTCCCGCAAGACCCATCGGATCGGGAAAAGGCGCGACTTCCAATCACTACGAATATCACATGGCACGATGTGAATGATGAGGCACTCGCGCTCGACGCATTTCCTCGCTACGGCGAACTCGTTCGGACGACATTCGCCGTTGCGAAACACGATCCGCGCGAGTTTGTGTGTATGCGTGTGCAATTGGACTATCCACCTTGCCCATCCGAAATCATTGTCGGTTGGGACCTGAGCGAGTAACGATTTCAGAGTGGGGATTGCGTGCGCTACGTTGCATCGCGAAGGAGATCGTGCATGCGAATTACAGTCAAGTCGGCCAGCGCTTTTTCAATCTCCGTGCTGGTGTTCTTCGGTCCCTGCGCTGACGCACAGCAACCAGTTGTCACGCAAGCACCGCCAGTTTTAGCGACGTTGAAAAATGGATGGAAGCGATCGCGGCCACTCCTGTTTCCGGCGGCGAAGGTGCAGTTTCCAAGTATCGCCTCGTGGGTATAGCGCGTGCCCATCACGCAATGCGAGCCTGGAAGCATCTGCCTCATCGATTTTTCCCCAAACCGATTGCGACCACCGTGAAGAATCCGCACCGCTGATGAGTGAGTACGCGCGCACGTTTTCAACTCTCAAACTTTCAGAACCCGACGCCGCTAGCGTTCATCGTGAAGGATGGTGTCGTGCAGTGGTATGGACATCCCGATGAACTCGACGCGCCATTGCAAGCGGTGCTCGGCGGCAGATGGTCGCCCGAAACGATTCGCGCCGAATTCGTGCTGAATTCGCAGGAGCGACGCGCGCGCGATCAGATCAACGCGTGTCTCATCGACTGCGAGAAGAAGCGAGATTGGACACCGCTTCGCGTGATGCTCGATGAAGTCATTACAGGATTTCCGGAACGACGATCGAGATTCGAGTTGATGCGCTTTGCCATTCTGCTCGGTTCGATGGGCGAGGAGTCAGAGGGGTATGCGTAGGATCGCAAACTCGCAGCGAAGTACGACGGTGATGCGAAGACGTTGCGTTCGCTTGCGAACACAGTGCTCACGGGTATCTACATTGAGCATCGTGATGTTGCATGGGCACTTGAACTCGCGCTCCTCAACGAAGCAGAGACAGCCGCGCGTTTCCAACTGATCCTCGATTGCATGAAACTTGGAGGAGGCACTCCAGAGCTCCGAGAAGAACTCGCTTTTCTCGCGAGGCAGCGAGCGCGGTTGAAAGCAGAAATGGAATCCGCGCGCGAGCGACAGCGCTGATCGTCTGCGCACTACTTTGCACGAGCGAGTTCGCGATCATGCGCTTTGCACAGCAGCGCAAGCGACGTGATCGCACCAAGCAAACACAACGCCATATCCCACTGCGTGTCCCACACGTCACCTTGCATCGCGAGATAATGCGTCGCGTCTTCACCAAAGCAAAGCGCCGCGAGAAACTCGAGAAGCTCGAACGCTGCGGAGAATGCCAAGCAATACGCGAGAATGGTGATCACGCGCCATCCGCGCTTCGCGATCACCTGTTCGCGAATGAGAATCTCTCGAGCAAGGATTGCTGGAACGAAGCCCTGAAGGAAGTGCCCGACTCGGTCGTAGTCATTGCGTTCGCGTCCGAGCAACTCCTGGACCCACTCGCCAAGCGGCACAAATTCGTAGGTGTACTTGCCTCCGATCACGAGGAAGAGTGCATGCGCAGCAAGTAGACAGAAGAGCAACGGAGTGCAAGGCAGTTTGCGCCACCAACCGAACCAACCAATGAGCGCGCCCATCACCCAGAAGCACTCAAGGATCCATGTCAGTCGATCATGAGGCTCAATCGCGCTCCACAACAGCGCCATGGCAACGACAAGCACAACAACAGAACGCCAACGCGCGAAGTGTGCCGTGCTCGGACTCAGAACCACTCCTTCTTGCCCTGCTGATAGATACGGACGAACTCGGCATCTGTTTTCGTGAGATATGTGATTCCCTCGATCAGCCCAATGATGTACATCACAGTCCCACCAACACCGCAGGTGAGAAGCGTTACGAGGAGCATGATGATGCCCGCAGTCGTGTAACCGAGAATAAACTTGTGAATGCCAAGCGCGCCCAGAAGGATGCCGAGGACTCCGCAAACGATGCGCTTGCTGTCCACGGTTGGTGGCGCCCAGTACGGCGGCGGTGCAGAGTTCGGAAAGTTCGTCATAGCGATCATCAACCTTTCGGGAGTTCTCGGCGAGTGAGCCGCGCGACAGCTGCGCTCATCAATAGTCGACGATGATACGCCACCGCGATGTAGTCATTGATCGGCGAAGACCTACCCTTCAAAGTGATCGCGATCGTCCTGCGGAGAACTTCGGTAGTCCAGATTCAAGTTTCAGCGGCACTCAAGCGCAAACCGCGCGTCAATAAAGAGACAGCGGGAGTGAAATCCACGCTTCACCTCGACAGATCCTTCATCGCACGATGCGTTACCAGATTCTTCGCGTGGCCTAAGGATGCATCTGGCGCCCAGCCCACGAATACCGGCACACGAATACCGGCACGCGAGATCCGAAAAGCTTCGGCAGCATCAGTCGCATTGTTTGGATCACCCGCGAGCGGTAAGTCATTCAATCCAAAAACACAAGCACCCCATACGAATATGGGGTGCTTGAAAAAGTAGCAGTTGGAGCCTTCAAGGCCGTTTCCGGCCGAAGAACCGTCGTACCCGCGAGCGGTAAGTCATTCAATCCAAAAACACAAGCACCCCATACGAATATGGGGTGCTTGAAAAAGTAGCAGTTGGAGCCTTCAAGGCCGTTTCCGGCCGAAGAACCGTCGTGAGACGGACGAGAGAAGTGTTGACGAATTCATGAGGTCGATTGCTCGAGCCTACATGTCTAAGAATATTCCCTTAGAAAGGAGGTGATCCAGCCGCAGGTTCCCCTACGGCTACCTTGTTACGACTTAGTCCCAGTCACCAGCCTTGCCGTAGGCACCCCAGTATCGGGGCGACTTCGGGCACTGCCAGCTCCCATGACTTGACGGGCGGTGTGTACAAGGCTCAGGAACATATTCACCGCGGCGTAGCTGATCCGCGATTACTAGCGATTCCGACTTCACGGAGGCGGGTTGCAGCCTCCGATCTGAACTGGGGCGGACTTTATGCGATTTGCTCCACCTCGCGGTCTTGCATCGTTCTGTATCCGCCATTGTAGCACGTGTGCAGCCCTAGGCATAAGGGCCATGAGGACTTGACGTCATCCCCACCTTCCTCCGGTTTGACACCGGCAGTCTCGCTAGAGTCCTCACCATTACGTGTTAGCAACTAACGACAGGGGTTGCGCTCGTTGAGGGACTTAACCCGACACTTCACAGCACGAGCTGACGACAGCCATGCAGCACCTGTCCATGTTCCGGTCTTGCGACTGTCCTCCCACTTTCATGGGACTAATTCATGGATGTCAAGCCTAGGATAAGGTTCTTCGCGTTGCTTCGAATTAAGCCACATGCTCCACCGCTTGTGTGAGCCCCCGTCAATTCCTTTGAGTTTTAGCCTTGCGACCGTACTCCCCAGGCGGCGCACTTAACACTTTTGCTTCGGCCACGAGGGCGTCAAACCCCCGCGACCCAGTGCGCATCGTTTACGGCGTGGACTACCGGGGTATCTAATCCCGTTTGCTCCCCACGCTTTCGTTCCTCAGTGTCAGGATGAGCCCAGCAGCCTGTCTTCACCTTTGGCATTCCGATAGATATCTACGCATTTCACCGCTCCACCTATCGTTCTGGCTGCCTCTACTCACCTCAAGAATTGTGGTTCGCCGAGCAGTTCCACGGTTGAGCCGTGGTATTTCACTCGACGCCTACAATTCCACCTACGAACCCTTTAAGCCCAGTGATTCCGATTAACGCTCGAGACCTCTGTATTACCGCGGCTGCTGGCACAGAGTTAGCCGTCTCTTCCTTTGGGTATGGTCATTGTGTTCCTGTACCCTGACAGTGGTTTACACTCCGAAAAGCGTCATCCCACACGCGGCATTGCCCCATCACACTTTCGTGCATTGTGGAAGATTCGTTACTGCAGCCTCCCGTAGGAGTCCGGACAGTGTCTCAGTTCCGATGCGGCGGATCGTGCTCTCACACCCGCTACCCGTCTAAGCCTTGGTGAGCCATTACCTCACCAACTAGCTGATAGGACATTCCCCGCTCTCAAGGTGGTAAACCTTTGCTCCGTAGAGATCATCGGGTATTACTTTGGGTTTCCCCAAGCTATCCCCGGCCTCGAGGCACGTAGAAATGCATTCCTCGCCCTTTCGCCACTCATGTATTGCTACACGCGTTCGACTTGCATGTTTTAGCCATGCCGCCAGCGTTCAATCTGAGCCAGGATCAAACTCTTCAATGAAGTTTATTGTGCGAGCCGAAGCTCGCGCGACTTCGAGGAGAAATTTGCCTGACTGAACTGACAACGACTATTCGTCATCAGTCGGTCTTCGATGCTTCAGAGCATCTCCATCAGGCGGCAAACCCGATGGTTTTGAACCAACATTCGTTACCCCAGATTACTTGCGTAACCTGCGGCAAACGATCAATCTGAATTGACCAATTGTCTTTGGCATTACGAGAGAATGTTGGTCCTGCCATCGCAAGTTATCCCTTGAGTTTCCTCAAGAGTTTCCTTCGATGACGGGATTTCGTCTGCAAATCCGGCCGTAAACCGGTCTTCACAGAGCGACACATTCTCGCGGCGTTCCAACTGCTGACTTGTCAAAGAAAGCGCGACACGAAGTCGCTCCCCTCGGTAGAGGGTCGGACAGTTTAGCGAAGTGATTGTTGCTGTCAAGGGGTTGAGTCGCTTCGACGACAAAAATCCCACTCTGCGGAGCTCAAGTTGATCACAATTCTTCGTCGGGGCGAATAACGTTTTGCTTATTGACCGAAATGCGCCCGAAGTCGCGATTCTGGACGGCATTCCACCACTTGTCCACAAAAATTTCCCCAGCCGCGGGTCTCGAGGAGCGCGCTTCGGCCCGGTCCAACCACTCTGATGCCACTGCCTAGACTGCCAATGCACTCGCTTCTGAGTGCCCTCCGCCGTTCAAGCCCATCACTCACTTTGCTCTTCATATGAGTACGAACCAAGTCACCGCCGATCCCTTTCACGCACGTGCATCGCTGGCTACGCCCTACGGCGAGAAGTTCTATTACAAGCTCGATGCACTCGCGTCGCTTGGCGACTATCGAAAACTCCCGCTCTCCATTCGCGTGCTGCTCGAAAGCTGCCTCCGCAACTTCGATAATTTCATCGTCACCGAAGCGCACCTCAAAGCACTGCTGCAATACAACGCGAAGAACGTGGGCGAGCACGAGATTCCGTTCATGCCAGGACGCGTGGTGCTGCAAGACTTCACCGGTGTTCCGTGCGTCGTCGATCTTGCTGCGATGCGTGCGGCGATGCAGCGACTCGGTGGCGATCCCACCAAAGTGAATCCGCTCGTTCCATGCGATCTCGTGATTGATCACTCTGTGCAAGTCGATGCGTTTGCTTCAGGCGCGGCATTGACGATCAACGGCGAGCATGAATTCGCGCGCAACAAAGAGCGATACGAGTTTCTCAAATGGGGACAAGGCGCGTTCTCGAATTTCTCTGTCGTGCCTCCAGCAACGGGCATCGTGCATCAAGTGAATCTTGAGTACCTCGCGAAAGTTGTGTGGGAGAAAGATGGGGTGCTCTATCCAGACTCGCTCGTCGGCACGGACAGCCACACCACCATGATTAATGGACTCGGCGTTGTGGGTTGGGGTGTTGGCGGCATCGAAGCAGAAGCCGTGATGCTCGGGCAGCCTATTTACATGCTCATTCCTGAAGTGGTTGGTGTGAAACTTCTTGGCCGATTGCCCGAAGGCGTCACCGCAACAGACATGGTGCTTCGTGTCACCGAAATGCTTCGCAAGCACGGTGTTGTCAACAAGTTCGTCGAGTTCTTCGGACCAGGACTTGCTGACATGCCACTCGCGAATCGCGCGACGATCGCGAACATGGCCCCCGAGTACGGCGCAACGATCGGCTTCTTTCCTGTCGATGAACAAGCACTTGCGTACATGCGACTCTCGGGTCGACCAGAAGCGCTCGTGCAAACCGTCGAAGCGTATTGCAAGGCGAATGGCTTCTGGCGCGAAGATGATTCTCGCGTGGTGTACTCAAGTGAGGTCGAGCTAGATCTCTCAACGATCGAGCCCGCACTTGCGGGACCCGCGCGACCACAAGACCGTGTGCCGCTTTCAACCGCGCGCGCCGCGTGGCAGCGCGACCTTGCAAAAACGTACAACAAGGGCGCGGCAGCAACGACGCCGAACGCGACATCGATGACCGCTATCGATGGTGTCGCGGTGCGTGATGAAGATGGCCATGAGTTCCAACTCAAACACGGCGCGGTCGTCATCGCTGCAATCACGAGTTGCACGAACACTTCCAATCCGAGCGTGATGATCGCCGCAGGACTTGTTGCGAAGAAAGCGGCTGCGTTTGGATTGACGCGTAAACCGTGGGTAAAAACATCACTCGCGCCCGGCTCGAAGGTCGTGACGGAGTATCTCGACGCGTCGTCGCTCACGGCGCCGCTTGAAGCGTTGGGCTTCTACACCGTTGGTTACGGCTGCACGACATGTATTGGAAATTCTGGTCCGCTCTCTGAGTGCATCACGAAGGCAATCAAGGAAGGCGATCTTGCAGTCGCGAGTGTGCTCTCGGGCAATCGCAACTTCGAAGCACGCGTGCATCAGGACGTGCGCGCGAACTATCTCGCCTCCCCACCGCTGTGCGTCGCGTATGCAATCGCCGGCACGATTGACATTGATCTTCAAAACGACGTGCTCGCGATGAGTGCTGATGGAAGACCTGTGTACCTCAAGGACATCTGGCCCACGCAGAGCGAAGTGGAATCCGCCGTGCATCAGTTCGTGACGCGTGCGCAGTTTGAACGACAGTACGCGGATGTGTTCAAGGGTTCAGATGCGTGGCAAGCGATTGCTGTTGGCGAAGGTGCGATGTACGCGTGGGATAGCAGTTCGACCTACATTCAAGAGCCACCGTTCTTTCTCGACATGCAGAAGCAAGCTGGCACGATCTCTTCTGTGCACGGTGCACGGTGCCTCGCTCGACTTGGCGACTCCGTCACGACTGATCACATTTCACCAGCGGGTGACATCAAGAAGGATGGACCTGCGGGCAGGTACCTCACGGAGCAAGGTGTCGCGAGCTCGATGTTCAACAGTTACGGATCACGTCGTGGCAATGATCGCGTGATGACGCGCGGGACATTCGCAAACACTCGTATCAAGAACGAACTCGCGCCAGGTACGACGGGCGGCGTGACGATGGACTTCACCGACGGAACTGTGAAATCGATCTACGACGCGAGCATGAGTTACCGCGAGACGCACACGCCACTCATCGTGCTGACAGGCAAGGATTACGGCATGGGCTCTTCGCGCGATTGGGCTGCGAAGGGAACGTTCTTGCTTGGCGTCAAGGTTGTCATCGCGGAGAGCTACGAGCGCATTCATCGCTCGAACCTGGTGGGCATGGGCGTGCTTCCGCTCACATTCCTCGAAGGACAGACGCGCAACTCACTCGACCTCAAGGGCGACGAACACTTCGACATCGAGATCCCCACCGACCTCAAGGCGCGACAACCCATCAACGTGATTGCGACTCGCGCGGATGGATCGACGATTGCGTTTAGCACGCTGTGCCGAGTCGATACCCCAGTGGAAGTTGAGTACTACCGCAACGGCGGCATTCTCAATACTGTGCTTCGCAAGATGATGGCGTAAGCACAGTTCGCCTACACGACCGATCAACGGCGCATGCAAGTGCGCCGTTTTTCTTTTTGGTTTTCGACTGGAAAAAAGGCGGTGAAATGGAAGCGCACGTGCATCGCGTGGTACATCCGTTCATATGGAATTGAAGATCGGCTCGCGAATACTGTGTGCTCTGCATAGCCTCATGCTCTGGCGACTCCCTACTCCCACCGACGCAATTGCGTTTGCTGCGTGGGAAGCAGACGCGCTCGGATCGTGGTGCTCGCGCTGTGGCGTTTCACTTCGCTGCTCGGCGACGGGCGCCGACGGAGCCTGCGCGGAATGCCGCGGTCGGCAGTTCGCGTATCACGCCGTCACACGGCTCGGTTCCTATCACGATCCACTTGATGTGTGGGTTCGCATGATCAAATCGCGCGGTTGGAAGGCGATGGCGGAACACCTCGGCATGATGCTCGCGGCGCGCGCGCCGCCTGTAGACATTGTCGTGCCGGTGCCGATGCATCGCATTCGGCGCGAGGTCCGCGGCATCGATCACGCGGGAGAACTTGCGCGAGCGATCGCTGTCGCGCTCGATGTGCCGGTCTGCTACGCACTCACGCAAAAGCTTGCGGCTCGTCAGATGGGCGCGAGTCGGACCGCGCGTCTACTCAATACGCAACGATTTCAATTGAGCCGTGCGGCAAGTTCGCTTGCGGGCGCTCGCATCGCGCTTGTCGATGATGTGCGGACAACTGGCAGCACGCTGCAGTCTGCTGCGGCGCAGCTGCGCGATGTTGGTGTCGCGCGTATCGAGGCGCTTGTTGTTGCGGTTCGCGATCCGGTTCCGGAAGAGGAGGATCTCTGACGCGTTGACAGATGCTACGAATGTGACGGCGATGGACGTGTCGGCTGCGAGTGCGGCGGTCGCGGCGGCGAGTACGGTTACGTCGTCATCGGCGGTGCTGTCGCATTTCGAGTTGGCATGGCCCACGGAAGAAGCGCGAGCGGAGGGAGCCCAACCAGAATCGAGATACCGAAGAACCATTCGTAACCAACTTGCTCGACAAGGAATCCTGACACGCCTCCGACGACTGCGCCCGCAAGGTACATGAGTCCCGACAGAATCGCGTATTGCGCTGCTGCGAACTTTGGTTCGCACAGCTCCATGAAGTACGCGACGAATGCCGCGCTCACGAGTCCGTTGCAGAAACTTTCTGTGGCAATCACGCCCACGAAGGTCGGCATCGACTTGCCTGTCTGTGCGAGCACGATGTACCCAGCATTCGATGCCACTTGAAGTGCGCCGAAGACAAGGAGCGAACGGAACAACCCGAAGCGCAGCACACATAAACCACCGATGAGTGCGCCGAAAATCGTCATCGCGAATCCACCCGCCTGACGAATGAGTCCGATGTCCTCGACCGTGAAGCCGATCTCTTGCTTCAAGAACGGCATGGTCATCCTGTTGCCGAGTAAGTCAGGGAGACGAAACATCAGCGCGACAAGAATCACGAGGAGGAATCGACTGCCGAAGGCTCGGATGAACGACTGCACGGGCTCGATCATCGCTTCGTTCAGGCCACGCACCGGCGCTCGTCTCGGCGGTTCTGGTGCGAGGAATGCTGCGAGCACACCGATGAGCATCGCTGCGCCACCGCAGCCGATCAAGATCCTCCATGCCATTTCTCGCGCATGCGGATCTGACGCGTCACCGAAGATTTCCGCCACGGTTGGGACGAGCATCAGGATGAGCGCGCCGATCGAAACGAAGGCGACTCGATAGCCTATGACGAATGCGCTCGCCGCGGGGCCTTCAATGACACCAGAGGCGGCGTCGGTTCGATGCGCGTCGACTGCTGCGTCGAGCGTCGCGGAGAGAATCGCGACGCCGAGTCCGAGGATTGCAACAGGGAGAAGTGGCGACGAAAGCGTTGCGGGTCCGCACCACGCCATTGCACCGATCGCAACAACGAGCAGCGTGCAGAGCAACGCGATCCAACTTCTGCGGAGCCCTAGAAATGCAAATCCCGGCGCCCGATAGCAATCGAGCAGCGGAGCCCATAGAAGTTTCAATCCATACGGAAGCGTCGCGAACGCAAGCAGTCCAATAGAGCTTGCGGGGACATTGATGTCCGCGAGCCATGCGGAAAGTGTGTCGTTCAGCAACACATTCGGCAGTCCGCTTGCAAAGCCAAGCACGCCAATCGCAACGACGAGACGTTTCTTACTCACCATGGGAACACCGAGGATCTTTGAAGCGCGCTCACTCATAGAGCATCGCCCCGCGCGCGAAGCGTGAGTTCAGTGCGCGGGCCATGCACCGCATGTCCAGCGGGAACGCTTGTCGTGAGAAATACGCCGCCAGCGACCACTGCGCCAGCGCCGATTACTGTTTCTCCGCCGAGAATTGTCGCGCCCGCATACACAGTGACGTCATCTTCAAGCGTGGGATGGCGCTTGTAGCCTTTGCGCAAAGAACCATCCGGCTCGCGATCGAAACTCTTCGCGCCCAGCGTGACGCCCTGATAGATCTTGCAATGCTTACCGATCACTGTTGTCTCACCGATCACCACACCGGTGCCGTGATCGATGAAAAAACCGCTGCCGATCTGCGCGCCCGGATGGATGTCGATGCCCGTCAATCGATGTGCGTACTCGCCGATCATGCGCGGCAACAGTGGAACATTCGCGCGACTGAGTTCGTGTGCGATGCGATGCGCAGAGAGCGCGAAGAATCCTGGGTAGCACAGCAAGACTTCGTCCTTGCTTCGCGCTGCGGGATCGCCACGGTAAGCGGCCTCGATGTCAGTCAGCAGCAGCGCGCGGATCGACGGAAGTGCAGCAAGAAGTGCGCCAGTACTCGTGAGTGCGCGGTCTCTCGCGCTCTCAGCGTCGAGCGCGTCTGCCATGCGATAGGCGGCCGCGATCTGCGCAGCAAGACGTGACTCAAGTTCTGGAAGTGTTCGACGAAGCCACTCTGCGGGCTCAACGCGCCCGAGCAATCGCGGAAAGAGCGCGAGCCGCAAGGTCTCTACGCACCATGCAACTTCGCTGAGTTCAGGCGGACCACCGGCTGGTGCTGGATCTCCGCGGT
>QWPV01000052.1:0-14050 GCA_003671055.1 Planctomycetota bacterium
TTCGCCGTCAGCAGTGCACGCAATGTCGGTGGGATAGATGAACGAACCCTCTTCAAGCCCGTACGTTCCGAATCGCCATCGCTCAACGCCGTCGGGGCTAAATGCAATGATCCGGTAGTAGTGCGTGTCGGCGACGATGACGGATCCATCTGGCGCGACACTTGCGCCCGTGGGCTTTCCAGTCGCCCACTCCGGCATGCGCCATTGCGAGAGCAATTCACCCGCCTCGTTGAAACGCTGCATGCGCGCGTCTTTATCGATGACGTAGAAATCGCCGCTGTTCGGGTCAGATGCAAGCACGCGTGGGAAAACGAATTGACCTGCGCCGCGACCAGCGCATCCGATGGAATGCACAACTGCAAGCGGCATGGGGGCGTCTTCCGATTGGGGGGTTCCACAACTCGCGAGCAGTACGAAGCAGAGCGCACATGATGCGGCGCGTGCTGCGTTTCGGAAGGTCGAGCATCGCCCCCACACCCACAATCCAATGATTCCGAAAAGCAAGGCGCCGCCTGCGAGAAACACAACCGCGAGCATCACTGTTTCTTGACGCTGGTAGTGAATCGCGTTGAGAATGCTTGTCGCAAGCGAGTCAAATGATGGCGGTGCCAGACGCGAGGTTGTTCCCAACTCCGCGAGTGAACCCGCGCACGCCACAGTGCCGCCGATCGATGCAGCAATCGCAATCGTCCGTCGTGACGCGCGCCACGTTGCAAGAACACTCGGGCCGTCGAGCGATCCGAGCATCAAGCCTCTTCCAGAAGTTGCGAGACCCACGAGCATGCCGACAAGCATTGCCCAACCGCCGGTGCGTGCGACGAGTCCAAGCACCACAATGCCCGCTGAGTCATAGACTCCGATGAGCGCGGATCCAATGCCGAATCCAAGGGTTGGACGATTGAACGCGGCTTCAAGCAGCAGCGCGACAATCGTTGCAGGAGAAGTCGCAAGCGCGATGAGCGCACTTACTGCGATAGACGTGAAAACCACACCATTTCGCGTTGCGCGCACACTGATGCTCGAAGCTGCCGCGAGCGCAGCGCCGAGCAACCCGCTCGCAATCGCCACCGACACCATCGCAATCGCTTGATTGCCATGCATGCGAGAGAAGCGCGCAACATCAACAAGCGACGCCCCGTTCCACAGAACAAGGCACGCGGGAATCGCTGTCACCAACACCGCCGCACACATCGCAATTGTTCGCCATGCGCGCGGTGATTCGTGCGATCTCACGCGCTGAAGTGCATTCGGATTCGCAAGTGAAGCGACTAATCGCACACTGCAGAACGCCCCCACGATTGCAAGCAGCACCGCAGGCATCGCACGGCGACAGACTTCCATCGGTGGCGCGCCTGTCGCATCAAGTGTTCGGAGTTCGAATCCGTACGTCACCACTTGCGCAAGATCGAATGCAATAGTCTCGCTCAGCAGCACCGTTGAAATGAGGAGCATCGCAGTCAGCAGCGCCGTTGCATCTCGTCGCAAAGCGGCACGCAATCTTCGTGTGTGACTCCATCCATCGAGCGATTCGAGCATCACTGCTCGCGGCTCCCCCGATGCATACGTCATCGCGACAATCGCGCTCGCGGGCGCAAATCCCCACAGCACAAGTGCGATTGCAAGAAGTGCGATGCGCAACGTCCCAACCGCTTGATGCGTTGCCGCGAAATCTCCGAGCACTGTTCCGGGTCCACACTGCGACCAAAGCGCGTAGTAAACGAGCCACGGCGGCAAGACGATGGCCGCGAGAAGCACGACGATCGCGATTCGACCTGCATGCATGCGCCAACCCATTGGTAAGGCGAGCGCACGTCCAACTGCGCGACCAACTGGCCATGCCAGCAACGTTGCAACGGTCGCACACGTCACCGCCCAGCCGACGCTCGTGAAGAACAGCCCAATGGTCGTCGTGTCCTCCACCACAATCGTGACAATCTGCGCACTCGCACGCGATGCGGACACTTCAAAGAAAAACATCGCAAGCGCAGGCCACACGATCATTACAGCGATGATGAGTCCAATGAAGCACCGTGCGCCTACTGCAAGCAGCGACTTCATGCGTGACCCGCAAGTGCATCGTGCACTTCCGCGGCAGCCGCGTCGGCGTTGGCGACTGCTGCAGCAAGATCGAATCGCAATGGATCGTTTTCGCGCCACGCGGGTCCGTAGCGAACGCCGTAGCCGAGTGGCAGCGTGTGGAGCGAGGATTGTGCCGAACGGACTTCTGCAACCGGACTCGACAAAAACTCCACGCACTGCTCCGCGCACGCGCGCCGTGCCGTTCCTTCGATGATGCCGAGCGTCGAAGGAATAAGCATCGTGCCGCCGCCCGCAATGCCTTCGTTGAAGTGACGCGGAAGCGTAAAACCAATTGGTTTTCCGGCTTGCATCGCCGTGATCACATCATCAGTATCCGTGAAACCAAACTGCGCCTCACCGCGCAACACCGCGTCAACGACCGCCGCATTTCCGCCCGGAAGCAAACGCGTATGACTTCGCTTCAATCCCGCAAGCATCCGTGCGAAGAGTCCTGGCTCTGCATGTTCGTAGACCTGTCGCATCGCTGCGAAGTGACCTCTTGTTGAACCGAAACGCGGATCCGCGATCACGATGCCTGCGGGGTACTCCACCGCAGCAAACGCGCTCCACAGTTGCGGTGCGCCCAATGCATCAACCTTGCGACTATCGAAACACAACACACGTGCGCGTGCGTTCAACGCGATCCAACGTCCGTTCGTGTCTTGCCATGGCTTCGGCCAATTCGCGAGCAGTGCGTCAGGAAGTCGCGCGAGGACGCCTTCACTCGCGAGTGCTGACATCTGGAATTGCTCACTCGACCAGAAGACATCGGCTCTCGGCGCATCACGCTCCGCGCGTAGAAGATTCGCCAGACCAGTGGTCTTCATTGCTTCGGTGTCGTAACGGGCAGCGACTCCGCAGTTTGATCCAGTCGTGCCCGCAAACAAAGCGAGTTCTTCACGCGCGACAACTTCATCAAGAGAGGTGTACACGACGAGCGCATCATCGCCGTCGCGACCTCCGCAACTCGCGAGCAGACTTGATGCGACAGAGGCAACCGTTGGAAGCGCAAACGCGCCGCCTGTGAGCCCTGTCAAACGCGCAAGCACAGCGCGGCGCGACGTTGCTTCCGTGAAGGCATCGCTCACGGCTTCGGCGTCTCACTCGATCCTGGCGCAGATGGCGCGGGCGCTACAGGAGCCGTCACGCCCTTCGCATCAAGTTCCTTCTTCATCCGACCAAAGTACTTCTTGTGCGCCTCGCGAAGATGTGCGGGAACCTCAACTTCATCCACCGCGCTTTCCGCAGCATCCGCAATCTCGCCTGCGATGTTCTCGAGCGCGGTGCCACTCACACCAACCTCAGGATTTGGATTCTCCACAAGTTGTCGCGCAATGATGTCCCCCTTCGTCGTCTTCGTGCGTTCCTTGATTGACTTCGTTCCGGAAGGCGTCTTTGCGGTCGGAGTCTTGCCACCTGACGCGCGTCCTCGACCACCTTGTCGAAGTTCATCCGGACCCATGACGGAAGTGTTGTTGGAGTTTGATTCCTTCGAGGACTTGGAACTGCCGAGTCCCTCACCCTGACTCTGGCACGCACTCTCGCACGCATTTGCCGCGCCCTCGGCTTGTTGCAGCATCTCTTGCGTTTGCTCGAGTTCAGAGAGTTGCTCACTCATGCCGCTTCCCATCTCACCACTCTCACCACTCTCGCCCTGTGCACCTTGCTGTCCCTGTTGACCTTTTTGTCCTTGCTGTCCTTGTTGACCCTGTTGCCCTGGCTTATCCCCAGGATTCTTGCACTGCGACGCAGCTTTCTGCGAATTCTGCGCGAGTTGCTTGAGCACTTGCTGCGCAGCACTTGAAGATGCAATCTGCTTTTCAAGCGCGGCCTTCTGCTGCTGCGAAAGATTGTCTGAATTCTTCACAGCCTCCGCAAGCGCTGCTGGATTCTTCGCAAGTTGTGGATCGAGTCCTGCCTTCGACAGCGCATCCTGCAGCGCCTGTTGTCGATCGGCAAGTGCGTCAAGTTGTTTCGAGAGCTTCGAAAGATCTTGCTCAAGTTTCGCCTTCTCCGCATCGGACATGCTTCCGTCGGCGGCCTTCTTCGCTAGATCATCGAGCTGTTTCTTCGCTTCGCTGAAGTCACCCTTCGCGAGCGCGTCTGCGAGTTCCTTGCCCTGCGATTGCTCAGTCGCATCGAGACTCTTCAAATCTTGCTTGAGCGCTTGCGAGAGTTGCGCCTTCTCACCAGTGCGCACAGCATCGATTTTTTCCGCCAGGTCACTCATACGTCGAATTGCATCGCGGCGCGCTTCTTCGGGAGAGGTTGGATTCGCGAGTTCTTTGCCAGCTTCGCCAACCTTTGCAAGGTCACCAAAGTTTCGCTCGAGTTCCTTCTTGAGTTCATCGCGGTCTTCAACTTCTTGAATCACCTTCTCCACTGCTGCGCGCGAAGTGTCTTGCGCGAGCTGAAGCGCTGCTGGCTCAACCAATGCTGCATCCGGCGATTTCCATGCATACACGGGAAGCAGCGCATCAAGTCCGAGCAACATCGCGATCGAGAGCAGCGCATACCAACCTCGATGCTGCATCGCGAGCGGGAAAGCCTTGCGAATCTTTCGCGTGAGAGCTGGATCAGTAGCAAGTTGAAGCGCGTCTGCAACTGCCGCGCGCGCGAACGGATCCTGAGAGTCTTCAAGCGCGATGGCTGAAATGAATCGCTCATCGAGACCGAGCCGTTCATCCACAAGCAGCGCAATGCTTCGTTCAGATGCGGCAGCGATTCGAGAGAACACTACCGCTGTCGCGAGCACCGCAACACCAAGACCAATCGCGAGCGCTCCCCACGGGACCACGAAATCTGGAACAAACTTCGATGCGATGACCACAAGTGACAGAACCGCAGCAGCAGCAACGCAACCCCACGCAACACCTTCAAGCGCTCGGCTCATGGCTAAGCGCGAGCTCGCGACGGACAACAATTTTCGAATCGGGTCTAGGTTCTTCATCAACGGGCGTCCTGTGCTTCACCTCAGCATTTGCATCGGCAAACGAGACAACAACCAAAGATCAAAGAGAATCAGTCAGTAATACGCGCTATTCTCTCAGTCCTACAGATTGTGACCGAAAGCGATGCCTCAGGACAGGCAAAAAGCACCATGAGCGAAATCTTCCCCACACCGCCCTCCACCGACGCTGAAACTCCTATGGAGAAGGACCCGCTCGACCACGAGGTTTGTCTGTGCTTCCATGTGTCCATCCGAAAGATGCAACACTTCATTGAGCGCGAAAAGCCCACAGTTCCTAGTCAATTGAGCCAATGCCTTGACGCTGGAACTGGTTGCCGATGGTGCGTGCCGTTCCTCTGCAAGATGCATCGACAGTGGAAAGCGGGTGAAGCGATGGATCTTCCCGTTTCGCCTGAGGAATACGCGGAACGCCGCGGTGCATACCGGCGCGCGGGCGTCAAGAACGATCGGCTTGACAGCATCCCGCCGTTAGCCGACTAAGCCTGGTCGCTGAATGCGTCGGATTTCAAGCGCGCGGATTTGCTGCGTGAGTTGCTGCTGCTCATCGAGAAATCGAAGGCCGAGGTCAACCGTGGAACCCGTGCGCGAAGCCGCGGCGTGCGCAACAGCGACGCGTGCTTCAAAGTCATCAATTGTCGCGGGAAACTTGGCACGAAGGAAGAGTGTGTCTCCTTTGCGAAGGAGTGTTGTCACGCCGATGCGCACACGAAGTCCGCCTTCGGAAAGATCAAGAACCGTGCCACGACCAAGTGATTCTGAGCCATTCATTCGGATGAGATCTGCAGACGGCGCGAGATCAAACGCTACTGGCACGCGATGAAGATTTCGACGCTCTTCATGCACGAGAGCTTTCGGGAGCGAAAGTCGATAGCCGTATCGGCGCCCACTGCCAGTCGAATCCGAGAAACGCCCAAGCACTATCGTGTCACCGTGAAAGAACCCTTGATCTGCGCCGATCGAGATGTGCAGATGCTCACCCATCGCCAAGGGCTTTCGCTCCGCGCCATTCGTGGGACGACTGATGACGAAACTTTCGTCTTCAAGATCCGCGACGAATCCACAGAGCGGAGTTGGCTGCGCAACGCCATCGATGTCGGAGATGCCGATCGACGCCGACCGACGCGCTGCAAGAGCGAGCACCGCACGAACGCTTTCCTCCTGAGTTTCCTCAAGCCCCAGGAGTCCAGCGACTTTGTGAAACCAAATTCGCATGGGTGCTGCATCGGCATGAGATTGGGGCAACTTCCGTATGCTTCCACGAACATGCCGGAACTTGTTGGTTGGCGACGGATTAGCCTGACGCCGCGATTCAAAGTCCGGAAACTCAAACTGATACCTTGGTCTGACTTGTCATTGCGACTGAGTCGCAATACAGTTTCGTTCGCAACCTCGATGCGCTCCATGACTGATCACGCTCCTCAAAACCCTCTCGCCAACCCCGCACTGCGACCGCTCAGCGAGCTGCGTCGTGGCGATCGAGCGATTGTGCGTGAGACGAGGCTCGATGCGGAGCACACTGCGACCCTGGCTGCGATGGGACTTTGCGCGTCGTGCGAGCTCACCATCTGTCGCGCTTCGGGCAGCATGAGCCCGTGCATCGTGCAAATCGATGCCACACGACTTGGTCTCGCGCCTGAAGTCGCGCAAAAGATCCTCGCGACCATCGTGACGAAACCATGTGACTGTCCAGCCGATTGCACGCGACCGCAAGACTGACAGCGCAGCCGTCTCGCGCGGTGCACACCACCAACTCAACTTGCACATAGCACTCGATGTCAGACGCGCTCTCCAACTCACCTCCGCGTTCAATGCCGCGCATTGCGATGGTGGGAAATCCAAACGTCGGAAAGACCTCGCTCTTCAATCGGCTCTGCGGACTTCGCGCGAAGACCGCGAACTTTCCCGGCTCAACAGTTGAAGCACACATTGGAAAGTGCACGCTTGCGGGGAAGCCTGTGGAGATCATCGATCTTCCCGGTATTTACGCGATGGATCTCGCGCTCCCTGAATCGAAACTCTGTCGTGATTGCGTGGGAGGAAGACTTGAAGGGCTCGAGCCAGACGCATTGCTCGTCGTTGTCGATGCGACAAATCTGCAGCGCGGCCTTCGATTCATGCTGTCGCTTGCAGCAAGTCGACGCTCAATGCTCATTGCGCTCACGATGACCGACCTCGCAACTGCGCGCGGTGTGTCCATCGATCCCGTGAAACTCAGCGCGGAACTCGGCATCCCTGTCGTCGCTGCGAACGGTCGATCAGGCGAGGGAGTTGCGCTGCTCGCACACGCCATCGCGTCAGCGTGTCCAGTGCCGTTCGCGCATCTCGAAGCCGCGCATGCGCCTGGGTGGATCGATCGACAGATTGAAGGATCCGTCGGCGGCGCGCAATCCATCGGGACTGATGCGGACTCACTCGCGGATCGACTCGACAGCGCATTCACGCATCCGTTGCTCGGAACGCTTTGCTTCGTCCTTCTGATGATCGCTGTTTTTTACGCAATTTTCACGCTCGCCGCGCTTCCCATGGACTGGATCGAAGCAGCGTTTGCCGCACTTGGATCCTTCACCGCCTCAACGTTGCCCGAGGGCGTGCTCAACAGCTTGCTCGTTGACGGCATCATCGGCGGCGTGTCTGGAACAGTGGTGTTCCTTCCGCAGATCGCGATCTTGTTCTTCCTCCTCGCACTCATCGAAGACACCGGATATCTCGCGCGCGCCGCGTTCGTGATGGATCGATTGATGTGCAAGTTCGGATTACCAGGCACCGCATTTATCCCTCTGCTCTCAAGCCACGCGTGCGCGCTTCCAGGCATCATGAGCGCGCGACTCATTCCTGATCCACGCGATCGACTCGCCACGATTCTCATCGCGCCGTTCATGAGTTGCTCCGCGCGGGTTGGCGTGTATGTGCTGCTCGTCATGATTCTCTTCCCAGAGAGTCCGTTCCTCGCCGGTCTTGCGTTTGCAGGCTGCTACGCACTCGGCGCGATCGCGGCTCTGCTCACCGCATTGCTTTTCCGCAAGACGTTCCTTCGCGGCAAGAGTCGTCCGATGATGCTCGAACTTCCGCCGTATCGATTCCCCTGCTTTCGCACGGCGTTCTATACATCCTACGATCGATCAGTCGTGTTCCTCAAGAATGCAGGCGGCGTCATCCTCGCGATCTGCATCGTGATGTGGTGGATCTCTGCGTATCCACAGTCGCCACCACCACCGCAAGCCGAAGCACTCCGCGCTCAAGCGCAGCTGCCAGAGACAAATCCCGAACAGTTCGATGCATTCGAACTCGAAGCGGAAGTGCTCACGAGCCGCGCGCAGCAACAGGGTTCCTACGCAGGAATGCTCGGTCGTTCCGTGCAACCAGTGTTCGCGCCGCTCGGTCTCGATGACCGACTCACCGTCGCAGTCCTCACCAGTTTTCTCGCACGCGAGGTCTTCCGTAGCACCATCACCGTGCTCATGGAAACGAGCGACGGCGATGACGATGACCGCGTCGCAGACCAACTCCGCAAAGCCACACGCGACGACGGAACGCCGCTCTTCGACACCGCAACCAGTGCGTCGCTTCTCGTCTTCTTCGTCCTCGCGATGCAGTGTCTTCCCACACTCGCCGTCACGCGACGCGAAACTGGAAGTTGGAAGTGGCCAGCCGTACAGTTCTTCTGGATGTCCGCCGTCGCCTACCTCGCCGCGTTTCTCACGCACACACTCATCGTCGCATCAACAACAGTCAGTGGGCTCACATGATTCCGATTCACGATTGGCAATTCTGGGTCGCAACAGTGCTCGCGATTGGCGCACTCGTTGTGGTGGTTCGTCCGTTGCTGCCGAGTAAGCGAAAGGGCGCATCGTGCCCAAGCTGCCCGTCCGCGAATCCGAAAACGCCTTCGAATGAGCACATTGCAACGCTCACCATCGACGGCAAGTCCATCAAGCGGTAGGCTTCCGATCCTTTACTCAGGAGCACTATGCGCGTTGGAGTCATCATCCCTGCAGCAGGTCAATCTCGCCGATTCGGTGATCTCGACAAACTTGCACAAGACCTCGGTGGGCGAGCGGTGCTCTTGCGCACAGTCGAACTTTTTACCAAGCGCGACGATGTCGTTGCAATCGTGATCGCTGGGCCTCCCGATGATCTCGAGAACTTCAAGACTCGATACGGACCTGCGCTGAGTTTTCACGGTGCGAAGATTGTTGCTGGCGGACGCGTGGATCGCTGGGAGTCCGTGCGCAATGCGCTCGCAGCACTTCCTGATGATCTCACCCACATTGCGATTCACGATGCTGCGCGACCATGCGCGTCGGTCGATCTTCTCGCGCGAGTCTTTGACGCGGCGAAAGTTGCGTCTGCCGTGATTCCTGGAGTCACTGTGACGAGCACGCTCAAGCGCGTTTCGGAAACCACAGTGTCTGCGGCTGAAGATGATGCCGTTGCGAGTGCGATCCTCGGCGATTTCGGCATGCAAGCGACGCGAGGGCGAGCGGTCACAGCGACGATCGACCGTGAAAACCTAGTGCTCGCGCAGACGCCGCAGATTTTTGATGCTGCACTGTTGCGCCGCGCGTATGCGTCCGCGAATCTCGCTGGAACAACCGACGATGCAAGTGTGGTTGAGCAACTCGGCGAGACGGTTGTGGTGGTGGAAGGCGATAGCCGTAATCTCAAGATCACAACGCAAGATGACCTTGCGCTCGCTCGCGCAATCATGGGTATCAAGTCGTCCTCGTCATCCCAATCTTCGTCGTATCGATTCGAATGAGCGATGCTCAGGCTGCAAGATCTCGGACAACCGCAACCTCACGCAACTGTTGGGCCGTACCTGAGCCAATGCGAATATAGAGTTCTCGCGACTCATCCCAGACGATGACAAGTGGTCCCTTGATCGTGGTATCGAAGCGCACCTCGCGCGTGCCGACCTTCAGCGTCGTGCCACGAAAGATCGATTTCTGAATCTCCACGCGAACCACGCGATCGAGCCCCATGTCGAGAAGCAATTCGCGGCGCTTTGCGTTGATGGCACGCACGCGACGATGAATCTCAGCCATCTCGAAAGCGATCTCAGTACCTTCTTCCTTCTCGCACGCCTTTGCATTTGGACCGAGTTCCTGCAACTGAAACGCGCGGTCTTCGAGCGGAGGCAGCCGCAGTGATAGTTCTTTCGCAAGTGTGCTCATCCGCGCAGCGCGGCGAGCTTCCATGGGCCGACAACCTATTGCCACGGTTGTCTTCGCGCCGCCATCAGATCCGATGGACTCCGCGCTCAGGCTTCCGCCGCACACGAGAATTCCACCGAGCACCGGACCGCGTTCCACTTTGACGTTGCCGCCGACAATGAGTTCACAGCCGATGAGTTCACGCCGAATGGTCACATCTCGGCGCACCCTTCCGCGAAGTCCATTTAGATAACCAGTTTCGAGTGAGCCATCGACGATCATCGCGCCTTGTCCTCGCGCAGCGACACCCATCGGCGCATGCAGATCGCCGCCGATGATCAGTGTGGCGGCTTCGATGAGTCCATGGATGGTGACATCGCCGGTTGCGCGCACGATGAAATTGTCACGCACCCCCTCCGTAATACGAAGGCTGCCCACGAAATCTATGTTCCCCGTGGTGAAGTCGACGCTGCCCTTCACCTCCATCTCATCGAGAATCGACACCGCGCCCTTCGCAAGCGAGAGCACCCCATCACGACTCGCTGTGAGCGTGCCATCGAGAGCAGCGCGCACAGTTGCGTGCACGTTCTCCATAAGCTTCTTCCCGCGTCGCGCTGGAATGTTTCGCCCACAAACATCGTGTCCGTCAACTCCATCCGTCGCAGGAACCAAACGCCCGAGCACTTCATTCTCTAAGACTTTCGTGAAGCGCACGCGATTGCGGAAGTCGATGCTGCCATCTGCTTCCTGATGCAAGCCGTCCGCGTCCGCAATCTCTGCAGCGATACGCTCATGCCATTCGATGCACGCATCGGTGCCGTGCTGCGCCGGCGTGCACTCCGCGACAATCGCACTCCACTCCACGGACCCGCCCGAGGCTGCGAATTCCGTCGCCGCCGTGGCAAGCGCCCTGACGAGTCGCTGATCGACGAGCAGACCTCGCTCGCGCGCGAGACACAGCAGCGCATCATGCTTCGTAAGTTCGAGTGCTGTCCCTGCAGATATCTCCAGCGTCGCTCGGCGACCGCCTTCGGAGACACGCAACAAGGGAAGTTGATCGACTGCAGGCATGGTTGGTCGCCTTTACGAGACCGAGCGACGCTTACGCCGCCTTTGCGCGTGCAAACGTTTCTTGGATTCGTGTGAGTAAGAGATCTGGCGCAAACGGCTTCACGAGATAGTTGTTGACACCTGCGCGAATGGCCTCGATGACGCGCGTCTTTTCCGCTTCCGTCGTCACCATAATGACGCAGGACTTTCCACCGCCTGCGCGGTAAGCCTTCACGAATGTGAGACCATCCATGTTCGGCATGTTCCAGTCCACAAGGAGAAGTTCGGGCGCGAACGCCGTCACTTTCGAGAGTGCGTCCTGACCATCGCACGCCTCCTCAATCTCCGTGTGCCCAGCTTGCGCAAGAATGTTGCGCTGAATATTACGCATCGTCTTGGAATCGTCGATCAGCATAACTTTCATAGTTCGGCTCCTTTAATACTGCTCAGGCGGCTTTCGTCACAATCGCACTCTCCACTTTGCGTATCGCGACTTC
This sequence comes from Planctomycetota bacterium, assembly GCA_003671055.1. Taxonomy (GTDB): domain Bacteria; phylum Planctomycetota; class Phycisphaerae; order Phycisphaerales; family SM1A02; genus F1-140-MAGs142. The sequence goes on from QWPV01000052.1 coordinate 11,751, forward strand.
GACAGAGAATGGTCCAGCGGCACACTCAAACGGAATCGTGATGCAGGTGGTGTCGCTGGCTTGCTGCACGCGGTGTCCTGGCCCGACGACCACCGAAGGACAACTAATTGACACCGAAAGCCCTTCGAATTTCGCTTTCGCTGCGCCCGAGATCATGTTGACGAGTTCGCCAACAGCATCAGAAAAATCAGGTGAATTCGGCTCGATGTCAGAACCAGTAAACGCTTTCAACACTCCTTTCGCTGTCGAGAACGGGAAGCTGAGAACGACCATCCCGACGACATCACCCGTCATGCCGATGACACCGCTCACATCGCTTTGAAAGCGCGGAACGTTACAACTTGCCGTGGGTTTCCCGGGAGTAACAGAGAGCGAAAGCATCGTCTCAAAGACTTGATGCGTGCTTGCAACGAAATGTGTGATAGAGCGTGCGTCCATGTAATCTCCTTCGAGGCCCGTGTGCAAAGTGTGCGCAGGGCAACGGGACGAAAGCGAAATCGGCGCTTCATGCGCGCAACTTCGCCTCTGTTACTCGCAGAAGGATCAAAGTGGGCAAGTACCCTACGGGTGCACCGATGCACGCGCAGTGGAGCGCGAACGCGCAGTCGGATGGAGTGATTGCACCTTAGCGCGACACGTTCGGCGCGAGCGCCGGAGTAGAGGTCGCAGCCTTCGCGGGTCGACCTACGGGCAATGCCGACTTGATGTCAAGCAACGCGAGCACGCTCATCGCTGACGAGTACGCAGCACTGCGAGGAAAGACGCGATCGTTCCAGGTGCCATCTGTATCGCGAGATTTCAAGAGTGTTGCGAGAAAACGCTCCGCGAGTTCGGGCTGCTCGGCTGCAGGGAGCAACGCGATTGCTTCGGCTGCATAGAGGTGCGCGTAGTAGAAGTAATACGGCGCGACTCCGTAGGGCGCGAGATGCGTTCCCTGCTTCTTTCGGCGCTTTTCAAGCTCTTCCCAGTGCTTGAAGAATGCTTCTACCGCAAAGCGCAAGCGTGCGTTGTCTTGCTTGCCAGCCTTTGCGAGCGCGACTTCTGTCGCACACATGCGACCCATCGCGCCGGGGATCTGTTGCTCTTGATCGCGAATCGGTTTCGCTGTGCCGTATGCAACATAGCCACTTGCGCCGCGACAGAGCTCAAGCGCTGCACAAGTGCGTTCGAGAAGTTCAGCTGAAATCTCAAGTCCAGCGGCCTTTGCTTCGAGCAACGCTTCAAGGCACGGGGCAGTCATGAACGGCGACATATCGCTACAAGTGCGTTCGAGAAGTTCAGGTGAAATCTCAAGTCCGGCGGCCTTTGCTTCGAGCAACGCTTCAAGGCACGGGGCAGTCATGAACGGCGACATATCGCTGACATTTTCAATGCCTGACTTCCGCGCGTATTGCCAACCACCAACGGTCGGAATCTCCGTCTTCTTGAGTGCTTCAAGAAAGAACTGCATCGCGCGATCTACTTTCAATGTGAGTTCAGGCGAGAGCTTTAGTGTCGACTTTGCGCGCAACAGAAATCGCAGGCCGTAACAGTGCCCCCAATTTCGCACGTCGTACCCACCGCGATACACAGCTGGATCGAAACTCATCAGCGGCTCGTCGGGACTCTGCACCACAAACTCCACCGCGCGAATGAGCGCAGCGTTTCGCTCGGGTGATTGAGCAAGACCAGGAGCCTCGAGCAACGCGAGTCCCGTGATCGACGTTCCGCCTACGCGATAGGCGTAAGGGATGTCGCCGCCGACTCGATACACGCCTTCGTAGGGCCACTCCGCGACAACATCGCCGCCAGGGCCCTTCGACTGCATCGCTTCGATGCGTGTCACGGCTGTACTGACCAACGCATCAACGCTCGGTGCGGCGACCTCCTGCGCGACGACACAAGCGCATGAACAGAGGAGAGCCACGACGGATGCATACGCGTTCAACATGGAACACAGCCTAATGCATTCCGAAGGCACGAACAAGAAATGCTGTTTGAAGATCCTTCGCCTCTGCGCCGAATTTTCCGAACCCAGCGTGTTCAGACGGCGCGCCTGTGTTGGTGAACTCATGCATTTCAACGAGTTCCGCAGGTGTCGTGCGCTCTCGAAGCGCGGCAACAAATCGCCGCTGTGCTTCGATGGGAACAAGTGCATCTCCGACATTGTGCAGCACCTGCACGGGAATCGATCTCCACGCGCTGAGTTGCGTGATCGGATTGAGTCGCGCCGCGCGCGAGGCATCGAAAATCTCGCGTCCACGCAGCGAATCAAGATCTCCACTGGTGCACTCGAGTGAACACGCACAGAACGGATGTGA
>QWPV01000052.1:14758-21159 GCA_003671055.1 Planctomycetota bacterium
GATTACAACTGCAAGAACCTCCGCGTCGAAACCCGCGCGACTGCGGTACTCGCTGACGCACTTGGTCCAGTTGCGCTCGCGCGCGCCCCAAAGCCCGTCGACATCGTGTTCCTCGATCCTCCGTACGCGTTGATGGAAGACGAGAAGACGCGCGCAAGTGTGCTTGAACAAGCAGTACGCACGCGTGAGTTGTTTGCCGACAGCGGATTCCTTGTGCTCCGCTCACCGATTCTTTGGGGCGAGGATGGGCAGAAACTTGAGGGCTTCAATGGACCCGAGGTCCACAAGTTTACGAAGTCGATGTTCGTGCTTCTCTACAGTCCTCGACCGAGTGCATGATCATTTGATCAGTCCACGCGATGGTCGATCGCCTCTGAAGACGCGCTCCCATGAGCCATTGGCGCAAAGGTCTTCAACGTACGCATTGAACTCCGCAGTAAATTCCGCGAGGTCTGGATTGAAGTACTCGCGCACCACTGCGGGTCCAAGTTGTCGAGCAAGCATCTGCCGGCGTTCCCCGTTGCTGCCCGCGCGGGAACTAGCCCACAGCGTCTCTGCGATCTTGCCGTCGCGTGCGTGCGACATCGCTCGCACAAGTCCCGCGTGGTATTTGCCGTCGAGGCCTTCGTTCAAGAAATGCACGAGCGCCCACACTTGCGCGTAATAGGTCAGCAGCGCAGATCTTCCGTCACTGAGAAATGTCTGTGGATAATCCGCGAGCAGGCTCTCGAGCGGAATCAATCGCTTGCGCGCGTGCGCATCACGGAGTTCGCTGTAGCGCTCGAAATTCCGCCAAGGCATGAACTCAAGTTTTTCTTCGCCGCGCGTTCGACGCACGCCTTCCATGTAACACGCGATGCCTTCTTCGAGCCACACAGGAAGCGGCTGTTCGAAATTCGACTGCGTGTATGCGTGCCATCCCTCATGTGCGGCAATCGTGAAGGTGTCGAACCGACCGAGGTCGTACAACACGCTTTCACCTTCAATCGTGTAACCACCGCGACCGATTTTCTCGTAGGTCGCTGCTTCATTCGGAATGCGAAGACGCGTGTACGCCATCCATTCACTTCGCGTGCCGAAAATGTAGAGGAGCGGTGCCTCGCGCGGTGCAGCAAGTGGCACGAGCGCGGTGCGGTAGTGCTCCATCATGAGCGGCACGAATGTGAGAAGGCGATCGCGAAGCATCGGATCGCGAAGGGTTGATCGCACGACGACGGTACCGAGGTCGAACTGTTCGCCGTGGAACGACTTCCAATCCCAAGGCGTGGAAACTGGCGCAATCGCCGCAGTCAGTGAAGCGCTTTTCGGCACCGCAACGATTGGAGTAACGACAGAACCAGTCGCATCTGCGAGCGTTGTTGCGGCGGGCGCAGTCACTGGGCGCGGCGCGCAATGCACTGCGAAAAGACAGCACCCGAGGATGCCAAGTGAGTGCATCACACGTGAACGCAAGAATGAATCGATGCGCACAACCATGTCGTGTTCACTCTACTCGCTCGGCGTAAGAACGATGCATGCATTACGCAGAATTGAGAGCAATGAGCGCACCTTCTGTCGCGCGAATGTCTGCTTCAAGTTCCGCTAGTTTTTGTTTCGTTTCAGCAACAACTTCAGGCGGCGCCTTCGCGAGATAGCCTTCATTCTCAAGCTTTCCACGCAATCCAGCCGCCTGCTTGGCGCGGTCGGCGATGATCTTCTGCAATCGCGTCCGCTCGGCACCGACATCAAGTGCATCGACGAGTCCATCGAGCAAGATCTCGCTGCCTTCAAACGGAATCGCAACCGCACCAGCTGGACGCACTTCAAGAACGCCAGCGACAAGTTCAAGACCCGCAAGGACCTCGACCACGCCTTCAGAGAGAGCGATCAGCGACAGCACTGCTGCGGGCGCGTAGAGTTTGATCTTGCGTTTCGGCGAAACCTGACGCTCGCCCCGCACTTTGCGAATCGCTTCAACCAACGCTTGCACGCGCACAAACTCCGTGAGCGCTTTCGCATCCACCAGGGTCGAATCGAAACGCGGCCACGCGGCAGTTGCACAAAGGGTCGCGCTGGCAAGGTGCACACCGTCCACCCCGCGACCTTCACGCGCTTCTTCGACACTCGTCCACAGCGTCTCCGTCACAAACGGACACACGGGATGAAGGAGCCTGACGATCGCGTTGAGCGATGTCGCGAGAATGTCTTGCTGCGTGCGATTGCTACGCACCGTTGGTTTCACGCACTCGAGATACCAATCACAGAAATCGCGCCAGACGAGTCCGTAAAGCGTGTCCGCGACGCGATGGAATTCATACGTTCCAATCGACGATTCGATCTCACGCGCCGCACTCGCAATGCGCGCGAGCATCCAACGATCCGCAAGTGTTCGCGGTTGCGGCACTGCATCTGGCGCAGCGACCGCGAGATTCGACAACGCAAACCGTGTCGCGTTCCACAACTTGTTCGCAAAGTTTCGACCGAGATCAAACCGCGTACTCGTGTTGCGAGCGAGCGGTTGCTCAAGTGTTGGTGTTGCAACGCCTGTTGCAGCGCCAAAGCCTGAAACCATACGTTTTCCAGGCATTTTTGGCGACACCTGCACCGCATCCGCCACAGTGTGTCCCCCAGATGTCGTGATCCACTTCGGCGTGAACGACTCACCTGTATGTGGGTCAACCATATCCACCGGAAGACGAACATCCTGCGTGTCAGTCGCCATCGAGACAAGCGTGAAGCGCATGGCGTCGGAACCATGCGAGTGAATGATGTCGCGCGGATCTACGCCGTTGCCGAGGGACTTCGACATTTTCTGACCGTGACCATCCTGAATCATCGCGTGGATGAACACATGCTTGAAGGGCAAGCGCTGCAAGAAGTATCGATTGAACATCACCATGCGCGACACCCACAGCGTGATGATCTCGCGCGCTGTACAGAGCACGGAACTTGGATTGAATCGATCGAGCAGACCATCCATGTCATTCCATGCGGAAGGATCTGGCCAGCCGAGCGTTGACATTGGCCACAACGCCGAACTGAACCATGTGTCAAGCACATCGGGATCGCGTTTGAACCCGCGCGACTCCAACAACTGCGCGTCACTGTCATCAAGCAAGCACACGAATACGACGCATTCGTCTTGCGTCGCAGCAAGCGAAGACAGTGCGAGTTCAGCACCATCAATCACACGCGACGCGCGCACACTCGTTCGAGATCCTTGCAACGACGAGAGGAACCCGAGATGCGTCGCGAGCGATGCGCCCGTTCCTCGCATGCTCCACACAGGAATCTGATGACCCCACCAAAGTTGTCGCGAGATGCACCAGTCGCGAATGTTCTCATGCCAAGTTTGAAAGGTCTTTGCGTAACGAGCTGGGAAAAACTGCAATCCACCATCGCCTTGCATCGCGGGCGCGGCGAGCACATCGGCTGAAAGCGTGCCCTCGAATTGGTCCTTCGACATCGTCCGCAATGCACTGCCACGCAATCGATCATCGGTCACTCGCACGTACCACTGATCGCTGAGGTACGGCTCTACTGGAACATGCGATCGATAGCTGTGCCCAACGCTGTGGCGATACGGCTTCACTTCCTCAAGCAAACCGTTTGTCTTGAACCACGCAACGATTCGCTTGCGCGCGTCTTCACGACTCAACCCGACAAATGCGCGCGCCTCGTCTGAAACATCCGTCCATCCATGCGTGTCGCTGATGCTGCCGTTGGGTGCCATCACATTGATGACGCCCAACTTGTGGCGAATGCCCAGATCCCAGTCGTTCGGATCATGTGCTGGTGTGACTTTGAGGAAACCAGTTGCGAACTGCGCCTTCGTGTCGAGCGGATCGCCACCGAGTGCAACGGGCATCACAACGTAATCATCTTCAACGATCGGGATCACGCGACCCACGATCGGCAGACGCACGAACTTGCCACGAAGTGCAGCCGCGCGCGGATCTTTGGGATTGATGCCGACAGCGGTGTCGCCAAGCATCGTCTCAGGCCGCGTGGTCGCGACCGTCACAGAGCCGCTGCCATCTGCGAGTGGATACTTCAAGTACCAGAAGTTTCCATCCACCTCTTCCATCTCAACTTCATCGTCCGCAAGCGCCGTCTCGGTTGCTGGATCCCAGTTGACAAGACGCTTTCCACGGTAAATCAAGCCATCTGCGAAGAGCTGGAAGAACGCCTTGCGCACAGCGGTCGCGCATGTTTCGTCCATCGTGAATCGCGTGCGATCAAAGTCACAGGAGCAACCCATCGCAGTCAACTGCGCGAGAATCGTCGCTTCATACTCATCTTTCCATTCCTGCACCTTCGCCACAAACTCAGGGCGCGTGAAGTCTGTTCGACGCTTGCCTTGCAATTGAAGCCGCTTCTCCACCACGGACTGCGTCGCGATACCCGCATGATCCGTTCCAGGCATCCAGAGTGTTTCGCAACCCTTCATGCGGTGATAGCGAGTGAGCAAATCTTGGAGCGCGTTGTTAAATGCGTGACCAAGGTGCAATGCGGCAGTCACATTCGGTGGCGGAATGAAGATCGAGAACGATGGCGCTGATGTCGCGGGACCTGCGGACACATGAAAGCACCCCGCTGCTTCCCAGCGCGCGCGAATGATCGGCTCAGCCTCGGCAGGCTGATACGCCTTCGGAAGTTCAGCGGGAGTTTGCGAGGGGTTTGAAGCTTGATTCACGGCAGGGTTTAGTGGCGCAGCAGTCATGGAACTGCCATGATAGAGCCTCACCATGCGACGCATGTACACGTGCTTGATCTCGACCTGCTTCATCGCGCCCTTGCTGTGCGCAACGGGGTGTGGCTCGGGCACGGCGAGTTCATCCACGCTCCCAACTCCTGCGGAACTCGGGGCTGGCGAAAAACAGAGTGCCGTCGATGCGATCGAAGTGCTCCTCGCGAAAGATCGTATCCCCGAAGCCGAAATCATCGCACGAGCGCTTCTTTTGAAGGCGCCGCGCGATCCAATTGCACTCGAGTTACTCGCTCGCGTCCTCGGCATTCGGGTGCTTCGCGACAATGCAGTCGCGGGCGATCAAGTACTTGATGAAGCCGCACGCGCTGCGCTTCTTGCGAGCGAACTCTCCGTGCTTCGCGACAATGCACTCGCGGGCGATCAAGTTCTTGATGAAGCCGCACGCGCTGCGCTTCTTGCGAGCGAACTCTCCGGCGGGGATGCCGTGCGAGCCCACGCCGCGGCGTTACTCCTCGACCGAGCGGGACTGCGCCAAGAAGCAACAACGCGCTGGATTGCCGTCGCGGCGCTCGCAGTCGAGCAACATGACACACGCTTTGCTGTCAGCGCAGCGATCGCGTTATCCACGCACAATCAACCCTCGCAAGTGAGTCAATTGATCGCGCTGCTCAAAGCGCAAGGTGCAAGCAATGCGGTCCTCGCCTCCACCGCCGCGCAAATTCAACTCGCGCTCGGAGAACCGAAACTCGCGCTCAACGCCGCTCAAGAAGCGCACGCGCTCGACACCGAGAGCATGGAGTACCGCTTGCTCTACGCGCGCGTGCTTCGATTGAATGGCGCAAGTGAAGATGCAGCGTTGTTGCTCAACGGTCTTCCGGAGTTGACCCTCGCGATGCCTGTAGTCGCTGAAGAACTCGCGCTCGCACTTTGCGCCACTGATCGATTCGCGCAAGCTGCAGCTGCGTTGCGTCGAACGCGAGTGCATGGAACCAATGCGCGACTTCTCGCTGAGGAAGGGCTCGCGCTCGTGCGCGCGAACGAACTCGCGCAAGCCGCGCGCGTGCTGGATGAACTTCGGACCGTGACGCACGCAAGCAAAGACATCGCGCGTCTCGAATCGGCAATCACGCTCGCCGCGCAACCACGCTGAGCCTCACAAACTTCGTCCGCCATCGAGCATCACAATTTGACCCGTGCTGTAGTGCGCATCGAGCAGCAAAAATTCTGCGAGCGCAGCGGCTTCCTCTGGTGTTCCCGATCGCTTCAGCGGCACGCGTTGCAAATACTCCGCGCGCGCAGCATCCGGCATCGACTCTGGCCACAAGATCACGCCGGGCGCGATGCCATTCACGCGAACTTCCGGCGCAAACTCAACGGCGAGCTGACGCACAAGCGCGTGCGCTGCTGCTTTCGCCATGAGGTACGAGGTGTATCCGCAACGGGGAACCGCCTCTGCGTGCGCATCGCCGAGCACGACGATTCCAGCGCCCTGCGGCATCGATGCTCGCACTCGCGCATCACGAAGACTCGCTGCGAGTGCCTGCGAGAGCAGCAGCGCACCAAGCGCGTCGCTCTTGTACTGCTCCACTGCGTCACGCTCGAGAATCTCGCCGAACGGCGTGCGCTGAAAACTCGACGCGTTGTGCACGATGCCGTCGATCGCACCGAGTCGTAGCGCTTCCTGCGCGAACGCATCAATAGAGTGCGCGTC
>QWPV01000053.1 GCA_003671055.1 Planctomycetota bacterium
GTGAGACGTTTGCCTCTCACGCCTGCGCCGTGGGCGGCGAGGAATTTTCCCAAGGCTGTGGTTGCGAGGTGGAGGGCTGCGGAGTGGTTGCGCGCGGTTGGGAGGCCTGGGAGTACGGCGGTTGTCGCGTGTGGTTGCGACCAACTTCCTGCGGGGGTTTGGTTGGGGTTGGAGAGTGGGTCGGCGGCGCTCGCGGCGTTGAGTTGGGTTGTGCAGAGCCATTCGATGGCGCGGTGGAGGTTGTGGTCGTCTTTGCCTTGGAGCTCGAGGAGGAGCGTTGCAGCTGCGGCGGTAGCTGATGCGGTTGATGGCTGTTCGTGATTGTGCGCGGTGGAGTCGCTGAAACTTCCGTCGGTTTTTTGGATGGAAGTGATCCAGTCGGCGGCGCGTTGGAGCCATGGTTCTGCGGGGTTTGCGCCGCAGCCGATGGCGCCGCTGACTGCGATGGCGGTGTTGGAGATTTTGTGTTTGCCTTCGGGGTCGGTCCAGAAGCCGTCGGCGTGTTGTGCTGACTTGAGGTACACGATGGCGTCGCGGACGCTTGCGTGGTCAATGGTGATTGCTCGCGCGGCGAAACATTCGAGGACGCTGCCGGTGAGGTCCACGCGTGATGGGTCTTGGAGTTGCAGTGCGTCTGCGCATGGCAGTGATGCGATGCGCGTGGAGGGTTCGGATGTTCCGGTGAAACTCCATCCGCCGTCGGTGTTTTGTTGGGTGAGGAGTGAGTGTGCGATGCGACTGCTGAATGCGTACGCATTGGATGCGCCCATGCGATCAAGCAAGATTGCGGTGCTTGCGGCGTCGGAGGCGTTGAGGGCAAGCGATGCTTCTTGCATCGAGAGACTTGCGAGCGCGCGCTTGGTGCAGGCGTCTGCTGCGGTGAATCCGCACTCCATCAGTGCGCGTAATGCGCTCACTGTTTCGTGCAGAGTTGAAACGCATGGCTGCACGCGAATGGTTGAACTTGTAACGACGAATCGTGCGTCGAGTGCGTGTTCTGCGCGCTGCACTTTTGGGTCTTGTCGTGCGTAGCCAAGCGAATGCAGCGAGAGTTGCCAGAGGATGAGCGACGCGCTTGATGCTTCGGTTTCGCGCTGATTGGTTTCGATCCATGCAGACGCGCGGTTGATGGAACCTTGGCGCCACGCGATGGGTCCGAAGCGATGCGCCCACTTGAGAAGTGCATCGACGCACGCTGCAGTCCGTGTTGCGCGTTGAGATCCGCGAATGGATGGACGCACGAAGAGTTCGTCGATGCTGAGTGCGGGCGACAACGTGCGCGTTGGTTGGCGCATCGAGAGAATCGAAAGTGCGAGGAGTGGCGCTCGGCTCCATGCACTCAATTGTTCGATGTGCAGCGGGAACCATCGAGGAAGGTCGATGATTTCAGGAGGCACGGAGGGTACGGCGTTCCACGATATTTGACCGAGCGCTGCGAGAAAGAACTTCGTGCATGAGTCGGACGCTGCTGCGCCCCCCCGCTGCAAGATCACTGCTCGCGCGCGTTTCATGTGCGGCGCGGAAGGCGAGTCGCCGAAAAGTTTGAGGCAGAAATATGCTTTGACACTTGCGGAGAGATCGGTCGGCGCGTGCGGTGCATTGCCCCACGATCCATCCTCGCGCTGTTGAACGCGCAGCGACGCGACGATGCGCAGCAGCGTGTCCGCGCCCGATCCATCCGCGAGCGGTTCGCGCTCTTGATGCGTGATCCACTTCATGAGCAAGTAGTCGCTCTCTGCAGTGGAGTCGCCTTCGATCTCACTGTGCCACAGCCCATCCTCGCGCTGCTCTCGCACGAGGACTTCTACAGCACGCTCAAGATGCAACTCAATCTGGGGAAGCGTGCGCATGATCAAAACTTGTCGAGTTCACGAATAGGAACGTTGCGATGTTCGCGCGCGCTGCGAATGGCTGCTTCAAGCACGCATTGCGTTTTGAGTGCGTCTTCGAAGTCAGGCAACGGCACAACACTCGCGCCGCCGCCGAGAACAGCGGAGATATCCGCGGCTTGGCTCACGAAACCATGCTCGTAACCGACCACATGCGCCGCTGGCCAATAGTGTCCGCCGTAGGGGTGACCGGCATCGGTGCACATGATGCGACTCCAACCGCGCAACTTTGCGTCGAGCGTGTGATCCCACCACTGCAGTTCGTTCATGCGCTCGAAGTTGAACTTCACGCTGCCGAGTTCGCCGTTGATTTCGATGCAGTTGCGATTCTGATTGCCCGTCGCAAGTCGCGTTGCTTCGAAACTCGCGATTGCGCCGTGCTTGAATCGTGCGAGAAAGAGCACTGCATCGTCGACGGTTGACTTGCCTGAACCCTTCGACGGAACTTTCGCACCCTTCAACTTGCTGCTCGACGCGAGCGCGTCTGTTGCTGCACTCACAATCGCGCGCTCCTTGATGAAGGTCTCTTCAATTGCGCCCACGACTTCGATGATCTCATCACCCGTGATGAATCGCGCCATGTCAATCAAGTGCGCGTTGAGATCACCGTGCGCGCCTGAACCTGCTTGATCGGATTGAAAGCGCCAGAGCAGCGGTGTCTCGGGTCCGCCCCAATCTTGCAAGTAGGTTGCGCGCACATGGAAGATGCGACCGAGTTTGCCTTCCTTCACCAATCGATGCGCAAACGCAACCGCGCTGCAGCGACGGTAGTTGAACCACACAAACGTCTGCACGCCCTTCTTCTTGGCCGCGCGTGCGGCAAGCACCATGCGCTTCGCATCCGCGAGTGTGCTTGAGAGCGGCTTCTCACATGCAACATGCTTGCCAGCTTCAAGGCACGCGATCGACATTTCAGCGTGCAGATGATTTGGCGTTGACACGTCAACGAGATCCACCGCAGATTCATTCAACACATCCCGCCAATTCGTGGACGCACGAGACCATCCCCACTGCGCCGCGAACGCTGCGGTCTCTTGCGCATTGCGACCAGATGCAACAACGAGCCGTGGCGGCCGTTTGAGATCGAAGAACTGCGCGCACTTTCCCCACGCATTCGAATGCGCTCGGCCCATGAACTTCGTGCCGATGAGCGCGATGCCGAGCCCTTCTTTCGCAGTGGACGCCGAGATCGGCGCAGCATCGCGTGTGGGAGAATTGCTCTTTGGTTTCTGCGTCGTCATGAAGTGCCTCAAACCATCCTCAAACCATGCTCAAATCTTGCAACCATGCAAGCCATCGCCCCTTCCACACCGCGAGAGCGCAGCACGGAAGGGATCCGTATGCTAATCAACTTCTGACAGAATTCTCGGCACTTGCCGACGCAACATCAACTTGATCGCGAAGTACCTATGACCGACCGACACGCACCTACGAACGATTCCTCCTCCGATCTTCTTGCCAAGCGGATCCTTGAACTTGAGGGGAGATTCACCGCTGAGCTCGTGCGAACTCGTGCGGAGTCTCGTCGCTGGAAGCTCGCGGCGATTGCGTCGATGGGCGTGCTTGGGGCTGGACTTCTCGGCTTCACAAGTGCTGAACAAGAGGTGCTTCCGCTCGTGCAGACTCGCCGGCTTGAAGTCGTGGACTCGCAGAATCGCGTGGTATTCCTCGCAACCGCAGCGCCTGATGGTGGACGAATCGATCTATGGAATCAGACCGGGCAAAATGTGTTGCGCGCGAGCGCGACGCCGGCTGGTGGAGATCTTGCGATTTGGGATTCCAATGGTGATCTCGCGGTGGGCGCGCTCGCTGCTCGCACAGGAGGCCGGGTTGAAGTTCGTACCGCAGGCCGAAGTGGGGCGACGATTTCAGCAACGCAAGAGGGTGGCGCAATCGCGCTCACGAATAATCGAGGTCTCTCGGTATACGGTGCGAACGCGAGTGGAACAGGTGGGATCGTGCGACTCGCTGACGCAGAGAACCGCGACGCGCTGACATTCGGCGCGAGTGAAGATGGCGGCAGCATCGCGGTTGCATCGTCGAAGGGCGGCATCGTTGGTCGACTTCGTGCAGGAACCGATGGCGCAGAGCTCGATCTCGCGAGTCCTGATGGTGCGCGTCGCATCGCCGCTCGCGCGAATGCGACGGAGTGCTTCATTCTTGCTGGGGATCCGAAGGGCGCCGCAAAGATTTCCGCTGATGTCGATGGTGGAAGCGTTGCGGTTGTCAACGTGCAAGGTCAATCACTCGTTGAACTCGAAGGCAATAAAGCAGGCGGCACATTGCTCTGTCGCACGCCTACTGGAGACCCGCTGCTTCTTGCGGGCGCGAGCGCGGAAGATTCCACTGGCGGCATGCTGCAAGTCTTCAACGGCGCGAAGGTCCCGATCTTTGCTGTTGCTGCGAATGCCGAGGGCGCCGGTCGATTCGCGATTGCCAGCGGTGAAGGCAATGCAGTCATCGTTGCTGAAGGTGGTAAGGATGATGGCGCGTCGCTCTTGCTTGCGCGGAACGGCAAGCGTGCGGTGACGCTCGTGTCGGCACCTACTGGTGGGCTCATCTCCATCTCGAACGCGAGTGGCGCTCCTGTGGTTGCTGCGGGTGTTGCGGCTGATGCGCCAGGCGGTGCACTCGTGCTGCGCAGCGCGCTCGGCAAGGATCTCGCACGCATCGGCACGAATGAAAAGGGTTCCGGTGACATCGTCGTGTTCAACGAGGATGGAACCGAGAAGAAGAGTTTCAGCACTTCACGCTAACGGATTATCGAGCAACTGCAATCATGCGTACCGCACTCTCCATCCTTGCGTCACTTCTCTTCGTTGTCGTTACAAATGCGAACGCTGCGCCACCAACCTTCCCCGATGAATGGTTCTGGCGCATCGCACCCGCTGCGGCCAAGCACGTTGAAATGACGGGAAAACCAGCGCCTGCGCTTACACTCACGAATTGGCGCGGTGCGGAGCAAGACCTTGCGAAACTCAAGGGCAAGATCGTAGTGATCGATTTTTGGGCGACGTGGTGCCCGCCGTGCCGGGCGGCGATTCCAGAGAACGTTGCGATGTCGAAAGAACTTGCGGACAAAGGCGTGGTTGTCATTGGTGCGCATGAACCCAAGCGCGGCGTCGAAAAACTTGATGCGATGATTGCGGAAAAGGGAATGACGTATCCGAACGCTGTCGCAACGGCTGAGACGATCGCGGCGTGGAATGTCTCGTTCTATCCAACCTACGCGGTGATTGATCGTGACGGAATGGTTTGCGCGATCGGATTGCAACCGGAGTTTGTGCGCAAGGCGGTCGACATGCTGCTCCGTGAGGCTGCGCCTGTGCAGACGGAGAAGCCCGCAGCCGTCGACCCCGAGTATCTCGAAGGTGACGCGCAGCATCGAAGTTCGATGGCGAAACTCATGGCTCTCGACGCTGCACCCGCGCTTGATGTGAGGGATTTTGCGAATGGCAAGACGGTCACGCTTGCGGAATTGAAAGGCAAGGTCGTGGTGCTCGACTTCTGGGCGACATGGTGCGGACCATGCATCGCGAGCATTCCGAAGAACAACGCACTCGCTGAGAAGTACGCGAAGGATGGTGTCGTGGTCATCGGTGTCTGCGCAAAGCGTGGCAGCGAGAAAATGGCTGACACGATCAAGGAGCGCAGCATCGCGTACCTCTGCTGCATCGATTCTTCCGACAAAACTAGCAAGTTGTACGGCCTAGACGGTTTTCCTGACTATCACATCATCGGACGTGATGGCAAAGTCTTCGCCGCGGATGTTCGCAATGGCAAAGTGGAAGATGTGTTGAAGGCGGCGCTTGCGGCCCAACCGGCAACGACATCAGCAACTCACTGAGCAAGGCTCGCGAGTTCACGATTGAGAAGCTCTTGCGTCTTGGCAGCATCTTCCATCGACACGGGCGCTGCACGCGCTCCCGAGAGAATCGCATCGAGGAGCGCGTTGATTTCACCCTCGTAACCACTGCCAGTTGGGACGGCGATCTGCGTGGATACGCCCTCGCGCGTGAGCACGAGTTCGGGCTCGCGACCGAGACGGAAATCGAGCGTTCCACGCTCACACTCAATCACGGCTGCCATCACGAACTCGAACGCTGCGTCATCCACCCACGCGCCTTCCGCTTCCACATGCACTCCACTCGCGAACGAATATGTAGTCTGGATGTGACGACGCGATCCCTTTGCGTGTACCGCGGTTGGTTCACCGAAGACGTCACGGATGTAGTCCGCGTCGTGGATATGTAAGTCAATCGCAGCGCCGCCCGACCGCGCGTCGTCGAGATAAAAATCCTTGCTCCAACTCGGCGCCTGTCCCATTCGCTGAAATCGCGCACGAAACGGTCGTCCGTAGTACTCGCTCTGCAACGCTTCACGCATCACGACCCAACTCGGCCAGAATCGCATGCAATGCGCAGGCATCGCGAGCAGCCCGTGCGCCGTTGCACATGCGCCGATACGGCGAATCGCAGCAGGGTCAAGCGAGACGGGTTTCTCAACGAGCACATGTTTTCCCGCTTCAAGCGCGCGCAACGCCAACTCCACATGTGAGTCCGTCGGTGTAGTGATTGAGACCAGCGCAATGCGCGCATCTGCGAGCAATTCGTCAATGCTCGTCGCTCGTCGCGTATGCGCTAACGCCGCTGCGGCTAATGCACTTCCAGTATCGAGGTTGTTCGCGCCCGTTGCTGCGTGCAGTGCATCAGGATTACGTTCGAATGCGGCAATGATGTGCGCGCGTCCACTTGCAGCAAAGCATGCTGCGTGAGTTCGGCCCATGAATCCCAAACCGATGAGTCCAACGCCGATGCCCTGTGAAGGAAGCGCACTCATGTGGCTGGTCGGAAGATCGCGCCGCTCTCGACATAGAAATTCACGAGTGCACCAATCGGCATGTCGCTCGCGGACTGCCCCGCTGCAACCGTCATCCACATCGGCACCACCGCTTCAATGAGCAGCGCGTTTGCCGCCGCATCAATCTGGCGAACCTTGCCTTGCACAATGCGCGGGTGACCGATGAGCGGCTCGATGAACTCGCCTCCGCCAGTCGCGACGTGCATCTTCTGTGCCCTCGCGTGCACACTCCCGGTAATCCGCTGCCCGATTTCGACTGGGCACGCGATGCCTGCAGGCAGATCGAAGATGAGCGCGTACTCCGTCGCCGCCGGTCGAAGTACGACGCGACCATCCGCAGCGCTCAGAAGTGTTGCGCGACAAATCGTTGGGAAGATTGGGCTCTGCACGGTCATAGGCTTCAGAGTGTAACGGCGCGGGATTGAAGGAAATTCCCCAAGAGTCGCGGGCCTTCGATCGTGAGGAAGCTCTCGGGATGAAACTGCACCCCGTCCATCGGCGCTTGTCCAACTGGCGCTTTCCATCGGAGCGCCATCACCTCGCCTCGTGCTGTCCACGCGCTGATTTCGAACTCATCACCGACGGTCTCGCGATCGACGACGAGCGAGTGGTAGCGCGTTGCGACGAACGGCTGCGAGAGTCCAGCAAAAATCCCCCTGCCATCATGCTCGAGCGGGCTCGTCTTGCCGTGCACAGGAATGTCATTGCGACGCACCACCATACCGTGGCAGTCGCCAATCGTTTGGTGGCCGAGGCACACGCCGAGAATGGGAATCTTGCCTTTGAATCGGCGAATGAGTTCGGCGCTCACGCCTGCTTCTTTCGGCGTGCACGGCCCTGGTGAGATGACCAACAACTCCGGCTGCATCGCGACTGCTTCGTCGGCAGTGATGCGATCGTTGCGCACAACCACCACTTCGAGCGAAGGGTCAATCTCACCGAACCTCTGCACGAGGTTGAAGGTAAAGGAGTCGTAGTTGTCAATCAAAAGGAGCAAGGTCACGAATCGTATGCGGAATCGCCGACGAATCGTGCTGCGTTTAGGCAGCAGTTCCTGCAACGCCATCACGGCACACAAAGAAGAGATCCTTCGTGATCGGATACGGAAGGCGACGGAAGTCCTCGCCGACCCGCTCGCGCAGTCGATCAAGGAATGGCTCAGGACCCTGGCTGATCGCCAAGAATGTATCGCGCGAAGGCGTGGCAACCCAGAAGTCGCCGTGCAATTCTCGCTTCAGCCGATCATGCAATCGTCCGAGGAGCAAGCGCGCAGCGTCATAGCCATCTTGTTGACTGACGATCGCAGCGCGGCCGCCGTCTGCGTTGTCGAGAATCTTGATTTCAAGTTCAGGCGTGTACTTCGCGAGGTTGTCGCGCGCAATGACTTCGAGATCATCACACTGCATCCCCCAGCGAATCATCTGCTCCGTCGTAATCGACACTGTCAATTGCGGCAAATCAATGACGAACACAATCACAGTGCTGTTCACAAACGGTACATGTGCGACTTGTGCAGGGTCAAGGTGTTCAAAGATCGACTCTGGTTGAATGCGCGGCATGATGCGCGCCCGCGCCACAGCGAGCGGAAGTGGCGCGCCAGACAGTTGGTCGCCCTCCATCAATCGCTCGAGATATGCCTGCACGATTTCCGCGCCACTCTTCGGATCACGCAACACCATGCGATAGAGATTCTCAAGGCCGAGATGGCGTCCATCTAGCAAGAGGTGAAGCGGTCCCGTGAGATGCGCCGCTCGCTCTGGGTAGGCGTTGCGAAGGATCTCAATAACGGAGTCACTGAATTCATGCGGGTCAATGGGCATCGCTGACATGGGAACCTCCCTCCACGGAGGGTCAAGCATCCAAACACGAGTGTTCCGACCTTACACAACGAACCAGTGAGATCGGCACACTCAGACAACACCGAATCTCACTCATCTCTTCGGGCAAACCCCTATGGGGCGTTCTATGGAACTGCAAAGATTGCAAGAAACAGTTGTTGCATTTTGTGCCTTTTATTCGCAGGTCCCTGCAACCACTGATGCATAGAAACCGCGCAAAAACCCGTACACTCCATCTTTCACTAATCCGCGATGAATTCCTGAATCTCCTCGATGCCTCAAGACCCACTTCACGATTCTCTCCTCTCGTGGTTCCGCGCGCCGAAGCGCCCACTGCTCATCATTGCTGGGCCGTGTGTCATCGAGCAAAGCGCAACGAATGATCTCATCGCGAGCACGCTGTATGAAGCTTGCACTGCGTTGAAACTTCCACTCGTGTTCAAAGCGAGTTTCGATAAAGCGAATCGCTCAAGCATCAAGTCCAAGCGCGGACTCGGTATCGATCGCGGCCTCGCTGAACTCGCGCGCATCCGCGATGCGTTTCGCGTCCCGGTGACGACGGACATTCACGATCCAGCGCAAGCGTCTCTCGCAGCGCGTTCGGTCGACATGCTGCAGATCCCCGCGTTTCTCTGCCGCCAAACGGATCTGCTCGTCGCTGCTGCAGAGACGAAAATTCCGGTGAATGTGAAGAAGGGACAGTTCATGTCCCCAGCCGAAATGAAGAACGTACTCGACAAACTGAAGGAAGGTGGATGCGACTTCCCGATGCTCACCGAGCGCGGCACATTCTTTGGCTACAACCGACTCGTGAATGATTTCATCGGTGTGGGTGACATGATGGAACTCGGCGCACCGGTGTGCTTTGATGCAACACACTCGACGCAACTCCCTGGCGGCGGCGGCACTGCGACCGCGGGTCGACCTGAACGCGTGCCGCTTCTCGCGAAATCCGCGGTCGCTGCTGGCGTCGACGCGATCTTTCTCGAATGCCACCCGAAGCCTTCGGAAAGTGCCTCCGATGCTGCAACGATTCAACCGCTGTCGGAGATTCCCGCTTTGCTTCGAACGCTCGTTGCAATTCGCCAAGCGATTGTTTCGCATTCGTAGTGGAGTGGAATACACTCTTCCCGCATCGATGTTCGACGGATTCTGCCTGCTAGGACTGCGCGATGACTCGTCTCTGCGACCACTGCGACCAACCCGCCACCGTCCACGAAACCGTCATCAAGACGGGCGTCGCGCATGAAGTGCATTTATGTGCCGATCACGCACGCGCGCATGGCTATGTGTTGCCCGCAACAACCGGCGCCGCAGTTTCCATCACGCAAATCTTGCAAGCTGCGCAGCAGAGTCAACCACGCGCGCCAGAGCGAACGATTCGTACCTGTCCTTCGTGCGGCATGACGATCGCGAATTTGCAAGCGGTCGGACTACTGGGCTGCCCTGACTGCTACAAAGTGTTTGAAGAACTTCTCAGCGGCGTGATCCAGCGCGCGCAAGACGGCGCGTCGATCCATGTGGGTCGTCACCCTGCGCAAGCCGCAACGCTCATCGATCGCGCGGCCCTTCGCAACAGACTTGCGAAAGAACTCCGTGAAGCGGTGAGCAGCGAAGAATACGAACGCGCCGCACGACTTCGTGATCGCTTGTCGTCTCTCGGCACGGCAGGCGACGATGACCTGGGCGCAACTCTTAATACTCCAGCTCTTCCTTAAGAGGAGTCAGCCATGAAAGCAATCGATCGAAGCGTGTTCTATGACAGCGATACTCCTCTCGGAGATGTTGTGCTTTCAAGCCGCGTTCGCCTCGCGCGCAACATCACTGGATACCCCTTCGTCAATCGCGCTGCGCCGGATCAGTTGACTGAAGTCATGCATCGCGTGCAGTCTTCGCAACTCGGTAGCGTCTTTGAGCACGGCACGCGCTGGGTCAATCTCCAATCAAGCGATGTGAGTGATCGCGGAATGCTCTTCGAGCGCAACCTCATTTCCAAGCCTTTTTCGGAAGGCACGCATCCTCGCTGTGTTGCGCTGAGTGCAGATGGTTGCGCGAGCATCATGGTGAATGAAGAAGACCATCTGCGTGCGCAAATCTACGCTGGCGGGTTTAAGCTTCATGCGCTTGTGGGGTCAATGACACAACTCGATCGATCCCTCGAGCGATCGCTCGAATTCGCGTTCCATCCGCGCTTTGGATATCTCACTGCCTGCCCCACAAATCTCGGTACTGGCATTCGAATGAGCGTCATGCTGCATCTGCCTGCGCTTCGGATTCTCGATGAACTGGAAAAGATGCGCCGTGCTGCGAAAGAGCTGAAGCTCGCGGTGCGCGGTTTGCACGGCGAAGGAAGTGACGCGCACGCGGAACTCTTCCAGATCTCCAACCAAATCACGCTCGGACGAAGTGAAGAAGACCTGCTTGAAGAGTTCGCAGGCGTCATCGTTCCGCGCTTTGTGGAGTACGAACGTCAGGCACGCCAGCGCATGCTTGAAACGGACGCGCTCGAAACAACGGATCGTGCGCATCGTGCACTTGGTGTCCTGCGCTCCGCGCGCATCCTCACACTCGAAGCAGCGTTCAAATACCTCTCGCGGCTTCGCGTTGGAGTTGCGCTTGGGATCATCGATTCCGTGGCAATGTCCACGGTTAATCGATTGCTGCTCGAAGTGCAGCCTGCGCATCTCGCGCGTATTCGCTCGATTCCAGCGAGTGCAGCTGATGATGACCGCGCCGCTCGCGCAACGCATGTGCGCGCGACACTTGACGGGTGAGTCTCACTTTACTTTTCGGAAACGTTGCGTTCAAGCCACGCGACGATTTGGCGAATAGTTATCTCGTGCACGCGCGCGTCGATCCACTTGCTTCTTGCTCCCTGCATACAGCACCAGAAGCGTGACGTCGTCTTCGGGGTGTAACGAACCAGCATGGGCATCGAGTTGCGCAGCGAGTCGCTCGATGACTTCATCTGCACTCGACGCACCGCTTGCTGCCGCAAACGCTTGAGGGTGGCCCGGACCATCGGGTGTGTAGAGCGCTTGCTCAACGCCATCAGAGTAGAACACAACTGCATCCCCCTCTTCGAGCACCACCGACGCTTCGATGTATTCCTCATCGGGGAAAACGCCGAGCAAACCACCTGGCATCTCCAACGATCGCGGCATTTCGCCAGCGCGCATAAGGAAGCACGGCGGATGACCAGCGCTTGCGAGCCGCAGCGTGCGCGTGGAAACATCGAGAAGCGCAGCAACTGCGGTAGCGAATCGCGTCGTGGTTCGCTGATGCTGCACGAGGTTTTGATTCAGCCGATCAAGCGTTTCGGCGGGGCCAAGAATGCGCTGCTGCGCGCCTTCTCGTTCCACAAGTTCCACTGATCGCGCAACAGCCATACCGAGCAAGGCTGCGGGAACACCATGACCCACTGCATCGGCGATGAAGATTGAAACCGTGCTCTCGTCGAGCGTCTTGATGTTGAACACATCACCACTCACGCCGCAAAGTGGACGGAACAGCGTCGCGATTTGAAATCCCCGCTCGAGGTCGCGATGGAGCGGCAAGAAGTCGCGCTGCACCATGGCTGCCATCTGAATTTCTTCTTCACGCGCGTCAAGTTCTTCGCGCACCGTTCCGAGGACACGCGTGACAAGGGCGAGTTCCGTTTCCATCCCACGCCGAGCGTGCGTTGCGCGAAGTATGCCGCGCAAGATTCCAGGCAGCGCGGTCGTCGCGTCGTCCTGTTTCATGACAAGCGCATCGCGGCGCGAACGCACATTCGCGTTGGCATCTGATATCAGAACGACCTCCGCACTCACGGCTGGATCGATCGCTGCGAGTACAAGGTCAAGCGCAGCGAGCGGTGTTGCTTCAGCCACAAGCACAACAACATCTGCGCGAATAGATGCTTTCGTACAAGCATTCAGCGACATATGCGCAATAGTCGGCGCGCCTTCAGGAAACGCGAGACACGCGCGCTCGAGCGACGACCGAAGTGCAACCGATTGCGGCAAGCACTCGCTCGCTGAAATCACAGTCACCCTTCCATTCTCGGGATTTGCAAGCATCGAGCGCGCCTGCGCCATTGCTGCCTCCTGCACAACAACATTCTTCACTCGTGCACACTGTGGTGGACGACCACAGCGAACGAAATCCAAAGGCACAAAGCGCGATGCTCGTGGCAACGCTCCTGCGCGAAGGAACTCCGCCTGTGAAGATCGGCTCAACGAGCGAGCGTCTTGAGGCGCTCTCGATCCAATTCCAACATCGTGCCAACCTTTACGCCGAGTCGCTCAAACGTGCCTGGCGCAACTTCAATTACGTAGCGCGCTGCGGACATACTGGGGTAATGCGCCAATCGCGCCCTGTACGCATCTTCAGTTTCGTCAGCACCTTTGAGTGGTTCCTTCGGCATCGTGTAGACGCTGAGCACACGACCGAGCGGTCCGACGTAGGCAATGTCGATATCCATGATGCATCCGTACATCCAGAAGCTTCTCGGCGCGGCATCCGTGAAAACGAACAGCATTCCACCATCCTTTGCGAGGGATGCAACACCACCGAGTCCCTTCTGCCGCGCTGCCTCGTTCAATGCGAGTTGCAATTGAAACGTCTCACCACCGATCTCAACACTCTCGGTCGCGGTGGGTGACGATGCACTCGGCGACGAGCATGCAGCAAGTGCGTAGGCAAAGAGAGTGCAGGCAGAGATTTGGAGCGCGGATTGCAAGAGTGGCATAGAACAATTCCTCGTTGACAGTGTTTCGTTCACCTCTTGCCATTGAAGCAGATCCTCCGATCCTCCGCTGCACACAAGAATCGAAGCGCATAGGATGCTTCCATGCCGCATGCGCAAAGCAATCCAAAGCCCCTTCGGCTTGACCACGCTGAAATCGAGCGGCGATTGAGCGCGCTTCCCGAATGGTCGCTCTCTGGCGATCAACTGCAGCGCACATTTGTGTTCAAAGACTTTGTCGCTGCGATGCAGTTTGTCAATGTCGTTGCGGTGCGAGCCGAGGTCGCGCAGCATCACCCCGACATGCTGGTGCGTTGGAATCGTGTGACGCTGTCGCTCTCGACGCATGACGCAGGCGGCATTAGCGAGAAGGACTTTGCCTTCGCGCTCGAGACCGACTCCAACTGCGCGGGTGCGTAAAAAGCGTTCGACATCTTTCACGCTTGACGCGAAAGCTTCTGCGCCACAATCTTCGCCACCAGCTTCGCGAGGTAATCTGCTTCGAGGTTCACTTTCGTTCCAATGCGCCACTCTGCAAACGTGGTTCGCGCGAGCGTCTCGGGAATGATGCACACGTCAAAGTTGCGAGCGTCGTGGACTTTCGCAATCGTGAGCGACACGCCATCAAGCGTGATCGATCCCTGCGGGATGATCGCGTCTTCAACGCCGATCGGTATATCGAAAGTGAAGCGGCGCTCACCCTGCGCGGTCGAAACTGCGTGCAATGTTGCGATGCCATCGACATGCCCGAGCACGAGATGGCCACCGAGGAGCGTCGAGAGCGTCGCGCTCATTTCAAGATGCACGCGGGCGCCGACGACGAATGTTCCGAGCGTGGTGAGCGCCAATGTCTGCGGGATCACGTCAAACGCGAACGCGCCGCCGTCTACTGCTGCAAGGGTCAGACAACACCCATTCACCGAGATCGAGGCACCGAGTTCGGGCATCGATCCACCGCTGTCGGGACGAATCAAGATGCGATTACCACTCGCTGTCGCCGCGATTGCGGCAACGGTTCCCAAAGATTGAATGAGGCCAGTGAACACACGCCGAGCGTAACGCGACCTCGTCAAACACGCTACCTTGTGCCACTGCCCGGATTCGCCTAGATTGAGAATACCCATGACCGCCCGAGCCACCTACTCCCTTCTCTCCGTGAGCCTCATTGCAGGCGCGTTCCTCACGAACTCCGCAACTGCACAGAATAAAAACAGTGCGGCAACGGTCGCGGAGTTGAAGGCACAAGTTGAAGCGCTCTACCTCGTTGCACCCGATGCAGCGCAGAGCCTCGGAACCACCATTGGATGGCAGTCGCGCGTCATACTTCCCGAGGGGCATCGTGCGACTCGCGTGTGGGCCTCACCGAGTGGTGTGTTCGTCGGTAACTCGCGCAATGAACTTACGATGCTTCGTCCAGAGAACGGAACCTTTGTGTGGTTCGCTTCTGGTGCGGCCGCGAGCGATTCAATCCTCGCCGTTGAGGCGATGAGCGTGCCATTTGCGAAAGGCCGAGTGGATCGCTTCGCCGTTGCAACGAATACCAACGTCTACTTGGTTTCCCCTATCGATGGAACGCTGCATTCGCCAGTGCCGCTGACCGTGAAGCAGCCCATTCGTCGCACACCATCAACTACTCCAGTCGCGACCCCGACAAGTTTCATCTGGGGCACCGGCTCGGGTATCGTGTGTTGGCATCGATTCGCCACTGGTGCAGAAGTGAATGCGAAGGACATCGGCGCATCCATTGTCGCGCGTCCCACGCTCTACAACGACACACACGTTCTTGTGGGAACAACGGATGGCTACATCGCTGCACTCGATGCAGGCAGCGGCGCGAGCCACTGGCGCCGCAAACTCGGCAAGGGTGTTCGTTCGAGCATCGCTGCTGCGAATGGCACTGCGATCGTTGCGTCCCAAGATCAGTACGTTTACGCATTCGATGTGAAGACCGGCGCGAAACTGTGGAGCTACTTCACCGAGAGTTCGCTTGAAACGCCGCCATTTGCCACCGATGACGCTGCGCTTCAATTCGTGCCTACCGAAGGCCTCGTGTGCTTCGAACTTCGTGGCGCAGGTCATCCAGGTGGCGTGGTGCGTTGGAAGAAGGAAGGCCTCGGACTTCCTGTGCTCACTGCACACGGCCAAGACTTGTTCCTCTGGGATCCCATTCGAAAGAACATCGTCATCGTCGATCTAACCAACGGCGCGATCGCGAAGACGATTGCACTTCCCAACGTTGAGTGGATCGAAGCAGACAAGATTCTCAAGGGCGACTTCATGACGTGGAACTCTGACGGTCGCGTGGAATATCTCGCGCCTAAGGTGAAGTCCTCCGACAAGCAAGTGCCCGCGGCTGCATCAGCAAACGCAGCGAACTGATGGGTCAAGCGCACCGTGCGTGCGCGCTGACCTCCAATAGAGGTAATCCACGATGAGTCATCTCGTTCCGGTTCGTCGGGCATTGGTTTCTGTTTCCGACAAGACAGATCTCGTTCCGTTTGTTCGTGCACTCGTCGCGTGCGGCGTGGAAATTGTTTCGACCGGTGGAACTGCAAGCGTGCTCACCGCCGCTGGTATTTCTGTTCGAACCATCGATCAACTCACGGGATTTCCCGAGATGCTCGATGGACGCGTGAAGACGCTGCATCCAAAGGTGCATGGCGGATTGCTCGGTCGACGCAATGTCGACTCGCACATTGCTGCGATGCAAGCGCACGGCATTGAAGCGATCGATCTCGTCTGCGTGAATCTGTATCCGTTCGAGCGAACCGTGCGCGATGAAGGCGTTGCGGAAGAGCATGCGATTGAACAGATCGACATCGGTGGACCATCGATGCTGCGATCCGCTGCGAAGAACTTCGAATCCGTGACGGTCGTGACTGATCCAGGACAATACGATCGAGTCGCGAGTGAATTGAAGACGCATGACGGAAGCACCACGCTCGAGCTCCGCCGCGAACTCGCTGCGCTGACCTTCGCGCGCACTGCTGAGTACGACACCGCGATTGCCGCATGGATGGCGCGACGAATGCTCGGCCACGAGCGCTTCCCCCCTGTCTTGCGCCACGGATTTACGCGCCATCTCGATCTCCGATACGGCGAGAATCCACACCAACTCGCCGCCGCCTACGCTGATCCATCCGCCAATGGACCGAGCGTGGTGAACGCTGCGCTGCTTCACGGGAAACCGCTCTCGTATAACAATCTGCTTGATGCGGCAGCCGCGCTTGAACTCGTGCAAGACCTCGCGGAGACGTTTCCAGACAGTCCAAGTGCGGCGGTGCTCAAGCACACGAATCCGTGCGGATGCGCGGTTGCGGGATCGCTGCGCGAGGCGTTCGAACTTGCGTATGCGGGCGATCCACTCGCTGCCTACGGTGGCATCGTTGCGTGCAATCGCATCGTTGATCGCGCAACCGCGGAGTCGATCGTTGCGGGAGAAAAGTTCCTCGAAGTCATCGTCGCGGAAGGCTTCGACGCAGATGCGCTTGAACTTCTGACACAACGTTGGAAGCAAGTGCGACTGCTTGCTGTTGGCGCAATCAAATCGTCGACAGGCCACGCGACGTCATGGCGGTCGATCCCTGGCGGCATGCTCGTGCAAGATCAAGATCGCTTACCTGTGTCGCTCGGAGGATTCAAGCATGTCGCAGGACCAGCGCCTAAAGCGTCGGCACTCGCGGACGCCGCGATGCTCACTGTTGTCGTCAAGCATTTGAAGTCCAATGCAGTGTGCATCGGAAGCGTAGGAACTCTGTGGGGCGCGGGTGCTGGTCAGATGGACCGCGTCGCGAGTTGCCGTATTGCGATCGAGAAGGCTCGCCAACGATTGGGTCAGGGCGTTGGCTGCGTCACTGCAGCAAGCGATGCGTTTTTCCCCTTCAGTGATGGCCCGGAACTTCTCATTGACGCTGGCGTTCGCTGCCTCGTCCATCCTGGGGGTTCCAAGCGCGATCAAGACACCTTCGACCTCTGCAACGCGCGCGGCGTAACCTGTTTGACCACTGGAACGCGGCGATTCCGCCACTAACTCCGCGATACACTTCAGTCCCAATGTCCACACCGACTCTCGATCATCCAACGCTTGACCTTGTGAAGAAGGCGTTCCCTGATGTGCGCTTCCTCGCAAGCTCGTTTCGCGACATGACCATGCTGGTCGCACCACCTGAGCATGTTCACAAGGTGCTCCGGTTCCTTCGCGATGACCCTGCGTGCGACTACAACTTTCTCGTCGACCTCTTCGGTCTCGATTACCTCGAGTACCCGATCGAACAACCTGGTCGATTCGCGGTGGGCTATCAGTTGCTCTCGCATCAGTTCGAGCGTCGTCTTGTCGTGAAGGCGTATCTGAATCCGTCCATCGACACGTCAGGCATCGAGGTTGATCCAGCACTCGAATTGCAAAGCGCGTGCGACTTGTGGGCTGGCGCCGAATGGCCTGAGCGCGAGGTGTATGACATGTTCGGCATCCGCTTCAAGGGTCATCCAGACCTTCGACGCATATTGATGTGGAAAGATTATCCCGCGCACCCACTTCGCAAGGACTATCCACTGCGCGGACGCGGCGAGCGCGAGCACTTCGTTGTTGTTGATCGCGACTCGAGATAATCGATCGCGCATCTCGCGTGCGTCGTTGCGCATTTGTCATCGCACACGTTTGTCCCGGTAGCTCAGTTGGATAGAGCAGCGGCCTTCTAAGCCGCAGGTCGATGGTTCGAATCCATCCCGGGACGTTCCGCGCACAACGCCTCAGAAGCACGCAACGCCGCCTCAGAAGCGCTCCACTACCCGCCGCCTCAGGCGAAGCGGATTCACTCCGCGAGCCGTACCAAAGCGCGTGATGATTTTGCCGCTTGGGGCAGAAATCATCAGAAGCGCTTAAACAAGGCGAAGGCGATTCACTCGCCGAGCCGTACCAGAGCGCGTGATGAATTTGCCGCTTGGGGCAGAATTCATCACGCGCGCTCAAATCTCGCGCACAAGTCGAGTCACGCGGCCATTGGGCACCCACTCCACCACGAGAATCGATCCATCGGCGAGGAATGTTGCGGAGTGTGGGTGCACGAACTTGCCTGGAATAAACGCTTCACGCGCCGCACCACGCAGATTCGTTGGGTCGCCATCGCAGAGTGATGCGACGACGGCGTTGTTCTTGTCGAGCAATGTCACGACGCTTGAAAGATCGGGCACGAGCAGAAGTTCGCCGTTCGTCTTGAAGTGGCATGGTTGACGCATGCCAACCGTGACGAACGCGACGTGCTTCCACGGCTGCCCCTTCTCCGTGGGCGCGAAATACTGGATGCGACGATTCGCGCGATCTGCAACCGCGAGTAAGCCCTTGCGATCGTCCCACCAAAGTCCATGTGGTTGAGAGACTTGCCCTTCCGCGCTTCCAGGTCCACAAATTGTTTCGCGATACGCGCCGTCCTTCGTGTAGCAGTGCACGAAACTTTTTCCATAGCCGTCGCCAACAAAGATTTCGCCGCTCGGGCAGAACGCGACGTTGGTCGGATTCCAATCATCTTGCGTGGCGTACATCTTGGCGCCGTTGAATGTTGCGTCGGTCGGTGCGCCGCGCTCCCACAGAATCTTGCCGTCAAGCGTGGACTTTGCGATCCGTCGGCGATTCACATCGCAGTGATACAGATACTCGACGCCATCTTCAGTGCGAACATCGAGTCCGTGTCCGCCGCCCTTGAACTCTGGGCACATTGATCGCGTGAACTTTCCATCACTCGAGAACACATAGATCGCGTCATCCTTCGTGGCACTCGCGCCAACTGTGTGCGCGATGTAGATGTTGCCAGCTTTGTCTTGCGTCACGCCCTGCGTGTCGCCCCACGCGAGACCTTCAGGCGGCGTGAGCCAATCATGCTGCACGCGATATCGATAGTCGCCGCTTCCTGTGATGACATCGCCTGCAAGTAACGCTGCGGCAAATGCGTTGGAGAGCGGAAGAGCAGCGGCAAATCCTGCTGCGGTTTGAAGGAATGCGCGTCGTGGTGTGTGCATGTGGGGCTCAGGGAATTGCGGCTGGAACTGGAGTTGGATCTGGAACTGCTACGGGCGGAGTCGCCTCTGCGGGAAGCAAGGGCGTTGTGGGCAACGCGAGCGGAAGGTCGCCCGAGATCACCTCAAAGGACTTGTTTTGCGCCATTTCTTTCGCTTGTGCGTCAGAGATTTTGCTTTTCCACACATAGACGCGTTTGAGCGATGGCTGTTGCGAGAGCCACGCGCCGATCGCAGGCGTGACGTTAGTGCCGACCAAGTTGATCGACTCGAGCTTCGGCATCACACCGAGTGCTTGCACGCCGGCATCCGACACACTTGTGTGATCAAGCCGCAACCGCTCAACCAGCGCGAGTTGACCGATTCGCGCGAGTGCTTGATCCGTGACTGTGGAATACGAGAGATTCAAATGTGCGATCAAGGGTGCAACATCGTGGAGCGATGCAGCATCCTTCGCATCCATTGGCGGCTCCACACGACTCGCGCTGATGTCGTACAGCGGACTGCCTGCTGCGAGAGGCTGCACATGGATCCCGCGCGCCGAAAGCACTTCAGCGCCAGCAACTGCACGCAGACGTACTTTCTCATCGATACTCGGAAGGACGCCGATCGTCGCAACGTAGCCAAGCGCACTCAGCGCACTCGAATTGATACCTAGCGAACCACCGCTCGCTCCTTGTTGCGTCGATACGCCAACCGCAGCTGGATACGCAGCGCCCGCAGCAATCCAATTGCGCAGTGCAGAGATTTGATCGGGGGTGAGCTGCTCGCCCTTCGGCGGCATCGCATCTGGATTATCGCGTGCGAGTTGCACGCGCTCGAGCATCAAGCTTTCGTTGGGCTTTCCTGGAAGGACAACCCAATCTTCTTCTCGCCCACTAAACAGCCATGCGCGCGAGTCGAGTCGAAGCCCGCCCTTCTGTTTCTGCGGACCGTGACACTCGAAGCAGCGCGCCGAAAGAATCGGAAGCACCTGTTCCATGAACACGGTTTCTTCTGGCGTCAACGCTGTGCTCACAACTGCATTGGCTTCAATCGTCGTTGCTGCGTTGCTCTGCTCGCTTCCACCTCCGCGCAGTGCGTTTAGAAAAAATCCCTCGCCGTAGACGAGATCACCGCCGAGATGTCCGGTGAGACCAACAGTAACGGCGGTCATCAGCAAACAACATCGGAAGACCAGCGTCACAGATGCAACGGCGCGCCCACTGAGCGAAGAACACTTCCATCCCCACAGCGCGAGGAAACTCAGCAGCACCGCGGACGTGATGCCGAGCCAGCGATGGAAGAACAATGTTTCGTTAGCATCGCCGTCGTACTGATAGGACGCGAACACCCAGCCAGTGAGCGAAACCACAATCGCCGACAGCGCCGCGATATTCAACAGCGGAAGCGTGAGCGGCGAAAGTCCAGTGCGTCGAGTGATTGCACGCCATGCTTCCGCAAGCGCCGCAACAAGCGCCAGCGCAATCGGGAAGTGCAAGACCACTGGGTGCAGTCGACCCAACGCCATCCAAAAATCCGGGCCACTCTCCGCAAGGAGGGGAGTCATTGACAGCGCATGAGAACCAAGCATGGACGTCAAATGTACAGCCACAGCGTCACAAGTCGCGAACCCCCCCAAAAAAACGCCGCCTCAGCCGAATGCCGGCTACGCCGGCGAGGCGTACCAGAGTGAGCGAAACCGTGCGCCGTCCATGACGAACAACGCGTCAAACGTATCGCGCGGTCAGTCGCGAACGCTAAAAAATGCGAATGCCGGCTACGCCGGCGAGGCGTACCAGAGTGAGCGAAACCGTGCGCCGTCCATGACGAACAACGCGTCAAAC
>QWPV01000054.1:0-5551 GCA_003671055.1 Planctomycetota bacterium
GGTCGATAGCCCGCCCATTCTTTCAGCGGCTTGAGTCGATCGAGTCCTTCTAAGTAGGCGTTGCCGCCTTTGAGAAGCATCGCGACGCGCTCGCGCATCCATGATGCGCCGACGGGTCCGATCTCGAGTGTTCCTGCGAGGCGCAACTCATTTCCTGTCGCTGTCTTCATTGGTGTGACTGCGACGAATGATTCGTGCAACACCATACCTGTGGAAGGAATTGCGGGCACGTCTTGGGTTGGGTACTTGAATTGAAGGTGATAGCCGCGCGCGGCTTGCATCGGAATGCGAACGCCTGCGATCTTTGCCAATGCGTCGCTCCAGATGCCTGCGGTGAGCACAACAATATCCGCGTGCAATTCCTCGCCGCTAGTGAGATGCACGCCCATGACGCGACCACTTCGTCCGATCTTGAGCATGCGAACTTCCGCGTTGCCTCGCACGACGACACCAAGATTCGGCAGTGCGTGCACGAGCCCCGCGATCAAGAGATGCGGAGCGCAGTGCGCGCTGTCCTTCATGTGGATCGCGCCCGCAACCTGCGGCCTGAAACATGGATCTTGCTTGAGCAGTTGCTCCTTCTCGATCCGTTCCCACTTGTACCCATACTGTTCGAGGCTGCGCGCTTCTGCTTCGGCGGCTGCGAGATTTTCAGGTTTCAACACAACATCGAGCCATCCGTCGCGCTTGTAATCGCACGCGATGTTGGCTTCTTCCATGATCACTTCGAGCGCAGCAAGTGACTTGAAGCCCATGTCGCCGAGCACCGCCATCGACTTCTCTAAGTGTCGCGTCGTGCAGTGGAGATGGAAGTTCCACATCCACGACACGAGTTCTGCATCAAGCCTCGGCCGCACGTAGAGCGGTGCTGTTCGTGAAAACATCCATCGCAATCCGCGCATCGACGCGCCTGGTCGCGTGAGCGGAAAGTGTCCGATGGAAAGCAAGCCAGCATTGCCGCCGCTCGCGCTCTCAGACATTGCGCCGAGCGCATCGCGTTCAAGAACCGTCACGCGGTAGCCACGCTTGGCGAGGTACCACGCGGTCGAGACACCAACAATGCCACCGCCAACAACAATCGCAGTTTGCGTCATACAAGAACTCGGTCGTGGAAAGAGATATTAGGGAACCACTTCAGCTTTGGGAGTTTCGCCGCTCTCGTACTGCGCGAGAACTTCGTTGATACCTTCGCCCATCGGCGTGTCTTTCGAAAGTTTCGCAGCTTCGCGTTGCATTGCGATCGCTGCATCCTTCTTGCCACTCATCCACAGGCAACGTGCGCAGGTATCGAGGTACGCGGGGTTTGGTTCACCCTTCGAGCCTGCGACCGTCAACTCCGCTGCAGCGAGTGCGAGTTGCATATCGCGGGTTTCAAATGTATCGCTTGCGCAAATCGTCCACGCGATTTGATTGAGCAGCTGCGGCTCATCCTTTGCGAGCACCAGTGCTTCGCGCCCAAGTTTCCAAGCCTTTTCTGGATTCTTTCCAGGACCGGCGAGGATCTTCATCGCAGCGATGCGTGCGGAGGCGGAAGTTGGATCGGATGCGATCATTTCATCAAGCATGCCGAGCACAGTGGTCCAATCGCCACTCGTTTTCGCCTCCATTTGCGCCGAGCGCAATTTGATCGTGAACGCGCGCGCGGCGAGCGCAGCCTCTTGCACTTTCAGAGCGGCCGCGATGTCCCAGGTGCCTGCGACAATCTCTTCGAGTGGTTTATCCATCGACATCGGATGACCAATCCACGCGACGCGCCCCTTCGCATCAACGATGAAACTGCACGGAATGCCGCTCTGGCCAGCGGCCCTCATCCAGGGTGCGTTCATCTTTTTTTGATCGCCCGCGAAGACGACGCGATAGCCCATGCCATCGCCCTTCTGCTCAACGAATGCAGTGACCTTCGCAAGGTTTGCGACTTGATCCTTGCCGCTCTCACTTGCCGCGACACCAACGAAACGGACGTCTGGGTATTGTTTCTGCAGCGCGCTCAAGTGCGGCATGGCGGTGATGCACGGACCGCACCACGTTGCCCAAAACTCCATCACGTACACGTTGCCCTTCTCAAGTGAAGTGAACGAGTCGCCCTTCACCCATGAATCCACTTGGAACGCAGGCGCGGCGTCGCCCAGCTTCAACGTCGTGACCGCGGCGGCGCGAGGTGGTGCGTCGACTCCCGCTGCGGGCACGATTTTGACCGCGGGAATCGTCTTCGCGGCATCTTGTGCAAAGGTGAATTGCGTGACGAGTGCCAATGTGGCGAACGAAAAGAGCAGGGACTGAGGGCGCATAATGAAATCCTTCAATGTGTGCATCGAAAAAAGAGATTCACCGCAGCGTGGCATCGACCACGTTGCGCAGGAGCATGGCGACGGTCATTGGACCAACGCCACCAGGAACAGGAGAAAGAAAGCCCGCAATTTCGCGGACGCTTTGGAAGTCGACATCACCAACGGTCGTGGTCTTGCCCGCGTCATCTATCACGCGGTTGATTCCAACATCAATCACCACAGCACCGCGTTTCACCATATCTTTGGTGATGAGTCCGGGGACGCCAGCTGCTGCGACGATGACGTCTGCGCTGCGCGTGAGGTCTGCGAGATTCGTCGTGTACTTGTTGGTCGAGAGCACAGTCGCTTCCGCACGCATGAGCAACACCGCGATGGGTTTGCCCACAATGTTC
The DNA here is from genome assembly GCA_003671055.1 of Planctomycetota bacterium. Lineage (GTDB taxonomy): Bacteria > Planctomycetota > Phycisphaerae > Phycisphaerales > SM1A02 > F1-140-MAGs142. The sequence goes on from QWPV01000054.1 coordinate 2,681, forward strand.
GACGCGCCCACGATGACGCAGCGCGCGCCGCGCAGCAGAATTCCCGTTGACTCAATCATTTCGAGTGCAGCGAGTGCGGTGCACGGAACAAGGCTGCGTCGACCGTACACAACGTTGCCGATGTTCGCAGGGTTCACACCTTCGACATCTTTGTCTTGGGCGATGAGTGATTGAATGCGTTCCGTGTCGACACCTTCAGGAAGCGGAAGGTGAAGCATGATGGCGCGCACATTCGCGTCACCGTTAAGAAGCAAGATGCGACCGGCGATCTCATCAAATCCTGCGCCGAGCCCGATGCGATGCAGTCGGTAGTCGATACCCACTTCGCGGCAGGTCTTCGCTTGGTTCTCCGCGTACACAGCGCTTGAGGGATCATCACCGACCATCACAGCATCGAGTCGAACGCTTCGAGTGCTCGCAGCGATGCGCGCCTTGATCGACGCACGAAGCGCGAGCGAAAGAAGTCGTCCATCGATAATCGTCGCGCCACTTGAGGGAACCGTCGCTGTGTGCGCGTGTTCTTCATGTGTCGCACCAGCAAGTCGTTCACGAAATGCCTTGCGACGCACGTCCTCAAGACCGAGTCGATCGAGTGCTTCGAGGTATCGACCGACTGTTTGCTGCACGACTTCGGGAGGAAGTTCAGGTCCAGGCGCTTCCTTGTTCCACGATTTGGCGGCAACAAGTTCCAACAACCAATTGCGGAGGAACTGCTTGTCGAAGCTCGGTTGATCGCGTCCTGCGACATAGAGATCCGCGGGCCAGTAGCGACTTGAATCGGGCGTGAGTACTTCATCAACGAGGAGTAACTCGTCCGTGGGGCGACCCGCTGTATCAAGCGCGAATCCAAACTCGAATTTCGTATCCGCAAGAATCACACCGCGATCTCGCGCGTGCCGTGCGGCAGTGGTGTAGATCGAAAGTGTCAGCGCGCGTAAACGTTCCATCGTTGCGCCGCCGACAAGTGCAGCCGCGCCGTCGAAACTGACATTCTCATCGTGGCCAGTTTCTGCCTTGATTGCGGGTGTAAAAATCGGCTCTGGAAGTTGCTCGCATTGACGCAATCCCTTCGGTAACGCGATGCCACACACAGTTCCATTTGCGCGATACTCATTCCAACCGCTGCCCGCGAGATAGCCGCGCGCAACGCATTCAATCTGAATGACTTTCGCAGCGCGACACACCATTGAGCGACCAGTGAGTTGGGCTCGCATGGTCGGATCAAGCGCTTCAAGTTCCGCGATGCCACCGATGCCCGCTTGCAACACATGATCCTTCACGATGCCGCGAGCGCGAAGAAACGCGAACCATCCGAGACTGAGTGCTGTGAGAATCGAGCCTTTACCCGCTACCGGCGTCGGCATCACAATATCAAACGCGCTGATGCGGTCGCTCGCGATAACCAAGAGCCGCGCAGTTCCATCCGAATCCGGCGCGAGCTGGTAGAGATCGCGCACTTTCCCTTGTCGACGTCCCTGCAAAGGCAAGTTCGTTGAAAAGACCGGAGGAATGTCGGCAAAACCTGAGAGCATGGAATACGGAGGGTACACTCGCGCGCCCCATTGAGGGGGCACGATGGACGCGCATGCTTCGATTCAGAATTCATGACCGAACACTCTCCGAAGACGCGTCACTTGGTGCGCTTGGACATGGTCTCGGAGGAGATGACCGCGCGGTGCGAGGGCAGTGCGCCCGCAACGCTGCGAGCCTGCAGTTTCAGCCTGAACGAGGGACCGAAGCGGCGCTTGCGTGTATGGCGCCGGTGGGAGAAATGGGTCGCATGCTTGTGCAGACCTGCATCCTTCCCAGCCGTGAACTTGAGTACGACTTTTACCTCGAAGTTGCGCGGCACCGCATCAAGCAATTCATTACGAAAACGGAAGACTGGCAGATGTGGGATCCCACTCGCGCAGGCGATGCGATTGAACGATGGGAACGCGCGCGCGGGTTATTTCGGCGTGCGAGCGTTGAGCGCGAGCCAGTGCTTGCTGAGCAAGCTGCGCGAGATGCGGTTGCGCATGGAATGGACGCGGGTGAAGCGCTCGCACTCGGCCACGCGGAGATTTTTCTGAAGCGGCGCTACCGCACCCATGCCGCAAGCAGCGCGTTGCTTGGTGTCGTCATCGATCCGACGACCGCGCCGCCGGTTGGACTCGTCGCGTCCGCAGCGCGCGCGTTTGATGTCCTTGCGATTCGTGTGCCTTGGCGAGCACTTGCGCGAGGGAAGGATCGCAAGGGAACTTCGCTCTACGACTTCACCGCGCTCGATCAGTGGGTTGCGTTTGCCACAAAGGAGAAGAAGTCCATCGTGCTTGGACCAATCGCGGATTTGCGCAAAGACGCGCTGCCTGATGATGTTGCAGCACTCGCACAAGACGTCGAGCGGCTTCGCGAAGCATGTTGGAATTTCGCGTGCGTGCTTGCCGAGCGATACCAAAAGGTCAACATCTTTTGGAATGTCGCATGCGGTGTGGGATCGAATCTACTGTGCGAAATGCACGCGGAGCAGATGAGTGAGTTCGTGCGGAAGATGGCGTTCGCGCTTCGTACTTTCCGTCGCGATGCACGCACGATGGTAGAGATCGATCATCCATTCCACGAGCGAACATCTAACAGATTGGGCGCAGTGAATCCAACTGCGTTGCTCGAGCGATTTGCGTCTGATGGCGTGCCGGTCAACGCGGTGGGACTCCGATTCGATTTCGTTCCCGAACGACTCGCGATGCGTGATTTGTTGATGATTTCAAGCGAACTCGATCGGTATCTCGGTCGACAACTTCCGGTGTTCGTCAGCGCATTTGGCACACCTTCAGAGGGCGATGTGTCGCAGTGCGGATCGTGGCGCGGCGCAGTGAGCGCGAGCACGCAAGC
>QWPV01000054.1:6231-21085 GCA_003671055.1 Planctomycetota bacterium
GGCGCGCGCGAATTAAGCGACCTCCGCAGCGCGCTCGTTGAAGGAGCACATATCGCCGTCAGCGGCATTGCTGGAAGTGCGGGAAGTTTTGTGCTTGCGGGGCTCGTGCGTGATGCGCGTCCGATGCTTGCGATCGTTGCACACATCGATGAGGCGGATGAGTGCGTTGAAGAACTTCGATCGCTCGGAATTGACGCAACAGTGTTTCCTGCGGTCGAGGTTTTGCCTGGTGAATCGAACCCGAGCGCGGAGCTCATTGCCGCACGATTGAGCGTGCTGCGATCGATTGCAGCGGGAGGGATGCCGAAGGTTGTGGTCGCGCCGATCGCTGCGCTGATGCAAGCTGTTCCCACCGCGCAGCGGCTCGAGGGCATGGTGCGTGAAGTCTGTGTTGGCGATCGGATCCCACAGCAATCGTTGGTCGCGTGGCTTTCTGCCGGAGGCTACGAGCGCGTCGAAAGTGTCGAGAAACCAGGCGACTTCGCGGTGCGCGGCGGTCTCTTGGATGTGCATCCCACCACGGGCAGTGCGCCCCTTCGAATTGATTTCTTCGGCGATGAAGTCGAACGGATCTTTGAGATCGATCTCGCCACGCAAGCAAGTGATCGCAAAGTTGAACGCGTGACGTTGTTGAGCGCGTCGTTGACCTCGGTCGTTGGTGAGCAGTTGGTCGGTCAACGCGAAGACGAAGGAACGCGTTCCTTTTCGGAGTGGTTGCCGCAGCACGCGATCGCGGTGTTCGTCGATCTCGCAGAAATTGTGGAGCAAGCGCGCGCGTACTGGGATCGCGTGCGTGACAGCCGAGGCGTGTTCGGTCCGCCAGCGACGATCGCGAGCATCACAAAGCGCGCGAGTGCAACACTTGAGATGCACAGCGGCGCGCATACGGTGGGCGGTGGAGTCACGCTTCCATTTCGAATGCTCGCGAGTTTCTCAGACGACATCGAGCCTGCGTTTACTGAACTTGCGGAACTCGCATCGACGCACACACTGCTCTTGTGCTGCGAGAACGAAGGTGAACTGGCAAGAACGCGCGATCTCCTTTCTCGACACGCGCCGAGCACGATCGCTGAGCCGCAGCTCCTTCATGTGCAGCGAGGATTTCTCTGGGAACCAAGCGTTGGACGCGCTATCGCCTTCGTGCCAATGCATGAAGTACTCCATCGCGCTGTGATGCGTCGGCGTGGTCGTGGACTGGGCGGCACACGCGCGAAAGACGTATTTCTCTCGTTCGATCCAGGTGATTACGTCGTGCATCGCGATCACGGCATCGCGCGATTTCTTGGTCTCACGCTCTCGATGCAAGACCCCACGGAAGCCGGCGGCAAGCCTGTCGAAGTCGAGTTTCTCACGCTTGAGTTTGATGCTGGCGCGAAGATCCTCGTGCCCGCTGCGCGCATTGAAGTTGTGCAGCGGTACATCGGTGCTGGTGCAGCGAAACCGAAACTGTCGACGCTCGGTGGCAAACGTTGGAAGCGATCCAAAGAGGAAGCACTCGAGTCGGTGCAGGATCTCGCGAGCGAAATGTTGCGGGTTCAAGCAGCTCGCGGATCAACGCCCGGCATCGCTTACCCGAGCGATTCAGAGTGGCAGCGAAATTTCGAAGCGGAGTTTCCCTACGACGAAACGGAAGATCAGATCACTGCGATCGCTGCCACGAAGCGCGATATGGAGCGGCCGCGCCCGATGGATCGGCTCGTGTGCGGTGACGTTGGATTCGGCAAAACGGAAATCGCGATTCGCGCGGCATTCAAGGTAGTGGATAGTGGTCGACAGACTGCGTTGCTCGTGCCCACCACAGTGCTTGCCGAGCAGCACGAGCAGAGTTTTCGCGATCGATTCCGCGCGTATCCGTTCCGCGTGGAGTCGTTGAGTCGATTCAAGACAGATGCTGAGCAGCGCGTCATTCTCGAAGCGACTGCGAAGGGCGATGTCGACATCCTCATCGGCACGCACCGCATTCTTTCGAAGGATGTGCGATTCAAAGATCTCGGGCTCATCGTGGTCGATGAAGAGCAGCGCTTCGGAGTTGAACACAAACAACGCTTGCTTGAGTTTCGAGTCACAGCGGATGTCCTGACACTCAGCGCGACGCCGATCCCTCGAACGCTGCACATGGCGATGCTCGGACTGCGCGATATCTCGTCCTTGACAACGCCGCCTGCGGATCGTCGCGCAATTGTGACGGAGGTGATTCCGTGGAATGAGCGACGAATTCAGCAGGCATTGCAGCGTGAGCTCGCACGCGAGGGTCAAGCGTTCATCGTCCACAATCGCATCACGGATCTTCGGCGCGTTGCCGATGCGATTCAGGCACTCGTGCCGCAGGCTCGCATCGTCATCGGTCATGGTCAGATGGAGCCGAAGGAACTTGAAGATGTCATGCTGCGATTCATGCGTCACCAAGCGGACATCTTGGTGTCGACGACGATCATCGAAAGCGGTCTCGACATTCCTACCGCCAACACGATGGTCATTTCAAACGCGCATATGTTTGGGCTCGCGGAGTTGCATCAGTTGCGCGGGCGCGTGGGACGCTGGAAACACCGCGCGTACTGCTATCTCTGCCTCCCTGAGGGAAAGCCGCCGACGCAAGATGCGTTGAAGCGTCTACGCGCGATTGAAGATTTCTCGATGCTCGGTGCGGGGTTCAAGATTGCGATGCGCGACCTCGAATTGCGCGGCGCAGGCAACTTGCTCGGTGCGGAACAATCAGGTCATATCGCGGCGGTCGGCTATGAGATGTACTGCCAACTTCTCGAAGATGCGGTGGGCGCGTTGCGAAACGAGGAGCGGCTCGTTCCCATCGATACGGTGCTCGACATCGGGCTCGCTGGCGCAATTCCTCGCGCCTACATCCCATCCGACGCGCGGCGGCTTGATGCGTATCGACGCATCGGTGGCGCAGCGAGCATCGACATTCTCAAGAAACATGTTGCCGATCTCACGAGCGCGTATGGCGAACCGCCACCAGTCGCTGTCGCGCTTTTCGATTTCGCGGAGATCCGTTTGCGCGCCACACTCTTGGGTGTGAAGTCGATCCATCGCCGCGGTGGCGATGTAGTTTTTCGCACGACGCGCCCAAAGGAGTTAGAGCAACGGTTCGCGGGAATCCAAGGAACTGTTCGCGTCCCAACTGGGAGGACAGACGACGGCGTCGCTGAGGTTTGGCTTCGTCCGCCTCCATCGTTTCTCGAGGTTGCGACACTCGTGACGGTTCTGCGGAAGCGCCTGAGCGCGTGATCGCATGATCAAGAAGGAGGGCTTCGTGTCAAGTTCACTCGCTCGGAGAAAGTTTTTCGCGTGCCGACTTCTCGACGGATTGTGTGGAAGTGATTCTCAGCCCGTCACATATCCGATACATTCGATGTCCTGCTCCACATCGTCGTGCGAGGCCTCTCACGACGATGATCGGAACTCCATTGTGTACGAGATTGTGTACGAGATTTGATCTTACGCCGCTGTGTGCGGCATCGAAGTTCAAGGATGGATGACATGAACGCAACGACTTCTCCACGCCGCGAAGTGCTCCCTGAGACGCGCAGTTCCGTTACGCATAAGTTTGCGATTGGCGGGTTTGAGGGCTACCTCACGATTGGATTGTTTCCTGATGGACGACCAGGCGAGATCTTCATCAAGATGTCGAAAGAGGGCTCGACGCTCTCTGGCTTGATTCAAGGTTTTTGTCGCGCATTTAGCCTGTGTTTGCAGCACGGACTTGGTTTAAGTGATGCAGTGGCGCGATTCAAAGGCATGCGATTCGAACCACTCGGTTCAACATCAAATCCCGATGTACCTGAGTGCTCAAGCATTCTTGATTACGTCGCGCGCTACCTCGAGATTGAGTTCATCGAACGGGCGCATTCTCCCAACGATCACGAGCGCGTCTGAGCGTGCGCGATTGATCGCGCGTGGCTTCGCTTTCTTTCGTACGGCTCGTTGTCAGAGGCGCATTCGCCTCCGCTGAATTGAGCTCGTTGAACAATTCAAAATGAACACGGCGGCAGTCATGAAGACTGCCGCCGTGTGTATGTTCTGAATGAATGGCGCGAATTTAGGCGCTCGCTGCAGCCTTCTTGCCCTTCTTGGGCTTCGCTGCTTTCTTCTCGCCGTCGGCGCCTTCCGCAGAAGCTTCAGCCTTCGCAGCTTTTGCTTCTTCGATTGCTGCGGCTTCTGCGGCAGCGTCATCATCTTGCGCTCTCATGACTGACTCGAGTTGGCGATCTGCTGCGACATTGATGGTGATGTCGACCTTGAGGTCGCGATCAAATTGAATCGTGCAGGCGTAGCTTCCGACGCGGCGGAATGGAGTCGCGAGACGAACTGCGCGCATGTCGACGGGGAATCCAACTGCAACGAGTGCATCGGAAATGTCGCGCTGCGTGGTGGATCCGTACAACAGACCCTGATCGTTGCAACTGCGCACGAGCTTGAGTGTGTAGCCATCGAGCCGTTGGATTGTCGCCTCACGAGTTGCACGCTGCGCGTTGAGATTCGCTTGTGCTTTCGTGCGAGCATCCTTCAACTCCTCGATCTTCTCGGGAGTTGGAGTCTCGGCGAGTGCGTGGGGGAGAAGGTAGTTGCGCGCATAGCCTGCGCGAACTTTGACGATGTCTCCGACGATGCCGAGGTTTTCGATCGTGCGGAGGAGGAGAAGTTCTACTGGTCGTGCCATTGGTCGCTGTCCTTTGCAGTTAGAAGCGCGGTCACCAGAATTGATGGTGCGCCTCAGCGAATTGCGAGCCGAACACTCTACCGCAAATGGGGTTGCAAACTCAAGCCTGAGCGCTGTTTGGAAACTTTGAGAAAACGCAGGAATTTTTGGCGGAAAATACCGAACGAAACCCGAACAGTGGTATGCTCTGCGTTCGCGGACAAGGAGTCGCGCGAGTCGGAGAATTGCCTGATCTTTGGTCCCGAACAGGGCGGAACCGTCAGGCAAGCCTCACGAAAGTAGCACCAAAGTAGCGCACATGGCTACAAGTTGTGGGAAACTGATTGTCGCGCAAGGCCCAAAATGGGCAACCCTGAGTTCGACCTCCAGGCGCGGGAAGTCGTAGGAGACACGCCAATGCCGAATCTGAACAAAGTCATGCTGATGGGAAACCTCACCCGTGATGTCGAACTCAAGACGACGACGGGAAACCAGAACGTCGCAACTCTGAGCCTCGCGATTAACCGCAAGTACCGCACGAAGGAAGGCGAAGATCGTGAAGACACGACGTTCGTCGACTGCGAAGCTTGGGGTAAGACCGCCGAAGTTCTTGCGAAGTATCTCTCGAAGGGGAAGCCTGTCTACATCGAAGGTCGACTCAAACTCGACTCGTGGGAAGACAAGGACGGACAGAAGCGCTCGAAGATGCGCGTCGTGATTGAAGAGTTCCAGTTCATCGACTCTCGTCCTGGTGGTGGCACATCAGGCGGCGGATCATCGAGCGAAGGAAGTTCAGCGCGCGCACCACGAAGCGAGGGGTCGTACGCGTCCAATCGTTCGTCGGGCAGTGAGGGTGGCGGTGGCCATCAGGGGATCAGCGATTCCGATATCCCGTTCTGATTTGATGCTAGAGCGCAACGGATGGCATGAGTCGGGTGCGATTGACGCATGAGTTGTCGCGTGCAACTGTCGCATGAGTTGTCGCATGAGTTGTCGCATGAGATGCCACCTGTGTTTGGTGGGCGAAGAGCGGAAACTGCGACTTTGATGAAACGTACCCATCGTGCACTCGCTCGAGTTGACATGGATCATGCGTGTGCGATTGTTTCACGGAGGAAAAAAGAGTAGGTAGGGCAAATCGATCGCGCACCAGCGCATCAGCGCACTAGCGCACCAACGCGTTGGGCGTCGCGCGTTGGGCGTCGCGCGTTGGGGATCGCACACAACGCACAACGCACAACGCACAACGCACAACGCACAACGCTCACGGCCTTGCGGTCGTGAGCGTTGGGAATTGCGTGCCTGCGTCCTTCAGCGTGCTGCTGCGTCCTGGCGCGGATGACTTGAAGGTCGTCCGCGTCTTCGGATTAGCTGGCGGTGGCTGCGGCGCTTGCGATTGCTGCGGCGTTCGCTGTTGCTGCGCTGGCTGCTGCTGTTGCTGCAACTGCTGCTGCGGTTGCGGCTGTTGCTGCAGCTGCTGCAGCTTCGGTGCCGCGGAGGACGATTTCGTCGGAGAGTTTCTGACGACCTTCGTTTGCTGTCATCTCCTCTGGGAGGATGTGCTCAGCGCGCGTGACGAGCGCACGGAGCAAGCGCTCCGAGAGTCGTGCATCGCGTTCGATCGAGACGAGGTTCTTCGTGTCGCACTTGAAGTACGTGAGGAAGAACACGCCGCGCTTGTTGCCTTCGATGTCGTAGGCGAGCTTGCGCTCGTCCCACTTTGACATGCTGATCACTTCAGCGCTTGCGCGGCTGAGGATTTCAGACACATGATCGAGTGCGGCTTGCAAATCAGCGGTTGCTGCTTGCGGGAAGAGGAAGAGTCCCTCATAGGTGCAGATTCGAGTTTCGGACATTGGTTGCTGTCTCGCTTTCTTCGCGTTTAGGAATTGAGTTCTGCGCTTCGCGGCGTCTCGTCGGCGCTGCGGCGATTGAAACGGTTCATTGCTTCCGTCAGTCCTGATTGCAACCAGCAGAGCGTGGCGTCGACGGCGGTGTTGATCGCGTCTTCGACAGGTGCTCGTTGCTCTTCACGAAACTTGCCAAGCACATAGTCCGCCTGCGGGATGCGTCCAGGTGCGTCGACGCCAATGCGGCATCGAGCGTACTTCGCGCTCCCGATTTTGGACTCGATGTCTGACAAGCCGTTGTGCCCGCCAGCGCTTCCTTCACTCCGAATCCGAATGGATCCGCAGGGGAGGGCGATGTCGTCCACAAGGACAAACAGTTGCGTCTCAGTCTCGAGTTTGTAGAAGCGTGCAGCTTCGGCCACAGACTGCCCTGAGAGATTCATGAAGGTGAGAGGCTTGAGCAGCATCACTTTCTCTCCCGCGATTTCCGTATCGAGGACAAGTCCTCCAAAGCGGCTCTTGGGAATACACGATGATGGTGGCGCGATTCGCCGTGCAAGACGGTCCACCGCCTCGAACCCGACGTTATGTCGAGTGCCGAGGTAGAGGGGTCCGGGATTGCCTAGTCCAACAACGAGCTTCATGGTGTTCTCAGATCAATCGTGCAGATCATTCTGCAGTGCTTCGACTCTTGACTTACTTCTTCTTGTCGCCTGCAGGTGCCTTCGCATCCTTGCCGGCTTCATCATCCTTCTTGGCCGTGAGTACTTCAGGTGCCGTCGCGCCGGTCCCTGTCGCTGCTTCAGCAACAGCCACTTCGGCGATGGTTTGAAGTTGCACGAGCATCGTGTTGCCTGGTGTCACAGCTTCGATACCTGCAGGAAGTTTGATCTGCCCAACGGTGAGCACATCGCCCATCGTGGAAACATCCACGCGGATGCTGTCTGGCATATCGCGCACCTTGCAACGGATGACAATCTCCGAAGTCATGTGCACAACGATTGTGCCAGTCTTCTTCGCGCCTTCAGGTGAACCTGCGAAGTCAAGGTGAATGCGTGCGTTCACGAACTCGTCGAGATTCACGCGGGTGAGATCAACGTGGATCACGTTGTCGCCGAGGAATCCAAACTGCAGATCCTTGACGAGGCATGTCTCTGTGGCTTGACCTTCGATGTCGATAGTGAAGACCTTCTCGCCCTTCTTCAAGTGCAAGAGTGTTTCATGTTGGCAGAGAGAAACGGACATCGGCACAGAGCCGTGACCGTAAACGACAGCGGGAAGACGACCCGCGGTACGGAGTCGCTTTGCGTAACGACTGCCGATGCGATCTCGGGGGACCGCTTTGAGAACTGGAACTTCTTTAGCCATGACTTCAGACCTCCAAAAATGTGAGCAAACTTGATTGAGCTATGGAATGAGCGCCTTCTGTTGAGTCCGCAATCAACGCTTGATTGCGACGCCTCCACGGAAGAGCGCGGAAATTGACTGATCGTGATGAATGCGGTGGATCGCCTCTCCTATGAGGACAGCAACCGACAGCACTTCAAGTTTGTGTTCGATGGGTTTCGTGCGCGTGCCACCAGGAATCGTGTCGGTGGTGACGATGCGACTGATCGGGCTATCACGGAGCCGCTCCATCGCAAGTCCGACGAACACCGGATGGGTGCACGCTGCGATGACATCCTTCGCGCCCTTTTCCATCACAAGTTTCGCTGCTTCGCACACGGTGCCCGCGGTCGAGATCATGTCGTCGAACATGAGGACGGTGCGACCATCGACATCGCCGATGAGATTCTTCATCACCACTTGCGAGCCAGATTGACGGCGCTTGTCGATGATCGCGAGGTCGCACTGCAATACGTTCGCGTACATGTTCGCGACCTTCACATTGCCGACGTCAGGCGAGACGACAACGATGTCACCGAGCGTGCTTCGTCGCGAGAGAAAGTAATCTGCGAGCACTGGTGCGGCGCTCATGTGATCGACGGGGATGTCAAAGAAGCCCTGAATCTGTGCGGCGTGGAGATCGAGGCAGAGCACGCGATCCGCGCCTGCTTGCGTAATGAGATTCGCGACGAGCTTTGCGGTGATTGGCACGCGTCCCTCATCTTTGCGATCTTGACGCGCATAGCCAAAGTACGGCATGACGGCGGTGATTCGCTTCGCGCTTGCGCGTCGAAGGCAATCGATCCACACGAGCAATTCCATCAAGTTGTCATTCACTGGCTCGCACGTCGACAGCATGACGTAGCAATCACGCCCGCGCACATCTTCGTCCACCTTCACCAAAGTTTCGCCATCGGGAAAGCGAAGTGTTTGCCCTTCACCGACAGGCAGCGCAAGGTGTGCACAGGTTTTGATCGCGAGGTCGCGCGATGCGGTGCCAGCAAAAATCTTCAATGTGTCGCGGTCGGATGCACTCATTGTGAGACTCCCATGGTCGGATGTGGGCGTTGAGAAGTGTTTGCAGTTCGTGAGACTGGCCGAGCGCGCAAGATGGCGTCAACTGTTGCAAGTTGCGTCGGATCATTGATCGAGAGCACATCTTCAGCAGGCACGGCATCGACGGCGTACACCGTGTGGCCAGCGCTTGCGAGAATGCCGAAGAGGTCTGTGAAGTAGTACTCGCCACTGCGATTGCTGTTGCCGATTTGCGCAAGCGTCGTGAACAACTCCTCGCCGCGCACACAGTAATAGCTGGGGTTAATCTCGCCAATCGCGCGCTCGATTTCGCTCGCGTCCTTGTGTTCCACGATGCGCTCGAAGGCGCCAGTCGAGTTGCGCACGATGCGACCGTAGCCGGTGGGTTCGTCGATCACGCTCGTCGCCAACGTCGCCGATGCGGTGGCACTGCGATGCGCGGTGAGAAGCGCTTCGAGTGTTGCGCTGCGGATGAGTGGTCCATCGCCGCACAGCACGAAGAAATCAGTTCCCATCGCGACGCTCTCGAGTAACGCCTTCGACATCGATACGGCGTGCCCAGTTCCAAGTTGTTCCGCTTGTAACGCGAACTCGACATCGCGATCGCCTGCAAACTCCGCTTCGATCAACTCTGCGCCGTAGCCAACAACAAGCACAATGCGCGTGCATCCGATCTCACGCGCTGCATCAACAACCCAACGCACCATTGGTCGACCAGCGACTGGATGCATCACCTTGGGAAGATCGCTCTGCATGCGCGTCCCTTTGCCCGCAGCAAGAATGATCGCCATCAACGCGCGAGGAGAACTCGGCGAAGCGCAATCAGAGTTGGAGTGGGTGGAGGGGGACATGGTGTTGATTCGAGTGCGTGATCTAGTACTTGAAGCGCGCGAACGATGCGCATCGCGCAAAGCGCAAGCGCATGTTCACGAAACGACAAAGGTTGAAAGGTGCTGCGATGCGCGCATCAGGGATGCTGCGGCTGTGACGTTTCAATCGTTCACTCAATTGGCCCGCATGGATTCGAACCATGACTCTAAGTACCAAAAACTCGTGTGCTACCGTTACACTACGGGCCAATGAATTGAGTGGAAGATGATCGTCGCAACGCAGCTTTCCGCGCATCGAGCAGTCTGAGAAGAGGACGAGTACTCCGAGAATGAATTCCTATGCATCCGAGGAGGCAACTATCGCCTGCTGCGGAGAATCACACCATTGCTCACGGAGGAACGTCCTCTGTGAGAGCCCGCGGCGTGATTCCTTCCATCGGAATCGCTCTCCGCGGCCACGAAACCCTTCAAGGCTGGCGCGCCTGCTGGCCGCATCGGCGCCCCATGCGACTCCTTTCATGTTTGAAAGTCGTCGACGGCCCTCATGTGAAGGGGGCGAGAGTCTAGCAGAAGTTCGAACTCCTTCAAGTTCTCTGCTCCCAAGAGCGACGGAAATTCCATCGATCGTGCGAGAGCGCCTACCTTCTCCACCATGACCACCAGCCTTCTGTCCGTGAATCCCTTTAGCCATGCCACGGTTGGATCGCTCCCGCTCACGCCACTGAGCGAAATCCCCGCAATTGTCGGACGTGCGCGACTGGCAGCCGGAGGATGGAAATCGATATCGGTGACGGAACGGATCGCGTGCCTCAAACCAGCGGCGGCGCGACTGAAGATGGAGGCAGCGCGGCTTGGCGGATTGTCGAGTGCGGAAATGGGCAAGCCGCTCGTTGAAGCAATTGGCGAGGCGAACTATTGCGCGGATGGTTTCGTAGCAGAACTCGAGAGCATCGCCGCGGCGCTGCAGCCCTTCATGCGTGAAGACGAGCGCACGATTTCAACGATTCACTTCGAACCGCTCGGTGTGGTTGCTGCAATCACGCCGTGGAACTTCCCGATTCTCATGCTGCAGCAATCCGTGCTTCCCGCGCTCATCGCAGGAAACACGGTAGTCACCAAACCGAGTGAAGTCTCGCCCTTGGTCGCCCACGAGTACTACGCGATTCTTAACGAGTTTCTGCCAAAAGATGTCCTCATCAATGTGACGGGTGATGGTGCGCAAGGCAAAGCGCTCGTTGCATCTAACGTCGATCTCATTGTTTTCACGGGAAGTCGCACAACCGGCGCGCACATCGCCGCCGCAGCAGGTGCACGATTGGCTCGTGTGATTCTTGAACTCGGTGGCAAAGATCCGCTCGTGGTGCTTGATGATGCGGATATCGCAAGCGCAGCAGATTTCGCGGCGCGCAATAGTTTTCGCAACGCTGGTCAAGTGTGCGTGTCGACCGAGCGAATCTACGTCGATCGAAAGGTCGCTCGTGCGTTTGAATCGGCTGTCGTCGAACGCGCGGCGCTCTTGAAACTCGGCGATCCCGCAGATCCAACGACAAGTATCGGCCCGATGTCGAGCGCGCGGCAGAAGTCGCTTGTGGAAAGGCACATTCAAGGTGCGCTCAAAGATGGCGCGCGCCTTCTCTTCGGCAATCGCACGCAAGAGGGGAACTTCGTTGAGCCCACCGTGCTTGCTGGCGTGAATCACTCGATGGAAATCATGCGCGAAGAGACATTCGGTCCCGTCGCGTGCATCATGGAGTTCGACTCCATCGACCAGGCTGTTTCACTCGCGAATGACAGCCCATTTGGACTGGGCGCCGCAGTCTTTGGCGCAGATGAATCGCGCGCAACCAACGTTGCGGAGCGCCTTTCCACAGGCATGGTCGGCGTGAACCGCGGCTGCGGTGGAGCCGAGGGTTGCCCGTGGGTTGGCGCGAAACAATCCGGTGTTGGATTTCACTCAGGAGTCGAAGGACATCGACAATTCGCGCAGTTCCGCGTGCTGTCGAAGAAGAAGAGTTAGGCTCTCCGCCTGTGTTTCAGATCCTTAGCGTTGCACATCGATTCGACACCGAGACGCTCCTCGCAGCCTATCGCTGCGGAGTATTTCCTATGGCGCAGCCAGGCACGGAGGTCATCCACTGGATTACATCCACGCCGCGCTTTGTGCTTCCGCTTGATGGACTCAAGGTTCCGAAATCGCTCGTGCGTGTTGCGAAGCAAGTTCCGTTTGATCTGCGCGTAGACACCGCGTTCGATCGCGTCATCCGCTCATGCGCTGAAGATCGCGGCGAGGAAAATCCAAACTGGATCTCACCACGGATGATTCGCGCGTACGAACTCTTACACAAGAAGGGCTTCGCGCATTCGATCGAAGCATTCAAAGGCGGCGTGCTCGTCGGCGGTCTGTACGGCGTGAGCATCGGCGGCGCATTCTTCGGCGAGAGCATGTTTAGTCGTCGCGAACTCGGCGGCTCAAATAGCTCGAAACTCTGCTTGCTCGAATTGGTGCGAGTACTTCGTGTGCGTGGATTCACGCTGCTAGATAGCCAAGAGGCGAATGATCACATGCAGCAGTTTGGTGGGATCGAACTTCCGCTTGAGGAATATGTTGCGCGACTACAGATTGCGGTGAAGCGGCCGAACGCGTGGAGTGTTTCGCTGCCCGAATCCGTGCCGTAATACTGCGAAAGCAGCGCCCATCAACGGCGGCCTCTTCGTCGACATTAGCTACTTCTCAACGAATAGCGCTGGTCAAACGCTCACCTTCGACTTCAGCGCACCTGGCTTGAGCATTCAAGCTGTCGGGGGCAATTTCTTCGCAACCGATTTCGCTTTCAATCCGATGCCAACGCTTGTTGCTGTGCAGCTCGATGATGGGACTTCGTATGTGAACCTGATGACGCTCGAGTCATCGTTCGTCGGCTTCGTCTCGAAAGGCGTCGCGATCAATTCAGTCTCGTTGTCGCTCCCAGTCGCAGCGGATTTATTCCCCACCGTCGATCGCATGCTGTTAAGCGATTTGCCTGTGCCAGGCGTAATCGCGCTGCTTGGCGTCGCCGGATTCGTTGGCCTTCGACGATGCGGGAGTTGAGTAACTCTTGGCTGAATAGGTGATTACGTTAAACGCAAACGCGAACTGTGTAGATTTCGCAAATTCACTAAATCCACGATGGATCATTTGCATCGCCCCAATTATGGTGCAAACTGTATTTGGAGTCAGGGGACATCTAAAGGGGACTACTTCCGGGTGGAAGTAATCGTTTGTGAATTCATTCGCAAAGGCTCTCCCTATGTCGCCTACCTACGCACTCCCTCTTTTCGCCGCAGCACTTTCATTTTCAAGCGTCGCAAGCGCTGCCTTGTACGTCTCGCCAAGCGAAAGCATCTACGACACGCTTGTTGCTTCGATTGGCTGTACGAGTTACACCGAAACCTTTGGTGCAACGCCAACTGGTTTCCTTCCGAGTGGATACTCGTCCTCGACAGGACCAGTGAACTGGAGCGCTACCGCAACAGGCGGCCTCTACGTCCAAGCTGGCCTTTTCTCAACGAATAACCCCGGTCAGGCGCTTACCTTCGACTTCAGCGCACCTGGCTTGAGCATTCAAGCTGTAGGGGGCAATTTCTTTGCGACCGATGTCAATTTCAATGTGGTGCCAGCGATTGTTTCTGTGCTGCTCGACGATGGAACTTCGTATGTGAGCGTGATGACGTCCGCGTCATCGTTCGTCGGCTTCGTCTCGACAGGTGCCGCGATCAGTTCAATCTCGTTGTCGCTCCCAGTCTCCGCGGATTTGTTTCCCACCGTCGATCGCATGCTGTTCGGCGTTGTGCCTGCGCCAGGCGCAATCGCGCTGCTTGGTCTCGCCGGATTCGTTGGTCGTCGACGACGCGGGAGTTGATTAACTCTCGGCTGGGCAGGATATTATGTGAACCGTAAACGCGGACCGTGTAGATTTCGCAAATCTACACGGTTCGCGTTGTTTCATTTGCATGGCCCCAATTAGGGCGCAGACTGTGAGTGGAGTCAGGGACCATCCACAACGGGGCTACTTCCGGGCGGGAGTAACCAATGGAGGTTCATATAAAAAGGTTGTTTTATGTCCTCACGCTACACACTATCTTTCTTTGCCGCGGCACTCTCCTTTTCAAGCGTCGCAAGCGCCGCGTTGTATGTATCTCCGAATGAAGGGATCTACAACACGCTCGTCGCTTCGATTGGCTGCACGAGTTACACCGAAACCTTTGGTTCAACGCCAACTGGTTTCCTTCCCAGTGGATACTCGTCTTCAACAGGACCAGTGAACTGGAGCGCTACTGCAACAGGCGGCCTCTACGTCCAAGCTGGCCTTTTCTCAACGAATAACTCCGGTCAGGCGCTCACCTTCGACTTCAGCGCACCCGGCTTGAGCGTTCAAGCTGTCGGGGGCAATTTCTTTGCGACCGATATCAATTTCAATGTGGTGCCAGCGGTTGTCGTTGTGCTGCTTGACGATGGAACTTCGTATGTGAACCTGATGACGCTCGAGTCATCGTTCGTCGGCTTCATCTCGACGGGCGCCGCGATCAGTTCAATCACGTTGTCGCTCCCGCTCGCATCGGATTTGTATCCCACCGTCGATCGCATGGTGTTCGGCGTTGTGCCTGCACCAGGCGCAATCGCGCTGCTTGGCCTCGCCGGATTCGTTGGCCTTCGACGCCGCGGGAGTTGAGTAACTCTCGCCTGAATAGGCGATTAGGTGAACCGCAACGCGGACTGTGTAGATTTCCCAAATCTACACAGTCCGCTTTTTTTTAATTGCATCGCCCCAGTTAGGGCGCAGAGTGTTTGTGGAGTCAGGCGTCATCTAAAAGGGGAATACTTCCAGGAGGAAGTAATCGTTTGTGAATTCACTCGCAAAGGTTCTCCTGATGTCTCCTACCTACACAATCCCTTTTTTCGCCGTAGCACTCTCCTTTTCAAGCATCGCAAGCGCTGCGTTGTACGTCACGTCATACGACGCCGACTACAACACACTCGTCGCTTCGATTGGCTGTACGAGTTACACCGAAACCTTTGGTGCAACGCCGACTGGTTTCCTTCCGAGTGGATACTCGTCCTC
>QWPV01000055.1 GCA_003671055.1 Planctomycetota bacterium
TTCGCAAGTTGGGCGCACACGAACTTCGGTGCGACCATCACTGCGGAGGACATTCGCACCAGCGATCGATCGGATGTGATCCGCACGATCGAAGAAGCCGCGCAAGAGCGGTACGCCAACTTCGATTTCAGCCCGCTCATGGCGTTCGTCGAACCAGGATTCGCAGCGACGCAACTCTCGCACTGGGCGAAGCGAAAGTTCGGTATCGATGTTGATAGCAGCAAATTCCCACCCGGGATTACGACCGCTGACGCTGCGGAACTTCTCATCGCGGAAGTCGAAGCTGCCTACGCACGCCGTGAGGTCGAGTTCGCAATCGATCATGCGATCGAAACTGCAAACGCGCGCATGGAGCAGGATCCGGAAGCATCCCTCACCAACTTCTGCGCTTTCGTCAACGCACGCTACAACCTTGCATGGGATGCGAAGTCACTCCCGAGCAATGATCCTGGTGAACTTCGTCGTCTCCTTGTGGCTCGCGCAAGCGCGCTCACGGATGCCGATGCGGATGGTCGCGTGATGGACTGCCTCGCGCAACACAGCAGCGCTGAAGCGATTGAAATCTGGCTGGCGGAGAGTTGCATGGTTCGGCTCTCCGAACCTGAGCGCGAGCGATTGCGAGCAGATTCGAAAGCATTCCTCGCTACGAAACTGCGTGAACTCAAGCGCATCGAGTTGTCACAATTCGAGCGGTGGATCTTGCTGCAGATTGTCGATGAGGCTTGGAAGAACCATCTTCTGGGCATGGATCAGGTCCGTGACGCGATCGGTTTCCGTGCCTTCAGCCAGAAAGATCCGCGCATTGAGTTCAAGCGTGAATCCGCTCGCCTGTTTGAAGAAATGCAAGGCGTGATTCGGGATCGCGTTGCGGATGTGGCGTTCCGTGGTCGGTTCCAAGTTGCACCGCGTCGCGCGCCAACCGCAACAGCGGAACTCGAAGCAGGAAGTGCATCAGATATCGCAGCAGGAAGTGCATCGGAGGCAGAGTCGATGCAACAAGCTCGTGTGCAGCAAGAAACTGCGCAGCGCGCAGCAGTTGCTGCGGCTGTGGCATCGAGTGCTTCAGCGGTCGTCGAGTCCGGCGATATCTCTTCCATCGCTGTCGTTGGTCGCAACGAACCGTGCCCTTGTGGTTCGGGTCAGAAGTATCGTCAGTGCCACGGAAAGAAGGACGCGTAAAAACTCTCACGCGCGAACAACCTTGACGATCTCGGCTTGACGATTTCAGCAAGTTCGGTAGACTCTCCCCCCTTCAGCCTCCTTAGCTCAGTTGGTAGAGCAGCTGACTCTTAATCAGCGGGTCGAAGGTTCAAGTCCTTCAGGGGGCATCCGTCCGAACGCACGTTCATGTGCGCATAAATTTGAAAGCAACACGCCTCGCCCATCGGTGAGGCGTGTTGCGTTTTGGGGTCAATGTTCTCGCATGGAGTTGCGTAATGAGTGAGAAGCGAGGATTCTCCCTTTCATGTCTTCGGAAGCTTCAATGCGGCACGACTCACAGCCCACACTGGAACCCGCCGCTCAGCTTTCAGCGGCCGAACGTGATCGTCTCCAGCAACTGTGCGGCACGATTTCTCATGATTTCAACAACGCAATTTTCGCCGCAACGGGACGACTCGAGTTACTGAAGCGCCGCATGGAAGATCCTGCATTGCGCGGACTCGTGGGCGAAGTAGAGAAGACGATTCGTTTCTTCGAGTCGATCAACGCAGCAGTCGCGCAAGCAGCCCATCGCCAATACCCGACGGCTTCACCTCGTAACGCGATCGACGCAGTGCAAGCAGCGCTTGTCGCAGCGCAAGCTCAATCGAATGAAGCGCTCATCGGCGTGCAGGTATCGCATGCAGTGTTGCCCAGTGCAGAAGCGCAGATCCGCGCAGACGCCGACGCATTGCTCGTGTGCTGTCGGCAAGTCATGACACTCCACGCGATGCGACTTGCGCACGCAGGTTCGCTCAACATCGCCGTGACAATCGCAGAACGAACCATGCGTGTGACGTTTGAGGACAGCGCAACACGTTCGACTGAACAAGCAATCACCAACTTCTCTGCTCCACCGAGCTTTCTGCACCCTGGCTTTGCCGCAGAACAACTACCGCTCGCAACAGCACAGCGCGCTCTCCGTGAATGCGGCGGTACAGTCGCCCTTGCAATGGCACCGAGCGGAGGGCTTCGAACAACTGTCACGCTGGCGGTCGTTGCAGAACTGCGCCGACTTCCGTCGCGCGTTCTCATCGCGGATGATGAAATGTTGCTGCGCGCGCTTCTCGTGCAAATGTTGGAAACGCTCGGCGCGGATGTCACCTCCGTCGAAGACCCTGGCAGCATCGACACGCACGAAGCGCTGCACGATCAAGAACTCCTCATCGTGGATGCTGCGGTCCCGAGCATGTGCGGATTGAAAGCGTTGCAACGCATTCGTGTAGCAGGAATCATGACGCCCGCGATTCTCATCTCTGGCTCCACTGTGGATGAAGCGATTCCCCTGCGTACATCGGTGCTACTCAAGCCATTCACTACGGCCACGCTTGAAGCCGCTTGCCATGCGGCGATCTCAAAGGGTTGATCGCACGAGCGATCGCATCGCTTCGCAAGCGGGAGACCGATCTGACAATCCGTCGATCTCGCGAACCGAAAGCAAGGCGAGTTCGCTGTGCTCGAAACTCGGAATGAGCGTCGGCGACGATGCGCACTTCACGCGATAGATGATGTCCCACGTCCGCGCGATCGAGTCATCAAGCAACGCAACCGCGACGCTTGTGTCACCGGCTTGCAGCGCAATCCCAGTCTCCTCTTCGAACTCATTGCGAAGTTGCACCGCTGGATCCGCGCGCGGTTCAAGCGCGCCACCCGGCACAAACTCCCACATCGACGGGTACGCACTCACGTGCGTCGAACGCCTGCCCACAAGCAATTTCCCGTCGAGTTCCACGATCCCCTTCACGCCAATCGGACGAACCCCACATGCAAGTCCGTGCGCTTGTACCGCGAAGAATCGGTACGCGCATTCCTGCACATGAATCTGCACACCACCGTGTCCATTTCGACTTGTGCCAAGGACTTGCAACAACGAACCATCGAAACAACGCGCATTCGCTGCGCAAAGTTGCGCCCAACATGCATCGACCTCATCAAGTGCAACAAGCGTCGGAACAAACGGCTCCGGCACGAGTGTGAGGACTGGTGGTCGACGAAGATGAATCAGCCGCACGAACGCTCCTCACAATGTTCATTACACTCTCGCTATGGCGAATGCACGATACCTGACTGCACCGGTCAATTCGACGAAGATGCCCACGGGCATTCCCTTCATCATCGGCAACGAAGCTGCGGAGCGATTTTCGTTCTACGGGATGAAGACGATCCTCGCGGTCTTCATGACGCAGTATTTGATGTCGAGTTCAGGAACCCCAGCATTCCTCAACGAATCGGACGCTCGCGAGAATGTCGCATGGTTCGTCGCGAGCGCGTACTTCTTCCCCATCATCGGTGCGCTCATCGCGGATGCATTGCTTGGCAAGTACCTCACGATCATCCTGCTCTCGATGGTGTATTGCCTCGGTCATGCGGCCCTCGCATGTATCGATCTGCCACCTGCGATGTTGCAAGCATCGTTTGAACCGAAGACCTGGCTCATCGCAGGACTTCTCCTCATCGCCATCGGCGCAGGCGGCATCAAGCCCTGCGTGTCAGCACATGTTGGAGATCAGTTTAGTCAGGGAAACAAGCATCTTCTGACACGCGTCTTCGGCTGGTTCTACTTCTCCATCAACTTCGGTTCCTTCTTCTCCACGCTGCTCACGCCGATTCTGTTGAAGCACTACGGAGCAGGTTGGGCATTCGGTGTTCCGGGCGTGCTCATGGCGATTGCAACGCTCGTCTTCTGGCTCGGTCGTCATCGCTACGCACACATTCCGCCGAAGGGCTTTGGATTCGTGAAGGAACTCGTCTCGAAAGAAGGCTTGAGCACGATCGGACGACTCTGCGTGATCTACATCTTTGTTGCGGTGTTCTGGTCGCTCTACGATCAAACGGGCGGCGCGTGGGTGTTGCAAGCGGGACAAATGGATCGTCAGTTCCTTGGATTTGATTGGCTTGAGTCGCAGATTCAAGCGATCAATCCGCTGCTCATCCTCATCTACATCCCACTGTTCTCGTACCTCATCTATCCGTTTATTGGAAGAGTCGTGACCCTCACACCGCTGCGCAAGATTGGCGCGGGACTCTTTCTCACGGTGCTCGCGTTCGCTGTCTCCGCAACCGCGCAGGCTCGCATCGACGCAGAACAAGCACGCTTCCAGGGTCAAGTCGCACCGATGGTCGCCTCCGCATCGATTGACTACACAGCCACCATCCTTGCACTGCAGAATGTTGAACGCAACTCGACAGCAGCGATGATCACGACACTCCTCGCGGAGGAGAAGCCTCAGGGTGACGTGTGGAACACGAAGGTGTCGACCGCGATCGCGAAGGGTGGCATCGCAATTAGCGCTGACGGCACGAGCCACAACGCGCAATGGCCTTCGATCGGATGGCAGATTCTCGCGTATGTAATCATCACGCTCGCTGAAGTTCTCGTCTCCGTGACCTGCCTTGAATTCAGCTATACGCAAGCACCACCGAAACTGAAATCCTTCGTGATGAGTCTCTACTTGCTGAGCGTTTCTGCGGGCAACGTGCTCGTTGCGCTCGTCAATCGCTACACCGTCGATGCGGCGGGAAACTCCACGCTCGAAGGCGAAGCGTACTACTGGTTCTTCACCTATCTCGGCCTTGGTGCTGCGGTGGTCTTCCTTGTGGTCTCGAAGTTCTACAAGGGCAAAGAGCACATTCAGTCTGCCGAAGGCTAGTCTGCTAGAGAAGGAATGACCTCTAAAACGCGAGCGGAATGCCGAGTGCGTTCCATGCAACAAGCAACGCGCTCCATGCCACGAGCGCCGCGAGGCTATAGGGTGCAAGGAGCGCGAAGAGCGTTCCGAGTCCTGCGCTCTTGTCGTATCGGCGGATGACAACGAGGATGATGACGAGGTATGCGTTGAGTGGCGCGATTGGATTCACGCAACTGTCCCCGACGCGATACGCGGCTTGCACAAGATCAGGTTGCATGCCCGCAGTCGCGAGCATCGGAACGAGTACAGGCGCGAGAAATGTCCACTTCGCACTCGCGCTTGAAAGAAACAAGTCGAGCACCGCGACGCCCCAAATGATCGCAACGATCATGACGCTTTGACCGAGTCCCATCGAGCGGATGATTTCCGCGCCCTCCACACTCATCACGACCGAGAGATTTGACTGCCGAAACCACGCGATCGCTTGCCCCGCGAAAAATGCGATGACGATGTAAGTCCCCATCGACGAGATCGATTGCCCCATGCGCTCGGTCACCGCGCGATCGGAACGAATCTCGCCGACCGCAACGCCGTAGGCAACGCCTGGCACAAGGAACATCACGAAAATGATTGGGACGAGCGCTTCACTCCACGCAGGAACGAGCGTGTTCGTCGCGTGGCGCGTGACGACGCCGGTGAGCGGACCACCTTCGATCAACGCCATGGACAGCAGCGCGCTGCCGACAACGACAAACGCAACCAACGCAGCGAGCAGCCCGCGCCGTTCCCCTGCACTCAAGTTCGCATGACTCTCAAGAATGCCGCCCTGCGCGATTTGCGCGGCGATGCGTTCGGCGGAGAAACGCGGTTCGACAAACTTCGCTGTGACAAACCAACCGAGCGCCGTCAGAAAGAAAGTTGACGCGAACATAAACGCGTAGTTCGCTGTCGGCGCAACGACCGCGGTTGGATCGATCGTTTGTGCTGCTTGCTCCGTCAACCCCGAGAGCAACGGATCCAAACTCGTGATTGCAATGTTCGCGCTGAATCCAGCCGCGATTCCAAAGACCGCTGCGGCGATGCCCACCAACGGACTGCGACCGATGATCGCGAAGACTCCCGCAGCGAGCGGTGGCAACACGACATAGCCCGAATCCGCAGCAGCACTCGAGTTCACGCCGATGAAAATGATGACTGGCGTGATGAAGCGCGCGGGTGTTAAGCGCACGAGGAGTTTGAGGAGCGCAGGAAAGAGCCCGGTGCGTTCCGCAACACCGATGCCGAGCATCGCGACCAACACAATTGCAAGCGGCGGAAAATCAAGGAAGTTCTTGAGTGCGCTCGTGAACATCCAACGCACGCTGTCGGCGTCGAGGAGATTGTCAACAAGGATTTGCTTCGATGCGTCGCGCGGGTCGGTCACCGACCAATGCAAGGTCGAACCGATCCAACTGCAAAGCAATACCAGCACGCCGATACCAACAAAGAGCGTGGCCGGATCGGGCAATCGATTTCCCACGCGCTCGACGTATTGCAGCGCGCGCGTGAGTTTGGTGGAATGTGCTGTGCTGGGTCCATCGAACATGTCAGCCTCTCACGAAAGTGCCTTGTTGAAGGTCTTTCACGACTCCAGGAAACTTCAGCACCCGATTATGCATCGCAACATAAACGCCCGGCGTGCAGACCTGCACCGCGAGCAGCGCTTCGGTGACATTCTGCGTCGCGTCGGTGTGGCGCATTTCATAGGGACGCATCGCGCCGGTGAGCACGATCGCTTTGGTCGCGCCGCCGCGCGCGAGGAGTCGCTCATGAATGCGATCACCAGTCTTCGCCAATCGATCCGTTCCATGCACGATCACCACGCCATCGTGATTGCGGCTCATGATCTCCGCGGTGTCGGCGATCAAGTCGTGATCCGCTTCGCTCATGTCGAGCGAATCTTTGTTCAGTAGTGGCACGCGATCAATCGTGACGCCGCGCAACTCAAGCGACGCGAGCAGCATGTCGAGCACGCTTACTTTATTTGCAAGAAATCCGCCGAGTTCGTCGTAGGTCTTCTCAATCGTTCCACCGGTGGAAATGAGTGCGATGCGAAACGGAGTCTGCGACGCTTGGCTTGAGGGCATGCAGATCACTTTAGCGCAACCACATGCTCAGGCGAAGCGGATGCACTTTGCGAGCCGTACGAAAGCGAGCGCAGCGCTTTGCTTGCTCGGAGGCAGAAGCCTGCGCGAGCGCTCAAGTACGGCATCAAAGGACGCGTTCAGCGCGCGGGTAACTTCCCAAGACTTCAAGGCGCGTGCAATGCGTTCGTGCAACCGAAAGTGCGCGTTGCATCGGCTCATCCTTCTCATGCGCGTGTGCGTCGATGAAGAAGAGGTAGTCCCAATGTGCGTCGCCACTCGGGCGTTTTTCGATGTGCGACAGATTGATGCCCTCGCGACGAAAACTCTCGAGGACCTCCACCAACGCGCCAGCGCGGTCCGCCAACGTGAACCATAGCGTCGTCTTGTCGCTACCTGTTGGCACGACGCTCTCGCGTCCAATCACCAAGAAGCGCGTGGTGTTTCCTGCGCGGTCTTCGATTCCATCAAAGAGGACATGCACATTGTGCAAATCACCAGCGAAACTCGACGCGATCGCCGCGGAGCCTTCTTCTGTGCTTGCGCGAATGACTGCGGCAGATGTGCTCAACTCTGGAATCAGTTCAGCATTCGGAAGCACGCGCGCGCACCACTTGCGACACTGACCAAACGCTTGTGGCTTCGAATAGATCCGACGAATCGATTCTGGTGCTGCGTTGGAGATCAACGCGAGTCGCACAGCAACAAGTGCTTCCGCGCGAATCGACACAGGATTGGCTAAGAGCGCGTCGAGCGTTTCGAGAATCGAACCCATGCTCGAGTTTTCATAGGGCACAAGACCGTGATCGCATCGACCCGCAGCAACTTCAATCACAACATCGGGAATCGTGGGGACGAATGCAATCTCAATGCTCGAACCGAAGTGGCGCACCACCGCGAGATGACTGAACGATCCCTCAGGCCCAAGGCAACCAACGCGCAGCGGACGCTCAAGCGCAAACGAGCCACTCATGATTTCGCGAAAGACCGCTTCAATGGTGCGATCTGAGAGCGGACTCTGTGCGTCGTGACTTCGCGTCACGGCACGCTCAATCACCGCGCGTTCGCGACTCGGGACATACACCGGTACCGACTCGCTACGCTTTGCGGCACCGACTTCAACCACAAGTTTTCCCCGCGCTGCGAGCAGTCGAACCAACTCAGCGTCAACCGAGTCAATCTCGCCGCGCAGCACATCGAGGTTCCGAGAGGAGGAATGTGGGGGTGCGGGATCGTGCGTGGATGACATAAGTTGAACTTTCAGGGGGAACTTTGGTCGCCAAACCAGCGATCGTGTCACATTGGCGCGGAATGCAAAGAGCAGCGCGCCTCTAAGCCGATGTTGAGGCACCGGCGAGCCCCTTCTATCGGCTTGCCCGAACCGCCCTCTTGGCAGAACTTCTGTGGGAGAACAATTCCCCCTTCAATCTCCAACGCTTCATGAAGCCGCTCTCCGGCTGCAGGAGCTTCCTCTTCTTGACCTCGCACCCGCGGGACTTCTTGCAATCGTCGGTTTACTGCTGCTCTTCTACGGGCAAAAGTTGCTGAAGCCGAGTCTGGTGTGTGCTGCGATCATCATCGGCGCGTGGGTCGCTGGTCCGTTTGTTGGAATGTTGAGTCCACCGATCGCATCCAAAGTTCCCTCGCTCTTGTGGCCGATCCTCGGCGGCATTGCGGGTCTCGTCCTCATCGCACTCTCGTGGCGGCTGCTTGTCGCGCTCACCTTTGGCATCGTGCTCGCGGCAGTTTTTGTCGTTGGAAGCCGCGCACTCGTTGAAGCAGGGTTCATTGACGCGCAAGCCAGCCCCTCTGCAGCACTCGTTGCGGAAGACGCGAGTTCAACATTGCTAAGCGACGCACTCGTGAAGAGCGCAGCGAAACTTGATGGCGTGGGGCCCGCAGTTGAGCGAGTGCACACCGCTGTGCGTCCGTTGATCCTCTGGATCAATGCTCGATGGGAAGCCGAACCGCCGCAGATGCGAACGCTCTTTCTCGCAACCAGCGCGACTGGAATGTTCATGGGTGTGTTGCTCGGTCTCTTCCTCGCAAAGGACATCGCCGCACTCCTGACCGCAGTCGTCGGCGCGCTGTTTCTATTGGTCGGTGGACTCCCACTCGCGGAGCGCTACTCGACTTCATTCGTTGAACCTATGCACCCATTCACATGGATGCTCGTTTGGGCAGTGCTCGCAGCGATCGGGTTTTTCGCGCAAGTCGTGATGCGACAGTCCAAGCGCACAGAGGAATCCACCGAAGAATCCTGAGAGCGTGCGCAGCGCGTAGACTCCACGCGTGGATTCCTTTCTCTTTCGTGATGGCGAGTTGTACTGCGAAGATGTTCCGATGCGCGAGATTGCGCGCACCGCGGGCACGCCCACATTTGTCTATTCCCGCGCAACCCTTGAAGGCCACCTCGACCGCTTGCGCGAAGCGTTTGCGCCCATCGATCCGTTGATCTGCTATTCGGTCAAAAGTTGCGGGAATCTCAGCGTCTTGCGCACGCTTGCTGCGCGCGGTGCTGGCATGGATGTCGTGAGCATCGGTGAACTACAACGCGCGCTTGAAGCGGGTGTTCCTGCGAGTCGCTGCGTCTATGCGGGTGTTGGAAAACGCGACGATGAAATCGCTGCCGCTATTGATGGGGGCATCGGTCTACTCAATGTCGAGAGCGAAGCGGAGTTTGAAAATATCGCGCGCATTGCGGCTGAACGAGAGAAGGTCGTTCGGTGCGCGCTTCGTATCAACCCTGATGTTGATCCCAAGACGCATCGCTACACATCCACGGGCAAGAAGGAAACAAAGTTCGGCGTCGATCTCGAACGCGCGCGTCGATTCTTCCAACTGTACGGACGCGATCGATTCGCGAAGCTCGAAGGATTGCATCTTCACATCGGATCGCCCATCTACACCGTCGAGCCGTATGTCGAAGCGCTCACGAAGACTTGCGCGCTCATCGAAGAACTTGCGAAAGATGGCATTGAGATTCGCTCGATTGATCTTGGTGGTGGCTTCGGCGCTGATTACGAAACCGCGCAATCACCAAGCGCGCGCGATTACGCAGCGGCGATTCTGCCGTTGATGCTTCCGCTCAAAGCGCGAGGCGTTGAGTTCTTCCTCGAGCCAGGTCGATCGATCGCTGCGAATGCTGGCGTGTTGCTGCTACGCGTGCTCTACACGAAGGACTCGGGCGAGAAGCACTTCGCGATCTGCGATGCGGGCATGAATGCCTTGCTTCGCCCGTCGCATTACGGAAGTTTTCACTTCATTTGGCCGGTGCGTCCTCAAGCGGGCTTCGTTCCAACGCAGCGCTCGAGCAACATGGCGATGGAAGGCCTTCGCGCGCAGGACATCGTTGGTCCACTCTGCGAATCAGGCGACTTTCTCGCTGTCGATCGCGCCATGCCCCCACTTGCGCGCGGCGACCTTCTCGCGGTCTTCACCGCAGGCGCATACGGCATGAGTATGGCGAGCCGATACAACTCAAGTCCGTTACCAGCGGAAGTTTTGGTCTCTGGCAATCGAGTGGAACTCATCCGCCGCCGCGAGACCGTCGATGATCTTGTAGAACATGAGCGCAATGTCACCGTACTCCTCTAAATTAAACACGATGCGTCACGCGCATCGACAAAGGAGTGCCCTCGATGGTGCGACGTGAACAAGGCGGCGTGTGGGTCACGCTCAAAGAAACAATTGCAGCGACTGCCGATGAAGTGCTTGAATGCATGTCCACACCCGAAGGACTCACGCGCTGGCTCTCCGTTGGTGCAGAGTTTGAACCTCGCGCAGGAGGTCGGCTCTCGCTCGCATGGGATCGAGAATTTTCCCACGTGCTTGAAACCACTATTGCGGAGTACGACCTCTCACAAGGCAAAGTGAGTTGGCTCTGGTATCCCGCGCCGCTTGAAGATTGGACCGTCAAACTAGAATTTGTCGTGGATCGAAATGTCGAGACTGGCGCGAAGGTCATCGTCCGACTCGGCCCCTTTGCGGAGACGACGGACCAGTTGCTTGCTGCCGCAGACGCTGCGGAGAGTTGGCGCTGGTACCTGTGCAATCTCCGCTCTGTGCTTGAATCCAAGCACGACATGCGCGCGTTGCGACCATTGTGATCACGATGCGCGACACCTTCGCGCGGAGATAACAGTTGAGTCACACTCTGATCTGTAAGCGTCGTCTTCCTACAATGCCGAGCGCATGATTCTCTTTACCGCAACGAACCTTGTCTTTGGTATGAAGATCGCCTCGACCGCGACAGCACTCGGCAGCCGCGCGCAAGGCGTGCGAACGATTGCGAAGTTGCAAGAGCAACTCGACCTCGCAGCCGCGGCGAACGCTTCCGTGCTCTACATCGTCGACCTCGACAGCGAACTCCTCGAACCCGCAACGCCCTGCGCACTTCTCGCCCATGCGAAGCAATCCGGCGCGCGCACCGTCGCGTTCGCTGGTCATGTCCGACCAGATCTCCTCGACGCTGCTCGTGCGCTCGGCTGCGACACAGTGATGACCAACGGTGCATTCAGCGCGCGACTGCCGGAATTGCTGCAATCTGCGATCAGCGCGTAATCACACGCACGGCGTACACTTCGAATCTTCGCGCACCGACCACTTTCCCTTCGACATTGGCGAGGCGCGCCTCAGAGGACGTTTGATGTTTGACTCACTGACAGAACGCATTTCCGCAGCCGCGCGCAAACTTGCTGGTCGCGGCACGATCACCGAATCCAATGTCCGCGAAGCACTCGAAGATGTGCGCACCGCGCTGCTTGAAGCAGACGTTGAGTACGGCGTTGCGAATGAGTTCTGCGACAACGTGTTGAAGGATTCGCTCGGTCGCGGCGTGACGAAGTCGCTCCGGCCAGGCGAAGAGTTCATCGGCGCCATTCACGATTCGCTTGTGGAGTTGATGGGAAGCGACGATCAGAAAGCGTTCTACGTTGAGCCTGGACCAACCGTGATCATGCTGTGCGGCTTGCAAGGTTCGGGCAAGACAACCACATGCGGCAAGCTCGCTGCGTTCTTCAAGAAGTCCGGTCGCAGCGTGCTCGTTGCAGCCGCCGATTTGCAACGCCCCGCGGCTGTTGAGCAACTTCGCATCGTCGTCAGCACTGTCGCAACCGAAGCAAAGGGCGGCGCACGCGTGGGCTTCCACGGCGAGCCTGATCAGTGCGCGGAATATGGCAAAGCTGTCGGCGCCGCAGTGGGCGTGTGTCGACGCGCGGTGAAGTTCGCGAAAGAAGAAAAGTACGACATCGTCATCCTCGACACCGCAGGTCGTTTGCATGTGAACGATGACCTGATGAAGGAACTCGAGGGCGTGCGCGCGGCAGTGAATCCGCATCAAATCCTTCTCGTCGTCGATGCGATGACTGGTCAGGACGCCGTCCACAGCGCCAAGACATTCCACGAACGCCTGACGATTGACGGCGTGATTCTCACGAAACTCGACAGCGATACGCGCGGCGGCGCAGCGCTCACGGTGCGTCGCGTCACCGGCGCGCCGATTAAGTTTGTTGGTACTGGCGAGCGCTTTGATGCGCTCGATGAGTTCAGTCCCAAGCGCATGGCTGGCCGCATTCTCGGCATGGGCGACATGATTGCGCTCGTCGAAAAGACGCGCCAAGAGGTGAGCGACGAAGACGCCGAGGAAATGACAGCAAAGCTTGCGAAGGGCAAGCTCACCATGGACGATTTCCTCAAGCAAATGCAGTCAATCCGACGCATGGGCTCGATGAAGTCAGTGCTCGGTTTACTGCCGGGCGTTGGTGCAGCACTGAAGAATGTGGACATCGACGAGAAGCGGCTTGATCGATTGCAAGGCATGGTGCATTCGATGACGACTGCAGAGCGCGCGAATGTGAAACTGATTTCGAAGGGGCGAGCCAAGCGGATTGCGACGGGCTCGGGAACGACTGCGAATGAAGTCACGCGCCTCACATCGCAGTTTGAACAGATGCAGAAGATGACCGCAGCGATGGCATCTGGTGGCTTTGCTGGCAAGCTTGAAGCCGCACAACGCATGAGCCAAGGTGGCGGCATGCCAGGCATGGGTGGCGGTGGCGGCAGCGGCATGTCGCTGAAAGGTTCAAGTGCAACGCCTTCGATCAAAGCGAAGTTCAAAGAGCGCAAGAAGCGCTAAGCGCACCCATGCTCGCCTCCGCGCTCGACTATGCGTTTGATCCTGCGTTGATCGCATCAACGCCAGCATCGCCTCGCGATCATGCGCGATTGATGCTTGTCGATCGGAGCGCGGGAACGATTGCACATCACCGAGTGCATGATTTGCCGCAGTTTCTAGGCGAAAACGACACGCTCATTACCAATACGACCAGTGTGCTGCGCGCTCGACTTCTCTTGATTCGTCCTGCGAGTGGCACGCTGACGCGCATCGAAACCGAAGGACTGCTGCAAGATCCACTGCCTGATGGAACCTGGCGCGCGCTCATTCGACGCGCGAGCAAGTTTCGTGCTGGCGAACGGTTGACGCTCCAAGATTCTCGCGGAATCGAATCCAACGATGCGATTGAATTGCTCGCGCGCGACGACGATGCGTGGATCGTTCGTCTGCACAGCGCATTCGATGCAGCGACTGCGCTCGAACACTCTGGCTTCACGCCGATTCCGCCGTACATCTTGAAAGCACGACGCGACCGAGCAATCACCGTCGACGACACGGTCGACCGCGCTGAGTACGAAACTGTCTACGCCGATCCATCGGAGCGTCATTCAGTCGCCGCGCCCACCGCTGGCTTGCACTTCACTCCCGAACTGCTTCAAGTCCTGGCGCGACGCGGCGTGCAGCGTGCAGATGTGCTGTTGCATGTTGGCGCAGGCACATTCAAACCCGTCGAAGCCACGACGCTTGAAGAGCATCACATGCACAGCGAGCGGATCGAGATTCCCGCGTCCACGATTCAAACGCTGCAGCATGGCGATGGTGCACGACGACGTTGCGTGGCAGTCGGAACCACTGCGGTGCGCGCGATCGAAAGTCTTCCGGCATCGTGGAGCGCTGCAGACGGCGCTTATCGCAGCAACACGCAACTCTTGATTCAACCAGGCTTCGGATTCCGCTACACCAACGCATTGCTCACCAACTTCCATCTCCCCCGCTCCACGTTGCTCGCACTTGTGGGCGCGTTCATGGGCATGGAACTTCTGCACGAGGCGTACCGCGTTGCAGTGCAAGAGCGCTATAGGTTTTACAGTTTCGGCGACGCGATGCTGGTCGTCTGAGCGCCCTCGGGCAAATAGGGAAGCAGCACGACGGGAAGTCGTCGCATCCCACGTCGCATCGCCTTCGCAACCGCATACTTCAACGATCGTTCGACGCGACGCTCCACGCGCTCATCCACAATCAATCCATACTCGCGCATCGCATCAAGGCTCCACATCCATGCCGCGTGTTCTTCAAGGCAGCGCGGCGAAATCGATCCAACCCCAAGCGCGTGATGACCGACTTCATGCAAGAAGATCGCGCAGCGCAGTGGACTCGTGGGATACGGCGACTCGAGAATCTTTTCGATGCTTCCATCGCGGCGCTCCACGCGAATCGCAACGCCGCTGAGATTCTCTCGCCACTTCCGCACACGGAATCCGTGCCGTAACTGCATCGCATCGACAAGCGCGTCGTAGCGCAACTGTCGCGGACTACTTCGTCGAACTGGTCGCGTTGCGTCACCTGAACGCACAGCGCGCGATACTGACTTTTTCTTGCGAGGTTTCGCGATCACGACCGCAGCAGGCGCGCTGCTGAAGAAGTCAAAGACGAATTGCGTAAAGAGTCGCATGAGCACTACAGACTCCGAGGCATGACTCGCGTGTTCTTTGCATGCGGTCGCCCGCAACTGAAGTCCGCGAAAGACATTCGTCGGCTTCCTGCGCGCTGGACCTCCAAACACCGTACCGCGCGGCCGTCGCTGCAGCCAATGCATCCATCCGCGGAAAGTTCGCCGGGTGCGAGTTCTGTCGCGCCTGCCTCTTCGACGCGACACAACTTGATCCACTCAGAGAGTTCGTCGCTCGCAGGAACTTGCAGTGCAACCTCGCACCCTGGCCAGATGTTGAGCCCGTTGACGCGAGCACGAACCGCGTGGGCTGTGAGCGTTGAACAATCCACCGTCCCCTCTGGCTTCGAGAGTTTTCGCGCGCGCGTTGCAAGCGATTCATCTTGCGCAATGCCGAGCGATGCACTCACGAAACCCGCACGCGCAAAGTCGTCGAGGACACCGAGCACGGCGTCAACTCCAATTTCTGCAAGTGCATCATGCACATCATCAGACGTTTCACTCCCACCGATCGCTCGCGATGAAGTCGCGTACACGAGCCCCGCATCCATCCGTTCCGCAAGCGCGATGACGCTGACCCCCGTCTGTGCGTTTCCATCCATCACAGCGCGTTGAATCGGCGCAGCTCCGCGATAGGCGGGCAACAACGAGCCGTGCAGATTAATCGCGAAACGCTCTGCAAGCAGCGGCGGCGAGAGCTTCTGACCGAACGCGATCACGACCCACGCCAACGCATCCATCGCACGCACTTCAGCAAGCACCGCGCTCTCGTTCACATCTAACGGACGAATCAACGGAATCCCCAACTCCATCGCGCACTTCGCAATCGGCGTCGGCGTCAGAGTCTTTCCACGTCCCGATGGTCGATCGGGTTGTGACACCACCAGCAGAATGTCGTGTTGAGCGACCAGTGCGCGTAGCGTCGGAATCCCGAACGCGCCTGATCCAAAAAACACGAGCCGCTGTTTAGCCGCCACGATTCGCCTCATAGGCGCGTTCGAGATCTCGCAGCGACTTTCGATTCGCGAGTTTGTCCTTCGCCATCATGCGATCAATGATGAGTTTGCCCTCAAGGTGATCAAACTCATGCTGCCACACGCGCGCATCAAACTCGCTTGTTTCAAGCGTGAACGACGTTCCATCAAGCGCGGTTGCTGTGATACGCGCTGCAGTGGGTCGAAGCACCGCTACCGTGATTTCCGGCAAACTCAAGCAGCCTTCATCATGCGCTTCCACCGCACCAGCGATTTCAATCACTGGATTGATGAACACGACATCGGACTTTCCCTCACCACCTGCGATGATGAACAGTCGAAGCGGCACGCCGACCTGTGGTGCTGCAATCCCGCGACCTTCGGATTCCCTCATCGCTCGTTGCATGTCCGCAACGAGTTCGCGAATGTTCTCATCGATGTTGACGATCGCCTGCGCCTTTCGACGAAGCACTGGATCGGGATAACTGACGATCTCGCGCGGTGCTTTAAGCGTGGTGAAGAAATGCGCGTGTGAGCCAGGAGCCACCGCAGCCTGCGGAGTCAGCGCAGAGATCTTCGGCGCATCCGACTTTGCGGAACCCCTCGCATCCTTCAAGTTGTCGCGACCAGCGCCCGCTCTTCCTTCATGGCGTGCGAATGCGCTGTTGTCTTGCGAACGGGGAGTTGGAATTCGTCGTGGAGGCGCGGCCATTTACGGATCTTACTTCCTTCTTGCGTTCCGATCCCAAATCTTCGCACCCGCTGATGTTGCGAGAACGGATAGGATGCAGGGTGTCTTGAAGTGGTTCTCCCTCACGCGGACGATTTAGCCCGCAATCTTGGTCAGGAGCGCGCCTTGGGTTTCTTTTCGTTTGGTAAGAAGTCAGCTGATAAGTCCATTGACGGCAGCGCCGCAGCTACAAGTCTGACAGGCGGCTTCGTCGCGCAACCAGATAAGGCGCGCACATGGTTCAAGCATGGGGATGTTGCTGCGGGAACGCACAACTTCGATTACGCGCTGATCTGCTACGCGAGCGGACTCAAACTCGATCCCACGCAGCTCCCGATTTACGACCGCATCTACGAACTCGCGATCCAATACGCACAGACGGTTGGCAAGCCCGCCTCGCGCGAGAACTTGAAGAAGGTTGAAGGTCCTGGTCCGATCGACAAGTTCGTCACCGCCGTCTATGTGTGGTTCACGGATCTACAGAGCGTTGATCCTGCACTCAAGATGCTTGACGCAACTGCACGCGCTGGTCAATTCGAATTCGGTCGATGGGCTGCGCCAAAAGTTTTGAACCTCGTGCGTCGCGCACCGAAGAAGCCTTCCAAGTCGCAGTGGATCAAGATCAAAGATGTGTTCAGCGCGGTCGAAGCCTACACCGAGGCTTTCGCAGCGGCAGAAGAAGCAATCAAGATCGATCCGACTGATATGCAGCTCATCAATGAGATCAAGCAACTCACCGCCGCTCGCGCAATGTCGCAAGGTGGATTCACGCAAGCAGCGCTCGCAGGTGAAGGTGGCTTCCGCAGCGTGATTCGCGATGCAGACAAGCAACGCCAACTCATCGAAGACGAAGCAATTGTGAGCGGTGAAGAGGCGACGCTCCGTGTGCTCGATCATTGTCGCAAAGAGTTCGAAGCGAATCCGATGTCGGGTGATGCAATCACAAAGCTCGGCGCAAATCTGCGCAAGCACGGCACGCCTGAAGCGGAAGCTGAAGCACTCACGGTGTATCAAGCAGGTTGGGAACGGCTCACCGAGTACCGATTCAAGATGGCAATCGGCGAGATCAAACTCGCGCAGATGCGACGCATGCACCGCGTACTCGAGTTGAAAGTTGAAGCTGCACCTAGCGACGAAGATGCGAAGAGCGGATTGACGCAGCTTGCTGCGGAACTTCTCGCGCTCGAACTCAGCGAGCTTCGCGATCGACAAAAAAACTATCCCACTGATCGCGGCGTGAAGATGGACCTCGGTCGGCTTGAGTTCCGACAAGGAAATTTCCAAGACGCGATGGCATGCTTCCAGTCCTGCAAAGAAGACGCGAAGTTCCGTGTCTACGCGACGCAAATGCTCGGACGCTGCTTTGCCGCTGAAGGCTGGCATGAAGAAGCTGTTGGCGAATATCGCGATGCTCTCACGCAGATCGCAGGGCTCGAAGCCGATCGCGAACTCTCGATTCGTTACGACTTGATGTCTTCGCTCATTGAGCGCGCGAAACTAGAGAAGCGCGGCGACCTCGCACGCGAAGCCGCAGAGATCTGCTCCGCGATCGTGCGCAAGAACATCGGCTACCGCGACATTCGACAGAAGCGCAAGGACATCGATGTCCTCCAGAAGGAACTCCCGACCTGATGCCGCCTCGCGTGCGCGTGCTCGGCGTCGTACCTGCGAGACTCGCAAGTTCTCGATTTCCTGAGAAGGCGCTCGCGTCGCGTTCAGGTAAACCGATGGTCGTGCATGTGCTTGAAGCCGCGTTGAAGGCGCGAAGCCTCGACGCAGTCATCGTCGCCGCAGATCACCAACGCATCGTCGATGCAGTTCGCGCGCACGGCGGTGAAGCGATCCTTACACGCGAAGACCATCCCAACGGCACGAGCCGTCTCGCGGAAGTCGCCGAACGGACCGGCGCGGAAATCCTCGTGAACATCCAAGGTGATGAGCCCGAGATCGAGCCAGAAGTCATCGACGCTGCAACCGAATTACTGCTCGCAACCGCATGGGCGGATGTCGCAACCATCGCAAGCCCCTTTGCGGCAGACGAAGATCCCTCAGATCCGAATCTCGTCAAGGTTGTACTCGGCGCCGACGGCCGCGCGCTCTACTTCAGTCGTTCCGCAATCCCGTTCTGGCGTGATCGAATATTAAGACCCAACCAGAGCGCCCCCGCTACCTTCCTACGCCACGTCGGGCTGTACGCCTACCGAAGCGCGTTCCTGCAAGAGTTCGTGCGCTGGCCCATCTCGCCTCTTGAGGAGACGGAGTCGCTCGAGCAACTTCGGATCCTTGAACACGGACGATCGATCGCTGTTGCCGTTCGACAAGTCTCGACGCAAGGCATTGACACGCCCGAACAGTACGAAGCATTCCTGCAACGCTTCGCCGCGCGAACGCGTTCGTGATGTCTTTCACGCAGTCGAGTGAGTGAAAAGACCTCAATGAGAATTCGTCGAGAATTCGCGCATAGATTCCCTATTTGCCCTATATGGACTTGCGCGCGAGGGGTGTTTCTGCCTACATTCAGGAATGCCCCTCAACGAGCCAACCGAATCAGAAGAGACCGTTGATTCCTGCGGATTCCTTTCGCAGTTTGGCAAGAGCACCGACGCTGGTGAATGGCACTCGCCGATCCCTGAAGGATACAACCGAGGTCGCACGAAATTTGTGGTCGTCATCGGGACTGTGATGAGCGGACTCGGCAAAGGCATCTTCTCGAGTTCACTCGCGAAGTTACTCAAAGATAAAGGCCTCTCTGTCGCGCCAATCAAGATGGAGGGTTACCTCAACATCGATTCAGGCACGCTCAATCCATATCGTCACGGCGAAGTGTTCGTGCTTGCGGATGGTTGCGAGACCGACATGGATCTCGGCACCTACGAGCGCTTGCTCAATCAAGATCTCACGCGACGAAACTTCATCACGGCAGGTCAGATCTACACCGACATCCTCGAGCGCGAACGACGCGGCGGTTACCTCGGTCGCGATGTGCAAATGATTCCGCATGTCACAGGCGCAGTGAAACTTCGCTTGCGTGAACTTGCGATGACCGGCAACAACGGCAAGCCCGCGGACATCGTCTTCGTCGAAGTCGGCGGCACCGCAGGCGATTACGAGAACGGCTTCTACATCGAAGCGCTGCGCGAACTCGCGTTCGAAGAAGGACCGGAGTCGACATGCTTCGTCGCGCTCACCTACATCCTCGAGCCCTCGATTCTCGGCGAGCAGAAATCCAAAGCAGCGCAACTCGGCATCAAGCGATTGATGGAAGCTGGCGTGCAGCCGCACATCATCGCGTGCCGTGCGAAGAATCCTGTGGTGGAGAAGGTGATGGAAAAGATCGGCATGTTCTCGAACGTGTCGATGCGCCGCATCTTCTCGATGCACGATCGCGAGAGCGTGTATGCGATTCCTGAAGCGATGCGCGCCGCAGGACTCGACCGCGAAATCCTCTCGCTCCTCGGACTTCATGATCGCGTCAACGCACCGATGGAAGATCGCGAGCGCCTCAGTTGGCTTGATTTCAGCCGCAAACTGTTTCAACCACGCAAGCACACGATTGAACTTGCAATCGCAGGTAAGTACGCCGCGCTGCGCGATGCTTACGCGTCGATCGACAAAGCCATCGAGCATTGTTCGATCCAACTCAACTGCACCGTGAAGATCCGCTGGCTCGATACGACGGATCTCAATTCCGATGCAGCCTGCGACACCGCGCTCGCCACCGCCGACGCACTCATTGTTCCAGGCGGTTTCGGATCGCGCGGCGTCGAAGGAAAGATTCGATGCATCAAGTCCGCGCGTGCAAGTCGCAAGCCGTTCTTGGGCATCTGTCTCGGATTCCAAATGGCAGTTGTCGAATTCGGACGCAACGCACTCGGCTACGCAGATGCAAACTCATTGGAGTTTGACGCAACCACGCAGCATCCACTCATCGGCGAACTCCCCGATCAAAAGAAACTCGAAGGCATCCTCGGCGGCACGATGCGCCTCGGCGCGCAAGATGTGATCCTCGAACCAGGCTCGCTCGCAAGTTTCCTCTACGGCAACAAAGCAGAAGTCCGCGAACGCTTCCGCCACCGCTACGAAGTCGAACCCACCGCGATCACCGAACTCAACGCCAAGGGACTCGTCTTCAGCGGACGCCACCCAAAGTTCAAGATCATGCAAGTGCTCGAACTCCCACAATCGATGCACCCCTACTTCATCGGCGCCCAATACCACCCCGAACTCACGAGCCGCCCCCTCGCCCCTCAACCACTCTTCATGGGCCTCGTCGCCGCAGCCATCGCGCAACGCGAACCAGAGTTCGCACAAACCGAACTCGGAAGACGCTGGGTTCGAAGCGCGCCGCAGTTGTGCATGACATGAGCGCGAGCGATTGAATCCACTGGTCGAATCCACTCGTCGAACAATCTCATCCGCGTGCGGTTTCGCCCCCTTCTCTTACGGCTCGGTGACGACTATGAGTCATTCCGATGCGACGACTGCGAAGTTGCTCAAGTGTTGTCCTCGGCGTGATCGCCCGCGACCCGCGGCTCGGACTCATCGAACAGCGCGATGTACGCGCCGCAGC
>QWPV01000056.1 GCA_003671055.1 Planctomycetota bacterium
ATTTGCGGCGAGCACGGTGGCGATCCAGCGTCGATCAAGTTCTTCCAGACGTGCGGCCTTGACTACGTGAGCTGCTCGCCGTTCCGCGTGCCAGTTGCGCGACTCGCAGCTGCGCAAGCGTGTTTGAGCTCGAAGTAATCTCCTCGACTGCGCGTGCCGTGCTAGACGTGCATTATTTTGAGCGTTCGCGACCGACCGCGCCTGCTCAGGCGAAGCGGATTCATTCCGCGAGCCGTACCAAAGAGAGCGAAACCGCGCGATTACTACGCGGCGAAGCAGATATGAGATAACGCGCGGTCAGTCGCGAACGCTAAAACATGCATTACTTCACAAACTTCACGCGGCCCCAGAATCGCGGGTCGTGCATGTCGATCTGCCACTGTGGACTCCAGACCCAGTTGTCTTCGGGCTTTCCAACGACTTTTTGATACGGGAACGTCACGCTTGTTTCCTTCGGTGGTTCCTGCGTGTAACTGTCGTTGATCGGTGCTGTGAGCGGCTTCGTCGTCGTCTTTCCTTCAAGCGTGGTCGTCCATTGCACGCGCGAGAAATTCACGCGCCACTCTTCGCCAATCTGCGGTGCAGCAGCGTTGCGCGCGGCTTCCGTGAATCCTGGTTGCGTCAAGACTGGCGGCGAGAATGCGCTCCATGGAATCGCCCACTCAAGCGTCCATGCGCGATCGACATCACTCGGATCATTGAGCGTTCCATCGATGTGAATCGCGGTGCGGAGTCCCTTCGCGTCCCAGCCATGCTCGGCGGGGCCATCTTCTTTGTAGCGTCGATGCAGATAGAGATCGAAGATCGTTCCAATCGCATTCACTTCGATCTCGTAGTACTCGCGCGTGTCGCTGTTGGGATCGATGAAGACTTCGAAGTCGTTGTCGTGAAACACGATCTCGTCATGTGACTTTAACGTCGCCCAAACATGTGGCTCGCGCAACTCGGCAGCGATGTAAAAGTTGTTCTCATCCCACAACATCTTCGCGCGCGTCTTGAAGCGAGGCGCTGTGCGTGCGGGCCCTTCGATGTCGAGGAAGTCATCCGTCCACGGCGCACTCGCCCATGCCGCGTCATCAAGTTTTCCATCAAGCGTCGGCGCAACCGCTGCGCGTGAGCATGCGTACTCACGCGGCGCAAATTGCGGCGTGCGAGGCGTTGGTGGTCCACTCGGCGGCGTGAAGGTTGGTGTCGGCGCGATCGGCGGCGAGGGCGCCGATGTCGGCGGCGCCACTTGATCCGCACCTTTCGTGAGCTTGGACTCGAAGATCAAGAGCAGTCCGATAGGGAGTGCTGCTGCGAGGAGGATCGGAAGTCGATGTCGAGCGTTGATCGCCATAGACAGATCGTAACTGCATCGCGAAGCAGACTTCTTCAGCAACCATCGCGATTCTTCGCGTTATGCTCATCGCAACGCTCGTATAGAAGGACTCTCGTGGAACGCTCCGCCCTCACTCCAAGCCATCGCAGCAGCGCCGCGCGGATCTTTGAAGAGATCGGCGTGCTGCCACAAGCCGACAATCTCTTTCATCAGGCGACGGAGCGCATGCTTCGGGCCGCGGAGATGGTGGGACTGCGTCACCATCAGCAAATCATCCTCGCGCAGCCCAAGAGCGAAGTCATGGTGCACTTCCCGGTGCAGATGGATGATGGACGACATCGTCTCTTCAAGGGATACCGCGTGCAGCACAACGATGCGCTCGGTCCATACTTAGGCGGCATTCGATTTCATCCGCGCCTTTCACTCGACACTGTGAAGGGGCTCGCGGTGCTTTCCACATTGCGCGCGTCACTCGTTCGAGTGCCGCTCGGCGGTGCATTCGGTGGAGTGCGTTGCGCGCCGACTGAAATGTCGGAAGACGAACGTCGCCGCGTCGTGCGTCGATTCTGCAGCGCGATCTCGCATCAGATCGGACCCGCACACGACATCGTTGCACCAGATTCCGGCGCAGATAGCCAAACGATGGCGTGGTTCCTCGACACGCTCGCGCAAACAACGCCAGAACCTTCGCGACAAGATCAGTCGCGCGCGGTGGTGGGGAAGCCAGGCGAACTTGGCGGACTCATGCCCCGTGGACGCGCAGCTGCACTGAGTGTTGTTGCGACGCTTGACACATTGCTGTCCGATGTCGATCTCGCGTCGGATGGCATGCGCGTGAGCATCATGGGCTTTGGTGCGGTGGGAAGTGCGGTGGCGCGTGCGCTTGCTACTCGTGGTTGTCCGATCGTGAGTGTGTTGACGCAATCGGGTGCGCTCGCAAATGCGCAGGGACTTGATCCTGTCGCACTTCAAGCGCATCACGCACGCACAGGCGGCGTGGAAGGATTCGACGGCGGGCAAACATGCACCGAAGAAGAGTTCTGGCAGATCGAATCTGAAGTACTCATCGTCGCAAGTCCAGAGCGATCGATGGACGAAGTGCGCGCCGCAAAGGTGCAGGCGCGTGTTGTTGTCGAAGCAGGTCTCGCGTGTACGACGCCGGCTGCGGAAGATGTTTTGATGCAGCGATGCATTGATCTCTTCCCCGACATTCTGTGTTCTTCAGGCAGCGATGTCGCGCACTTCCTTGAGTGGAACGGCCTGCGATCGCAGCCAGGCATTCGCCGCGAAGAAGTTGAAGAGCATGTGCTTCGACAAGCATTATTCGCAGCCCGTCGCGTACGAGTTGCGCGCATGAAGCATGAGTGCGATTGGCGCGTTGCCGCGCAATGTGCAGCCCTTGAACGCATCGCGCGGGTGTATGAACTCCGAGGTGTGTTTCCGTGAGTGCTGCGGGCACCATCTTCTCGAAGATCATCGCAGGCGAGATTCCATGCCAGTGTGTGTATGAAGATGAACGCGTCTTCGCGTTCCTCGACATCGCGCCACTTTCG
This sequence comes from Planctomycetota bacterium, assembly GCA_003671055.1. Classification (GTDB taxonomy): domain Bacteria; phylum Planctomycetota; class Phycisphaerae; order Phycisphaerales; family SM1A02; genus F1-140-MAGs142. Next base: position 2,875 of record QWPV01000056.1, read on the forward strand.
CACGGTCATGTCCTCGTGCTGCCGAAGGAAGCGAAAGCGTTTCTCCACGAATTGTCGGACGAAAGCGCAGCCGCGATCGGTCGGGCACTGCCGCGCATTTGTCGAGCGGTACTCGCTGCAACAGGCGCGACGTCTTACAACGTGCTGCAGAACAACGGCAGCGCCGCGCATCAAGCAGTCATGCACGTGCACTTTCACATCATTCCGATGACGACCGCAGGCGGCCTCGGCATCGCGTGGAAGCCAGTGCATCTCGCGAGCGACGAAGCGGTTGCGCTCGCGACGAAGATTCGCGAGGCGCTGCAGTGACCGCCGTCGAGCGCACGCCGCTCTCGCTTGAACGCGCGCACTGGCAGCAGTCGCTGCAGGGTGATATCGGCGAGCGATTGACTTTCGCTCGCAAGCAGAACGAACGAGATCCAACGCTTCGTCGCGCGGTGGTTCTTGAAGAAGTCGCATCCACTCAAGATGCGCCCGAAACAATTACCGCGCGCACTGGAACGATCGTCACCGCGCTGCGGCAAACCCGTGGGCGCGGTCGACTTGGTCGCGAGTGGGCGGATACGAACGATGATGGACTCGCGCTCACCTGCGTGCTGGCATCAAACCCGTGGAGCGATCCATCCACAAGCGTCGAACTGCTCGCAGTTGCAAGCGCTGTCGCCGCTGCGCGCGCAATCGAGCATGTGCTCGGTGGAGTTGTCGGCATCAAGTGGCCGAATGATCTCGTGCTTCGCGGACGCAAACTCGGCGGGATCTTGATCGAACGCAACCGTGATCGCACGCTGCTTGGTATCGGGATCAATGTGCATCAGCGAACGTTTCCTCATGAACTTCAGGCAACTGCGACAAGCATTGCGCAAGTCGCCGCAGATACCGAATCACTCACGCGCTTGCAAGTCTTGCGCGCGCTCATGCAAGAGTTAGAAGTAGTGCTCGCGATGGACGCAGCGCGCATCTTGAGTGCATATCACTCGAGAGATGTCCTCACAGGAACGCGCGCCGAGTTTGCAACACCGACAGGCGCAGTCGAGGGCGAAGTGTGCTCGGTTGATCCCTTGCGCGGCCTTGTCGTTCGCACGAAGACAAGCGAGCAGTTCCTTCCCGCAGCCACAACGAGCGTCACGAGTTGGAATCGTGCAGCCGCGATTGAGGAAACAACGGGACAACGCCGATGAACGCATCCGTGCATCTCCGCGTGTTCACAACTCTCATCGCCGTCTCGTCGCTTTCGACGGCACACGCGGTTCCACCACTGACGCCGGGCTCGCAAGTGCGGCAGGTTGCGGGTGGCGGACCAGCGATTCGTCTCGTCGAGAATCAAGGTGGCGTGTTGCGCACCGCAACAAACGAAGTCGTCGCGACTCCGCTTACTCTCGACGCGCAACGCGACGCAATGCTTCGCCGCGCGCCAGGACTCATCCCCATTGAAGCAGGCATCGAAGATCGCAACGGCCTCCAAGTTTCAACGCGCGTGATGCCGCCCGACTTGCGACTCCCACTCGGATTCCAACGCGTCTACGCAATCCCCGGAGATTCAGCCCACTTCGTGCGCGGCAGCGGCGCGATCTTCGCAGTCTTCCCAAGAGGCACCTACCGCCGCGCAATCGAAGGCGGTGCACCGACTCTTCCGCCCTCCACAGTCTTTCAATTCGGCGACCCAACCCGCGATCGCTGGTTCGGTGTCACAGGTGCGCATCAACCGGAAGAAATGAAGGTGCTCCGTTTCGACGTTGCAGACATCGTCGCCGAAGGAGCCACCATCGGCTTGCGATCAAAGAGCACCGACACATCGGACGCACGGAGCGCACAGAGCATCCAATCACAGTTGATGGAATTCATCGCACCCCGCAGCGACGAAACTTCCGTGGACCGAGCCAAGCCCTTCGCAAAACTCCGCTTCGGTCCGGCAGTCGTAGTAAACGAATCTTGAGGGCGCGACTGACCGCGCGTTACTGCGCGCCGCCGGGGAGTCCGCTGCCTCGGTCTTCGGTGCGGGAGAGTTCGCCTTTGTCGCCGAAGTATTTCCAGATGCCGACGCGTGTGCCGTTTTTGTACATGCCTTCGCGTTCAAGGACGCCATCGCTGTAGTACGCGCGGCCGAGTCCGGTCTTCTGCCACTTGCCTTGCTCATCTTTGCGCATCTCGTTGTAGTACTTCAAGAACTTGGTGCCCTCCCAATACTCTTTCATCTCTTTCACATCTGCGGGCTTGGCGGGCTCAGCGGAAGCGATTGGAGTGGGCGCGACTGGCGCGACGGGCGCAATTGGAGTTGGGGCGATCGGCGCGGCGGGTGGATCGCATGATGCCAACATCATCACCGTGAGAGGAACGGCGAGCGCGAACGCGAGAGTACTAGTGCATCGAGTCATGGCAGTGGGCAGCATAGTCGGCACTTGTCATACGATCTCACGAGCGATGCGATTCGTCTGCTTCATTCCATTCTTCGTCACCGTCATAGGAGCCGCTGCATTTGCGGATGTTCGACCAATCGGTGGGCGACCAGTTGCGGTGCCAGGCGGCGTGATGCTTGTTCCTGTGGAGATTCAAGGGCGCGTGCCAGCAACGGTTGCGGTTCGACTTCGTGTTGCGTCCATCGATGGCGCGAAGAGCGCGTCGACGCAAATGTTGCGCGCGGACCTCGCGTGGATTGGCAACGGACTCATCGCAGCAGATTCGCGTGATGCTGCGCGTTGGGCTCGTGCGTCGAGTCCCTTCGGCGTATCTGCCACGAAGCCAGCCACGCTGAACTCTGGTGCAGCGGCGTGCGTGTTCATCACGATCCCTGCAGATACGCCGCTCGGTTCTGCAATGGACATCGATGGACATCGCATTGAACCCGAGTGGTTCGCTGCGCCTGATGCGGCGCTGCTCACGCGCATCGGCGAGCGCATTTCGAAACTCGGCATCGGTGGCATCGTGGACGATCGCGAAGCGCGTCCGGATCCGCGCGCGCCGTTTGAACGATTTCGATGGACGCTCGGCGTCGCACTTCGCAACTGGAGCGCGCCTCCGTCGCTTGAGGGAGTTTCAGAACTCGCCGCTCGTCAGTGCGAATCGCTGTGGCTCGCAGGTCTCGCGCGACTTGAACAGACAAGCGCGGGCGCTGCGTGTGAAGTCGCTGAGCATCTCATCGCAACAGTGGTGGATGAAGAACGAAACCATCAGGTCGCTGCGTGGATTGCGGATCCCTCTGAACTCAACGCGTTGCTCGCATTGATGCTCGACAAAGGAAAGTCCGACGCTGAGGTCGTGGAGTCCGTCATCACATGGCATCGAGTGCGCGCGCCGGTACTCATTTGGATCGAACAAGAACGCGACGACGCCATCGTGCTTGCGTTCGCGAATCCATCCGCAGATGAACTCGTCCTCCCGATGCAGTGGGTGGGTGAGTCGGAGCCGGCTGTCGCGGCGTTGCTTGCGCCGGGCTCGCTTGAACGCGTCACCATCGCGATGCCCAATCAGTTGACGAATTCGCTGAACGGCGTTGTGCCCGGATCGGAAATCGGTAGCGCGATTTTGCGCATCGAGTTTCAAGGCGAAGAACAGCGATTGCCGTTTCGCATTCGAGCCGCGGGCGCGAGAGTGCCAGGTACATCGCTTCGTCCGTTCCTCGCGCCTCTTGATCTTCCGAGCGTTGCGATGGGAACGCGGGAGGCAGCAGCGGCGGAGTTGCAAACGGAAGCGCTCATCCGCAAGCGGCTCAATGGATGGGAAATTTTGCTGCTGTGCCGAAGCTCGAAGGGGAGTGATCGCACGCAGGATCGCGTGGAGATTGACGCGGGTGAAAGTGGATCGATGACGGTGTATGCGTCGGGACTCGTCGAGCGCGCTGGCGCGACAAGCCCGGAAGCCGCGGCGGGCGTCCGCGTGCGCGAGTTCGAAGGGGAATGGCGCGTGTCAATCGCGATCCCGAGCGAGTGGATTGCCGACTCCGGCACCGCGCAACTCCTTCGCGTGGGATTTCGTCGGCGCGTCGGTGACAACTGGGCCGATGCGCCCACCGCGAGTGCGCCGTGGAGCGCTCGTCCGATCACGGTCACGGTTGATTTGAAGGCGTGGCGCTGAGTCAAACGAGCATGCCCGAACTTGCGTGCGTGTTTGTTAGACTCCACGAATGCCGAAAGTACCGCCGCGAATCGCCGCGTTTATCAATCAAAAAGGCGGTGTCGGCAAGACCACCTCCACCGTAAACATCGGCGCCGCGATTGCATCGCTCGGTCGCAGAGTGCTGCTCATCGATCTCGATCCGCAAGCGCATCTCTCGCTGCACCTTGGCGTGGATGGTGCGAGCATCGGGCAAACGGTATACGACCTCTTCCTTGATCCTGATGCGCGCATCGAAGATGCGATCGTGAAGGTGCGCGCGAATCTCGACATCCTTCCGTCGACGGTGGATCTGGCTGCTGCGGAGATGGAGCTCGCGAATACTGCGGATCGCAACTTTCTCTTGAAGCGCCGATTCGACGAAGTGCGTGATCAATACGACTTCGTGCTCATTGATTGTCCACCGAGCCTTGGACTGTTGACGCTCAACGCGCTGTGCCTCGCTGGCGAAGTCATCGTGCCGATGCAAGCGCACTTCCTTGCGATGCAGGGATTGTCGAAACTGCTTGAGACGGTGAAACTCATTTCGCAAGGCTTGAATCCTGCCCTCAAAGTTGGCGGCGTTGTGTTGTGCATGCATGAGACGCAATCGACGCACAGCAAAGAGGTCGTTGCGGAACTTGATCAATTCTTCGAGGAGTCTGTCGGAAGCGGACTGCCGTGGGCGAACGCGAAAGTGTTGCGTCCCGCGATTCGCCGCAACATCAAACTTGCAGAAGCGCCGAGCTTCGGGCAGACGATCTTCGATTACGCGGAGTGGTGCCCTGGTGCCATTGACTACCGCACACTCGCGGAGCGATTCGTGCGCGAGTGGGAACGCGCGCACGGCGTGGATTCCGGCACCTTCCGCGCTGCGCAGGTTGCGGAGTCGACAACAATGGTTGCTGAAGAGAATGCTCGCGCGACTGAATCAACGCCTAGCGCGTCTCCTGCGCAGACGGTCACGGAGCAGAAGCCTGTGCTGTCGAAAGCACCGAAAGCAGAGCGCGCAGCGAAGAGTGCTGTTGTTGAGAGCGCGCCGATTCCGATCGATTCGCCTCGGAGTGCACCGCAAGAACTTTCCTCCGCCACGCTTTCGGCTGAGCCGAAACAAATTCGACGCAGCAGTTGATGGCTGCCTCATTGGATCTATCGCGACGCGGACTTGTTGCTCGCCGAGCAGCGCGTGCATGGAAGATCGTGTTTCTCGCTGCATTGTGCGTGATTGCGACCGCCACGCATTGGCCGAATATTCATGTCGGCGATCCCACGCGTCCGCCCGACAAGATCATTCACTTCATCGCCTTCGGCGGACTCGCTGCACTACTGTGGCAGACTGGATGGGTGAAGTCGCGCGTGGGACTCGTACTCGCAGGACTCGGCATCGCGGTAGTGGATGAACTCACGCAAGCCATCGGCATTCAAGGTCGGCAGACGAGTGTGGAAGATGTCGTCGCTGGTGCACTCGGCGTTGTCGTTGTTGTCGCGGGCGTGTGGGCATTCGCGCCAGTGGGCGGCATCGCGGCGTTCTTGCGGCAAGAGCGCCGTCGCGTCGCGGAGCAATTCGTCTTCGCGCGACTCGGTCCTTGGCTCTCGCTGTTGTCGTCGGCGGTGTTCGGCATCGCGGTGATGATGCCAGTGTCGATGCTCATCGACAGCAGATTTCCACGACCCAATCCATTGCAAGCGGGACTCGTGGGCGCTGTGCTTGGCGCGGTGCTCTCCTCACTCATCATGCTCGAAGCACTTGTCCGTCACACGCTGCGCGCAACAGTGGACAAGCCGCGCTGCACATCATGTGGTGGAAATGCACTTGAAGGCGCGAGTTGCACGCACTGTGGCGAGGCAGTGGATCGCGCGCTCTTCATCGATTGGCCGGAAGTCGGTGACATGCAGTTCCTTCGCCTCGTAGCGCGACCACTACTGCTCGGCGTCGGCATCGTGATTGCGGTTGCCGCAGTGTCGATGACCATCGGCGCGCTGCGTTTGTCGTACGTGTGGGCGGCTCGCATCGACGAACTCGTGCAAGGTCGAGCGTACGGAATGACGAGCGTGCTCGACCTCACGCTCGTGGGCGTCGCTTGCACGTGCGCCATCCGATCCTTTCGCAATCGATGTGCACGGCGCGCGGATAGCGCGAGTGAGCATTGCATCGCATGCGCCCACGACCTCTCCCGAACCCCAGCGTCAACCGCGCAGTCGCTCCGACTTGATGCAGCGGGCGTCTCGCACTCCTGTGCGATCGGCCGTTGTGGCGAATGTGGGGGGGAGTTCGTGCGCGAATTCTCAGCGAGTGCCTCCGGAGCCTGACTCCTGCATGCTTCATGGAGTTAGCATGAACACTCGATGCGTACCGTTGCACTCGCCACTCTCTTCTGCATGATCGCACTTGGTTGTTCGACCGATCGCGCGATCCTTGAATCCGACGTGTTTCTACCTGAAGATATGGTCACGATTCGTTCAGCGAACATCCGCCGTGCGGGCGGTGAACTTGTTGGAGGCGACTTCTTCGTCGGCGGGCGTGTGAATAACGCGGAAGCGTCGATGGACGAAGTTGTCGACTACTACCGATCCAACGGTTGGTTCCTGCAGCGCCAGATTCCTGGCTTAGATTTCTCGAAGGCCACCCTGATCAAGGGCGATCGAACCGTCACGATCGAACTCGTTCGCCGTCGGCTCGATCCTGCAAACTCGACCGGAACAATTGTGGTCGTGAGCCCGCTCGCCACACACGCTACTTCGACCGAAGTGCCGATGAAGTGACCTCTGTACTGAGGTCTCTCAGTCCCTTCGAGTCGAGTCATGACGAAGTCCTTTGAGCATCATGCGCGCACCGTGAGTGTGCTCACGTTTGTGAGTCGTGTTACTGGTTTCGCGCGCGAATCGATTTTCTCACGCGTCTTCGGCCTCGGTCCCATCATGGACGCGTTTTCCTTTGCGTTCATGCTGCCGAATCTCTCTCGTCGTTTGTTCGGAGAAGGCGCGCTGAGTTCGGCGTTTTTGCCGCGTTTCACAAAGCTTGATCAGGACGACCCTGCTTCGGCGCAGCGTTTCGGCGCGATGATGCTTGCAGCGACCGGCGCGATTCTTTTCGGTCTCCTGCTCGTTGTCGAGTGCGTATTGTTCGTGCTCTGGTGGAACGCTCCGAGCGTCGTCGTCGAATTGCATGCGCCGTTGCACATGAGTGGTGTGTTGATGCCGACGATTGCAGTGCAACCCGCGGCGCTGGGCTACGAGCTTGCGATGCTCATGATGCCGTACATGCCGCTCGTGTGCGTGGTCGCATTAGGTAGCGCGGTGTTGCAGTCGAAGGGCCGATTCTTCGTGGCAGCCGCAGTACCGATCCTCTTGAATCTGTCCTTCATCGTCGTCTCGCTCGCTGCGATTCCATTTCTCGGCGAAGAAAGCGGACGGCGCACGCACATCATCCTCGTCGGATGCAGCGTGCTTCTTGCGGGCGTGTTGCAAGCGGCGTGGACGCTTTCGGAGTTGCGCAAGGTTGGGTTGGTGTTTGAGTTTCGCGACGCCATCGCGCGGCTTCATGTGAAGCAGACGATGTTGCAGAGTTTTCCCGTCATTCTGGGGATGGGCGCATTGCAGATCAACACCTTCCTCGGTGGTTTGATTGCAAGTTGGCCGAGTTTCATTGGTCCCACAGTGTTTGGTATTGAGTATCCATTGCAACAGGGCGCGATGGGGGCGCTCTCGTCTGCGCAGCGACTCTCTGAGTTTCCACTCGCTATCTTCGGGCTTTCGATTGCAACTGCGATTTTTCCGAAGCTTGCACGCGAGTCAAGCGATCTCAAGATGTTCGCTGCGACGCTGCAATTGGGCATGCGACGCGCATTTTTCGTCGGACTTCCCGCGAGCGTTGGTTTGTACTTCGTTGCAGAGCCCGCCTGTGGCGTGGCGTTTCAGGGGAATGCATTCACGCACGAAGACACGCTGCGCGTCGCTGCAATCCTGCGAGGTTTCACCTTCGCGATCTGGTCGTACTCGATGGTGCACATCTTGTTGCGCGCGTTCTATGCGCTCGACGATCGAAGAACTCCATTGCGTGTAAGCCTCTGCATGGTCGGACTGAATCTGCTCCTCAATGTCACGCTCATCTTCACGCCATTGCGTGAAGCGGGCCTCGCGTACTCCACAGCGTTCTGCTCCATCGTGCAGTGCGTTTGGCTCTTGTGGCTCATCGAGCGTCGCGTGCCGGGCGTGGTCGATGCGGCGCTTCGCAAAGCATTCCTTAAGCCGATGATTGCCACAGCCGTCATGGCAGTCGTTCTCGCAGCTCTCATCACCGTGTTGCCCGCGGCAACCACCTGGTCGGCGCAGGGCATGCAGTTGCTCGTCATGATCCCAGTTGGTGCGGGAGTGTTCTTCGTTGCGGCGAAACTCCTGCGCACTCCTGAACTCACGCGAGGCTGAGTCGCGCGCATCCGATTCGAGTTGCGCTGCGTAAGCGTTACAACCGTTACAGCTATCACGTTGCGCTTGTCCGGAAGTGATTACATGGTGCTTTCGCACGCAGAAACTGCCGATCTCCCTTGTTGGAGAACCTATGGACGCGAAGCCTCATGGCGCAGAAGTGAATCGACATGCACCTCCACGCACTGATGTGCTTGCGCTCATTGATGAGATGGAGCGCTCTGTCGCATCGTTGCGCGCTGTGCATGATGAACTTGATGGTCAGCGTTCAAGCACAGCCTCGCTTGCAGATGAGCGTGATGGATTGCTTGAGAACAGTCTTGCAGCACAGGCACGCATCGCACACCTCAGTTGCGAGCGCGAAGAGTTTCACGCTGCGTTAGAGCGCGCGCGCACGGATATTGCGGCGCTCAAGCAGCAGCTTCACGACGCGGCGTCGATGAATGCGCAGTGGGAAGCCGAGTGTGCATCTCGCGCATCGCTGTGCAGCGTTGCGGAGCAATCGCTTGACCTCCTCCGTGAGCAGTATGAGAAGGCCAGTAGTGACGCATCGCGAGCGCAAGCCGAGTGCGAATCGCTGCGCGCGTCGTTCGACAGCCTCGTCATTGCTGGCGGCAGCGCAGACCAAGTCAATGCTTCCACACAAGCGTTGCTTGGAGAAAAAGAAGCGCTCGTTGCGGAGTATGAAGATCGCGTTGCGTCGCTTCGTCGCGACTGCGAAGCTCGCTCGCGTGAACTCGAGTCTGCGCAGACGAACCTGCGACTCGCGACTGAGCGACTTGCAGTTCTCGCAAAGCACACCGTCGAACAAGCGCGCAAGATTGCGGAATTGCAGGGATTACTTGCAGCAGTTCGCACCACGGGAATCGCCAACGCCACTGCGAGCAATGCGTGGGATGCAGAACGCACCGCACTCACCGACGCATTTGACGCGGAGCGCACTGCGCTGCATGAGCAAATGGCCGCCGTGAATGAAACGCAGCAGGTCGCTGGCGCGGACACGAGTGAACTCTTAGTGTTGCGCGCCGAGCTCGCTCGCCGCGCTGAGTTTCTTACCCATCGCAAGGAGACGCTTCACAAGTACCGCGCTGCGTTGCGAACTCGCAAAGCAGAGTGGGGCGCGCGGGAGATCGAGATTGCGCGCGCGGTGGAGAAGAAGATCAACGAAGTGCGCGAAGAAGCACGCAGTGATGCGAAGCGCGATGCCGATCAGCGCGTGCATGAAGCGGTCACAGAGATGCAACGCGGCGGGGGAGTCCCCTCGGTCACGATGGAAGAGTTTCATCGTCGCGTGCGTGAAGAAGAAGAGCGTCAAGAGCGCGAGCGACTTGAGATGTCGGAGAGTCGACGCTTGCTCACCGAGAGCGAACACGAACTTGTGCGCCGCTACAGCGCGGCTCGTGGCGGCATGGTGCTGGCGCTGTCCTGCATTGGCATCGCGGTGTGCGCATCAACCGCGTGGTGGCTTTCAGGTGAGCTCGCGCCCAAGACGGAGACTGCAACGGTCGATCTCGCGGTGACGAGTCGTTCTGGCGACACGAACGCGCGCGAGGCTGCTGATCCAAGCGCGATCATCAAGTTCATCGAGCAGGCGCCCGCCGACCCAGCGTTTCACGCGGCGGTTGCAGCGCGATTGCAAGATCGCGGCTTCACTCCCGCCCAAGCGAACGCAGAAGCAGACTTGCTTGCGGAGCATCTCAAAGTGGATGCATCCAACGGCGCATTCGTGCACTTGATGTATGCAGGCGATGCACGAGCACGCATGGTGCTTGACACCGCGACGACAACGCTCGTGAATGATGTCAACAAAGCACCCGAGCGCAAGCAAGATTTCCTTCGTGTCTCGATTGCGGGACTGCGCCAAGACTCTGGTCACGTCGTCTTCAGTGAATCGCGCGCGATGGCAGACCCTGGTCGAGCGTTGCGTGCGGCGAGCATCTTTGGAGGCGCATTCGGACTTGCACTGCTCGTCGGATTCGGCGGATGGGCATGCGCGCGCAGGATGCCCAAATCAATGGAAGCGGTGGACTGAGTCGGTTTATTCCGCCTGCAACGGTCGAGAATTGCCGGGAGTTTCAGTCTTTCTGTCGTAGGGATGAAGTCGGTACCTCGGAGCGCCGAAGAGTGAGAGGAATACACGGTGCACCCACGGATGGGTGTTCACCGGAAAGGGCTCATTCCATGCACGGACCAGCACGGCTCAGGCTTGTAGAACGCATCAGCGCGGAAGCGTCGGATTGCGTTCCACAGTCGCTTCCCTTTCCGGAGTGTATTCGTAGTCTGCCGATTCGATCACCGCGAGCAGCGTTTGATGCGCTCGAAGCGCTCGAAGCAGTGAGTCGCAAGATGGATGATCTCGCGCGTGCGCTTGGATGCACGACGAGTGACAACGACAAAGGCGGACGGCCCCGCGCAGCCTAACGGCATTGCCTCGACCGTCCGCCACAAGCATGTGAGGAGAAGAAGATTTGCGCTCTTGAGCGCAGACCAAACGGGCGGGAAAGTACACGGGCTGCCGAGTGATCGGCAGCCCGTGTTATTTTTGCAGTCAGGTTGAGTCGATGCAGTTTTTACTTCGATGCAGGCGCTGCAACATCCATCGGTTGCATCGTCATCGGATCGCGCAACGGAAGATGCGTCGTGCCATCCTCACTGAACTTCGGTCGATTCGCAGGCGCTGCTGGATCGCCGTTGCTGATGGTGCCCCAATCACCCACGATGAAGATCGCCATCGATGCGGGATCGAGGTACTTCTTCGCGACCGCTTGCACATCTTCAGCCGTCACGCTCGAAATGTTGGCGCGATAGTCGCGCCAGTAGTTCTCGTCGCGCTTCGTCATTGCGTCGGCGACGAAGACGTTGAGCATCTGCGGCTTCGACTCGAACGTGCGTGGAAATGTCTCGACGAACGACTTCTTCGCGGTGTCGAGTTCTTCCGCTGAAACCAACTGCGCGCGCATCTTGTCGAACTCTGCGAACACCGTTGCTTTCGCTTCGGCGACAGTCGCGTTCTTCGACTGGAATTGTGCGCGGAACTCGCCCGGATACCACACGCGCGGCGAGAGATTGCTTCCGGCCGAGTACGCGAGACCCTTGTCGCTCCGCACACTCTTCATGATGCGGCTCGTGAATCCACCACCACCAAGAATCTCGTTCATCACGAGGAACTTAAAGTAGTCAGGGTCATCGCGCGTGATTGCGCGGCCACCGATGTACACCTTGCCTTGCGGAATGTCCTTCTGCACGTGATACACACCAGGCACGAATGAACTGCTCGGTGCTGGTGGATCGCCGACGGTCTCGCCCGCAGGCCAACTTGCGAATGCAGTTTCGAGTTTCGCCAGCATTGCTGCTGTATCGAAATCTCCGCTCACCGCGATGATCGCGTTGCCAGGATGGAACACACGCGCTGCGAAGGCGCGCATTTTTTCTGGCGTGATGCTTGCGATGCTCGCGCCCGTTGGCTCGGCAGATTCAAAGTGGTTCTCTCCGTACAGAAGGATCGACCACTCGCGATCCAAGATCGGTTCAGCATCATCGTTGCGCTGCTTCATCGATTCCACCGCCTCTTGCTTGCGAAGCATGAGCTGCGCTTCATCGAAGCGAGGATTTCGCAGCATGTCCATCAGCAGCGCGAGGCTCTCATCGAAGTTCGGCTTGAGGCAGTTGATCGATGCACTCGCATTCATCAGTCCGATGCCGATCTTCACCTCGCTCGCGAGAAAGTCGATCGTCTCGTCAATCTCAGACGGAGCCACGGTCGTGGTGCCGCCTGTGCGAAGCAGTGCGCCGGTCATTCCGGCGAGTCCGATTTCATCAGCACTCTCAAGATACGAGCCACCTTTGAAGGTGATCGAGAGATCGATGAGCGGGAGTTCGGTGCTTGGCGCCAAGAACACGGTGAGTCCACACGGCAAAGTGTGGCGATACTCCGCAGCGCTCGGTGGCTCGAATCGCAGTGGCGTGAACACGAGCGATTCGGGTCGGTCCGGAATTGGAGGAGGAACCGTGATGCCCGATGCCGAAACAGTGAGCGCGAAGGCGAGAAGAGAAGTGGTCATGCGCATGGGAGAGTGGATGCGTGAGGCGAGTAGAGGGGTTGTGTTCAAGCAGTGTTTCAACGCGCACCTCCTTCAGTGGAAGAGGTTGCTGCGGGCGCGGTGCTGTCGAGTTCGTTGAGACGTTCCGTCATCTTCTTCAGCATGTAATCGAATGCAGGCTTCATCTCGGGCGGTAGCTGCGAGGCTTGGCCCATCATTTCAGTGATGCGGGTACGAAGTTTTTCTGCATCGATTTCTGCTGCGATTTTCTTGAGCGCGCCCTTCACCATCTGCTGCATTTGTGGTGGAAGGCCCGCGAGTTCAGGGTCTTCTGTGGACTCCACGCTTCCTGCCTTGCGTGTGTAGATCGCAACGCTGCTGTTGGTCTTCGTGAAGTACTTCTTTGCGACTCGTTGAATGTCTTCAGCGGTGACTGCATCGATCTTCGCCGGTGCGGTGTTGATTTCTTCCCAGCCGCCGAGCGCTTCGGCGTAACCGAGTTGAACGAGCAAGAAGAAGTTTGAACGGAGTTGACGGTAGTTCTGCGCGGCGAATTGATTCTTCACCTTCTGCAGTTCGTGCGCGTCGACGAGTTCGCTCTGGATGCGCGTGATCTCCTCATTCCATGCTTGCTCGAGTTCGCTTGGTTCGTGCTCGCCCTTCACTTCTGCGGTGAAACTGAACGCGCCAGCATACTTGCGTCCTTCTTGCGTCGCTTGCGCAGAACTCGCGTTCTCGCGACCTTCGATCAGTCCCTTGTAGAGGCGACCGGTCCGACCATTGAGGATAGAACTCAACACATCAAGCGCGTAACCATCCTTGTGTCCGAAAGGAACAGTGTGGTAACGAACTTCAACGGACGGCTGGCACTCGCACTCCGCGATCATGCGCTGTTCCGCGAGTTGTGCAACTTCAAGCGTGACGACAGGCGGCACAGTTGTGCCCTTCTCAAGTCGTCCGAAGTATCGCTCGATGGTCGAACGCGCTTCACTCGGATTGAAGTCGCCGACGATCACGCCGCAGAGATTGTTGGGGCGGTAGTAGGTGTTCCAGTACTTGAGCGCTTCTTCCATCGTGTAACTGTTGAGATCGCTCGTCCAACCAATCACTGGCCACGAGTATCCACTCGCCATCCAGAACATAGCGTCGAATTGCTCTTGGAACACACCAGTGGGTGTGCTCTCCGTGCGAAGTCGACGTTCTTCATGCACGACATCGCGCTCAGAATAGAACTCGCGAAAGACCGAGTTTTGTAGCCGATCGCTCTCCATCCACGCCCAGAGTTCGAACTTGTTCGACGGCACATTGATGAAGTAGAACGTCACATCGTTACTCGTGAACGCATTCATGCCTGAGCCGCCTTGACCAGTGTAGATGAGATCAAACTCATCCTTCACGATGGATGATTGCGCGGTCTGCTCTGCCTTGAGCTGCGCGAGCTCGCCTTCGATCGCAGTGCGCAGCGTCTGTTGCTCAGCACCAGTTGCGGTGGCTCCGAGTTGACCTTCAAGCGCCGCGATCTTGTCGTTGAACGCGCGACCTTGTTGCGTGTCCATGAGCGCCTTCAACTCCTTGCGAAGCGTCGCGATCTCTGGCGTATCGAAGTTCGGGTTCCAAGGATCGTCGATCTCACCTTGGTAGTACCGCGCGTACTGCCCATTCCAAATGAGATCATTGATGCGCGCGCGAAGTGCAGACTGCCGAGCGCGATAGTCCGCATCAAGTTTCGGATTGCGCGTGCCGATCGTGTCTGTTCCCTTGAACATCATGTGCTCAAAGAAGTGACTGATTCCAGTGATGCCAGGACGCTCGTTGACAGAGCCAACCTTCGCAACCCAACCAGCCGCAATGACGTTGGGCTGATCATGTCGAGGCACGAGAAGAAACTTCATCCCGTTCTCGAGCACAAAGATCTCAGGCTCGACTTTCTGCGCAGATGCGCAAGGAGTAAGCGAGGCGGGAACGAGGCACGCAGCAAGCGCAAGGAGCGCGCAATTAAACTTTCGCATTCAAGGACTCCAAAGAGGGGGACTATCAAGATCCGAATCGGGAAAGCCTATACCGAAGTCAAAGGTCGAGGTTGTGGCGTGACAAGCCGCCACTCGTGATGCAGCCTGCAGAGGTCATGCGGCGCACGCAAACCAGTCACTCCGTGATTTCGCGAAGAACGCACAGCAGCGGCGTAAGGTCCGACTCAACCATCATGACAATGCGGTCCCACTTGATCGCGAAGTAGCCATGCACCAGCCGATTCCGCAAGCCAATGATCGCGGGCAGATATGGAATGCGGAATTCGAGTGAAGGATCCAATTGATCGGCGTGCGCGAGCGCTTCACCGAGTGTGATGAGATGGCGTTCTATCGCAGCCTTCACGAGTGGATCCGCCCGCAATCGAGTTGCTCCGACATCCAAAGCAATCGCGGCGATGCACTCGGCTGCCGTGCGTGCGTCAAGCAAATACACACGAATGTCACGCGGCTGCATAGAACGGTTGTCGATCGCGCGCCAGCGCTTCCCGCAGGATTGGATTTTGAATTGCGCTTAGTTCAATGAGGTCAACGCGCCGTTCCAAGAGCTTCTCGAGTTGGCTTGAAAACTCGATAAACGTCAGTGCGGAGAGCTGCGCGTCTGGCGCGAATTCAACGAGGAGATCGATATCGCTTCTCGACGGCTCGAAATCTGATCGCGCGGCCGACCCCGTCAATTCCAATCGCGCGACCCGATAATGCGAACACAGCACGATGAGTTGAGAGTGAACTTGGGGAGTAATCTCGATCACGAAATGATCATACATCTTGCACAGGGTGTTCAGAGAGGGCGGGTAGAAATTGACTGGAAAGCCCACGGAATTTGGCGCAGAGTTGATTCAGCAGGACTAAATGGGACGCAATCGAGGACAGGCACAATTCCCGCGAACGCTCCTCGAAAACCCGTGCAGCGTGGTTGAATCTTTCTGCCTCGGACAAGCAAGGTGCCTATCCCCGATCGCCTCGTCCCCGATCGCCTCGTCCCCGATCGCCTGTTGGTTTACACTCGTGCGCTCAGCTGCCAAATCTCGGTGACCCCATGTTGACACGAACGATCTCGCTACTTGCGCTCGCCGCCATGCTGATTGCGTCGACGTCGCTCTTGTTGACGTCCGTCGCGATGGCGTCGACCTTTGGGCGCGCGGAGTCGCAGCGGTCGGTCGACAAGTACGACGAGCTCCTCGACAAGGCGTTGGCTGCATTGGCATCGGGCGATGCGGTCGAGGCGGAGAAGGTCTCGTTCGCGCTGACGATGCTCGACGATGCCCGCTGCGAGGGGCACGCCGTGCTAGGCGCGGCGCTCGCGCGGCGCGGGAAGTCCGCCGAGTCGAAGGCCGCTTTCGATGCAGCGAAGTCGAAGGCGAATGGAACGACGGTACGCCTAGTCGAGTTGATTGCGTTGACGGCGGTGGCTGCGCCAGTGCCGACACCAGTGCCAGTGCTGGTGCCCGTGCCAACGCCACCGAAGCCTGCTGCTTCACAGCCCGCACTCGATTGGTGTGATGTCGTCGCGGCGGAACCCGACCCCGCGGTGGTCACCGACGCCGAGGCGCGCGCGCGGATGACGGCGACGAAACTTCCATGGAAGGTGCGCGACCTCATGACGGGCATCGTGATGCTGCTCTGCCCGCCGGGGGAGTTCACGATGGGTTCGCCCGCGTCCGAAGCGGGACGTTGGGACGACGAAGCGCAACATTCCGTCACGATCAGGAAGGCGTTCTATCTCTCGGAGACGGAGGTCACGCAGGAAGTTTGGCAGAAGGTGAAGGGTGCCAATCCGTCGAATTTCAAGGGTGCCAACAACCCAGTCGAGCAGGTCTCATGGAACGACTGCCAGAGTTTCTGCCAGTCGTCTGGCCTGCGCTTGGCGAGCGAGTCGGAGTGGGAATATGCGTGTCGAGCGGGGACGACGGGTGCGTACGCCGGCGATCTCGCGTCGATGGCGTGGTTTGGCGACAACAGCGGGCGGTCGGCGCTTGATGCGGATGCGCTCTGGAAGCGCGATAGCTCCCGCTACGTACAGCAACTCATCGATAATGGCTGTCAGACACACCCCGTGAAGCAGCGTAAGCCCAACGCATGGGGTCTGTACGACATGCACGGCAACGTCTGGGAGTGGTGCGAGGACGGATACGCGGAGAGCGCTTCCAGCACGCAGCAAGCATCGACCGGCAATGTCGGGGCGCGCGTCTTGCGCGGCGGCGGCTGGAACGGCGGCGCGTCCGACTGCCGCTCCGCCTACCGCACCTACTACGCCCCCGGGTACTCGAACGACTTCCTCGGGTTCCGTGTCGCGAGGACTTCCGAGTAGTCCTCTACCCTTTCTCCCTCTTACCCTCTCGCAATTTTTCTTTCTCCTTTTCTTCTTCCATCGATCATCGTGATGCCATCATCCACTTCATGTCATCACCAACAGCCTCAACCCCACGAGGCCGAGCGCGTCAGCGCGAGGCGCGCGTGCAATGAGAGGGCAGCGATCGCAAGCGACGGGGCGCGCGTCTTGCGCGGCGGCCATGATGTCTGACAACAGCGTCTTCATTTCCTACCGCCGAGGCAACGGCGGCGACATCGCGCGCATAGTGCAGGAGTTCCTCGAGGGGCAGGGGTTCGATGTGTTCCTTGACTTGGACGGCCTTGGGTCTGGCCACTTCGACGATCAGCTGCTCACGCAGATCGCGGCGCGGCGCGGTTTCATTTTCATATGCTCGGAGGGGAGCCTCGACCGCTGCGTCAACGAAGGGGACTGGGTGCGTCGCGAGATCGTGCACGCGCTCAAGACGGGTCGTCATATGGTGCCATTCGTGATGCCGCTCTTCGTGTGGCCAACCAGCGATGCGTTGCCGCAAGAGATGGCGGAGTTTCAGCGCCACAACTCATTCGAGTACAGCCATAGCCACTGGAAGCACATCAAGCCGAAGCTTGCGGAGATGCTTCGTGCG
>QWPV01000057.1 GCA_003671055.1 Planctomycetota bacterium
CCGTGTGAACAAGTCTGCCCAGTTGCCGCAACAGTGCATGATGAGCAGGGTCTGAACGCGATGGTCTACAACCGTTGCATCGGTACGCGCTATTGCAGCAACAACTGTCCTTACAAGGTTCGTCGATTCAACTTCTTTGATTGGAATCGACGTGAGCCAGTGCGAGAGGGCGGCGTCTTTATGACGAAGCCTGAGTACTACACCTCCGAAGGTCCTAATGAGTGGGCTCGCATGCAGTTCAATCCTGAAGTCACTGTGCGTATGCGCGGTGTGATGGAGAAGTGCACCTTCTGTGTGCAGCGCATTCAAGGCGCTCGCATCGAGACGAAGAACGCATGGGCGTTGAAGGGTGGCGTTGAGGGCGCACCGGATTGGGCGATTGCGGATGGCACGGTGCAGACCGCTTGCCAAGAAGCGTGCCCAACTGGCGCGATCGTCTTCGGCGATCTCAATGTGAAGACGAGCGAAGTTGCTGCTGCCCAGAAGGGTCCACGCAGTTACGGCTTGCTCGATGAACTCAACACGAAGCCACGCTTGAAGTACCTCGCGCGGGTGTGGAATCCAGCGATCGATCATGGCGCTGATGCGCATGATCACTCGCACGAAGGTCATGAGGCCCATTCATGAGTACGCTTTCTGCCCACAGTTCGCTCGACAGAGATCCCGACGACAACACCGTCGAGATTCCAGGCACGCGTGCGCCGCTCGTGCTTCATCTTGAGACATTCGCTGAAGTGACGTCGACCGTGTGTCGCGTTGCGGAAGCGCGCCGCGCACCGATGGCGTGGTACGTCGCGTTCGCTCTCTCACTCAGTCTCCTCGGCTTCCTTGGATTCTGCGTCACATATCTGATCTTCACAGGCGTTGGCGTGTGGGGATTGAACAACCCTGTCATGTGGGCGTTCGACATCACGAACTTCGTGTTCTGGGTCGGCATCGGTCACGCAGGCACACTCATCAGCGCGATCCTCTTCTTGTTCCGACAGAAGTGGCGCACCGGCATCAATCGATTCGCAGAAGCGATGACGATCTTCGCAGTCATCTGCGCAGGTCTCTTCCCGGGTGTTCACGTTGGTCGCGTGTGGTTCGCGTACTGGCTCTTCCCGATTCCAAATCAGATGGACATGTGGCCGCAGTTCCGTTCACCACTGCTGTGGGACGTGTTCGCGGTGTCGACCTACTTCACGGTGTCGCTCGTCTTCTGGTACGTCGGCATGGTGCCTGATCTTGCAACGCTGCGCGATCGCGCGAAGGGCAAGATCCAGCAGATTGCTTACGGTCTCTTCGCACTCGGATGGCGCGGCTCGAATCGTCACTGGCATCGCTATGAGCGCGCGTACTTGATTCTCGCTGCGCTCTCCACGCCACTCGTTCTCTCTGTGCACTCCGTCGTGTCCTTCGACTTCGCGACATCACAGTTGCCAGGTTGGCACACGACGATCTTCCCGCCGTACTTCGTTGCGGGCGCAATCTTCAGCGGATTCGCGATGGTGCTCACCCTTGCAGTGCCCGCGCGCGAGCTCTTTGGACTCAAGGATCTCATCACGCTTCGTCACCTCGACAACATGAACAAGGTCATTCTCGCGACCGGTTGCATGGTTGGATACGCGTACTCGATGGAGTTCTTCGTCGCGTGGTACTCCGGTGCACCCTTCGAGAAATTCGCATTCGTGAATCGCGCTTTCGGTCAGTACTGGTGGGCGTACTGGATCATGGTGAGTTGCAATGTCATCACGCCGCAACTTTTCTGGTTCAAGTCGATTCGCACGAGCATTCCGCTCATGTTCATCCTCTCGATCATCGTGAACGTCGGCATGTGGTTCGAGCGATTCGTCATCATCGTCACGAGTCTCGCGAATGACTTCCTTCCATCCTCATGGGATCAGTTCACGCCAACATGGGTCGACATCGGCACGATGTTTGGCGCGTTCGGACTCTTCTTCACGCTGTTCCTCCTTTTCTGTCGCTTCCTTCCAATGATCGCGATGGCGGAAGTGAAGGCAGTGATGCCGGCTGCGGATCCGCATCACAAGCAAAGTCACGATCATGGGAGGGCCCACTAATGTCGACTGCCACGCACGCTCATTCACAAGCAGCATCCTCTGCACCGCGTCCCGTCTACGGATTGATCGCGGAGTTTGAGAATCCCGGCGATCTGATGCACGCTGCCGAAAAGGTGCGCGATGCTGGGTTCACGTGGTGGGATTGCTGCACGCCATTTCCTGTGCACGGTCTTGACAAAGCGATGGGTGTGAAGCGCACGATTCTTCCTGTACTCGTGTTCTTCGCGGGCGCATCCGGAACTGCGGCTGCATTCGCATTGCAGACGTTTACGAACTCATTCAGCTTCAGCACTTGGGCGGTTGTGAAGGTGACGGGCTATCCGTATCTCATCTCGGGCAAGCCGATGATGAGCCTTCCAGCGTTCATCCCAGTCATGTTCGAGTTGACCATCCTTTTCTCAGCACTGAGTTGTGTTGGATTGATGTTCCTCTTCAACGGACTTCCTCGGCTCTTTCACCCGCTCCTACAGAACAACCGCTTCCGACGCGCAACGAACGATCGATTCTTCGTTGTGATTGAGGCACGCGACCCGAAGTTCCTTCGAGGCAAGACGGAAGCATTCCTCCGTACTCTCGGGGCGACTGCGGTCGAGGCGGTGGAGGACTAAATGCCACCACGATGGCTCATCTTCATTGCGCTTCTCGCGACCATTGCGGCAGTCTTGCCGTTCGCGATCGTTGCGCGCGTTCGTGCCACTCCCGATGCGAATCGCGGCGTGCACATTTTCCAAGACATGGTCTTTCAACCGAAGTTCAAGACGCAAACCAAGAACCCGCTCTTTGCGGATCAACGCTCGATGCGCCCAGCTGTCCTTGGCGCAGTCGCTCGCGACGAGACCTACATCGACGCGCACTATTGGGATGGCACAGTGCAGGGTGAATGGGCGGAGTCGCTGCCTTCACAACTTCAACTCACCGATGCATTCATCAAGCGCGGTCAAGAACGATTCAATATCTATTGCTCTGCGTGCCACGGATTCTCTGGCTACGGCAACGGCATCGTGAATCAGCGCGCGATGGCATTGATGGCAGATACGAATGGCCCAGTCGCGGGCACGCGTTGGGTTGCCGCAAAGAGTTTGCATGACCCACTCGTTCGCGAGCATCGCCTCGGCATGCTTTTCAACATCGTCTCCAACGGCATTCGAAACATGGCTGGCTATCAGGGCCAGATCACGACCGATGATCGTTGGGCGATCGCCTGTTATGTGCAAGCTCTGCAGCGATCGCAGAACGCTTCAACGCAAGATGTCCCACCGGAACTCCGCAAGGATCTTTCGCTTCTCAAGAACTGACCACCAAGACTCTCCGCACGAAAGACCGATTTCATGAGTCACGCTCCGCAAGCAGATTTCTCCTCCAAAAACACCCAACTGGGTCCTGCAAGTTTCGCAGCGCGCAATGCAGCTGTGCTTGGCGTGATTGCGATCCTTGCAGGCGTCTACCTTGGGAAGTCCGGCGCATTCAACACCGATACGCGCACCTTCTGGAAGATGTATCTCGTCGCATTCCTCTTCGGATTGACGATCTGCCTTGGCGGGCTCTTCTTCGTCATCATTCAATTTCTCACGCGCGCTGGGTGGAGTGTTGCAGTGCGTCGCCCCGCTGAAGCACTGGCATCGAACCTCAAATGGATCTGGCTGTTGTTCATGCCGATCTTGTGGATGTTCTTCGACGGCACTGCAGGCATGCTCTTCCCATGGGCTGACCTTGCGACGATGGAAGCAAACGATCCAAGCATGGCGCATCTTGTCGCGAAGAAGGCTGCGTACTTGAACGCGAACTTCTTCATCATTCGCGCGGTTGCCTACTTCGCAATCTGGGCGCTGCTCGCATGGTTCTTCACGAGCAACAGCACGAAGCAAGATCAAGATGGCGCGATGCATCGCACGCTGTCGATGCAAAAATGGTCTGGACCAGCAGCGATTCTCTTTGCGCTCTCGATCTCGTTTGCAGCAGTGGATTGGGTGATGTCACTCTCGCCCGCGTGGTTCTCCACGATGTTCGGCGTGTACTTTTTCTGCGGCTGCGTCACCGGCGGATACGCATCGCTTGCGCTCATCACGGTGCGACTGAAGCGACACGGCCTGCTGCAAGGCATCGTCAGCGGCGAACACCTTCAGGACTTGGGCAAGTTGCTCTTCGCATTCGGTATGGTGTTCTGGGCGTACATCGGCTTCAGCCAGTACATGCTCATCTGGTACGCGAACCTTCCGGAAGAAACAGGTTGGTTCCTCACGCGTCAAGTTGGTGGCTGGCTGCCTGTCACGCTCATACTGCTCTTCGGACACTTCGTCTTGCCGTTTGTGGCGATGATTAGTCGTTGGCCCAAGCGTTACGGTGTGTCACTCGCGGTCGGCGCTGCATGGATGTTATGCATGCATTGGATCGATGTCTACTGGCTCGTGATGCCGGAGATTCCTAACGACATCGGCACCTTCGCGACCTACGATGATCTCGTTGCAACGTACGGGACGCAAGCGAACGGTCTCGACAATCCACTCAATTACATCTTAACCGTCGGCGTCGCGCTTTTGGTGTTTGCGGGCACAGCAGCGTATCTCCGAGGTCGCTCCCTGGTTCCAACGCGCGATCCTCGTCTGCATGAGTCGCTCTCGTTTGAAAACGCTTGATCACTTTCTGTTTGAAGACTTGCCATGACTAACGAACTTCCTCCACACGTCACACGCACGGATGACCCAGAGCCGGGCATTACTTGGTTCGTGTCGCTCGCGGGAACCATCGGGTTTGCTGCGACCGTCATTGCGGTGTGCGTCGTGTTCTTTGCGATGCAGGATTCGTTCACGCAGACGCGCGTGATCGACGAGCTTCCACTGGAATCATTCGAATTGAAGAATGCGCAACTTGCGCAGATTGCGCAGTACGGCCGGTTTATGGAAGTCGGTACGGACGACAAGGCCACCGAGCGCATTCACATCCCGATCGATCAAGCGATGGAACTCATCGTTGCAGGCGCTGCAGCGAAATCAACAGTGAAGTAACTCTCCCCCTCGATCCACCAATGTCAATCCTCCACTCCATCCTCACGCACCGTGCCTCACTCGCTGTCTTCAGCGCAGTGAGCTTATGTGTGGCTGGTGCGAGTGCGCAGTTGAACACAGGCGTGCCACCCGAGTTGAAGGGCGTGGACATCATCGAGCATCTCGATGCGAAGTTGCCGCTCGACATCGTCTTTACGAACGAAGCCGGCCAGCCTGTGCGACTCGGCGAGTACTTCAAGCGCGAGCGTCCAGTGGTGTTGCAGATTGGGTACATGAAGTGCCCGATGCTGTGCGGGCTTGTCCTCAATGGCGCGGTCGATGCATTCACCGAACTCGATTGGAGCATTGGCAACGAGTACGAAGTCATCTGCATCTCGATTGATCCGAGTGAAACTGCGGATCTCGCGCGAGCAAAGAAGGAAGGCTATGTCGCCGTATACGGTCGACCTGGCGCGGCCCAAGGATTCCATTTACTCACCGGCAATGCGGGCGCTTCGAAGGCTGTCGCGGATGCGGTGGGGTTTGAGTATCGACGCCAAGAGGATGGCGAGTTCGCGCATGCTGCGGCGATCTTCGTGATCACACCGGATGGCCGCATCGGTCGTTACATCTACGGCACGAAATTTGATCCAGCGCATTTGCGCATGGCATTGCTCGAAGCTTCACAAGGCAAGATCGGCACGACGCTCGATCGCTTCATCTTGTGGTGTCACATGTATGACCCGAACGCGGGAAGTTATGTCGTTGCTGCGATGCGCGTGATGCAAATCGCGGGCGTCGTCACGCTGGCAGTTGTCGGAGGCGGTCTTCTGTATTTCTGGCGTCGTGAGCGACATCAACACCATGCTCGCCACGGCAGCATGACGTTGGGCGCATCGCATTCACGGGCATCCATTTGAGTCTCTTTTGTTTGAACCGAGTCGATCCATGATTCACCTTCTGCTCCAGGCTCCATCCGAATCCACCGGTCAGAACGCGCTCATGACGAGCGCGCCCGTGACACCGGCTGATTTTTGGCTGCCCGAAGGCGCGTCGACATTCGCGCCTCAAGTTGATTTCGCATTCCAGTTCGTTGCGTGGATCAGCTACTTCTTCTTTGTGCTCGTCGTCGGGCTCATGATCTTCTTCGCGATCAAGTATCGACAGAAGGGTCGCGAGGCGTACGCGCGCGGACCATCACATCACACGATGCTCGAACTCGGTTGGACGATCATTCCAACGATTCTCTGCGTGTTCATGTTCTGGTTCGGGTTCCGAGGCTTCATCGATCTTCGCACTCCACCACAGAACTCGTATCAGATCGATTTGACGGCGCAGAAGTGGGCGTTCAACTTCCGCTATCCAACGGGTGCGGCGAGTGCAGATCAAAATTTGTATATCCCTGTCGGTCGTCCTGTGAAACTCGTGATGCGATCGGAGGATGTGTTGCACGCAGCATTTATCCCTGCCTTCCGCGTGAAGCATGACATTGTTCCTGGCCGCTATTCGACGCTCTGGTTCCAGACAGATCATGTCACTGAAGGTTGGAACGACAGTGATCCACTGAAGCAGAAGTTCCACCACTTCTTCTGCGCGGAGTATTGCGGGAAGGGTCACTCGGGCATGTATGCGAAAATTTTCGTGCTTCCGCAAGCAGACTTCGACCTCTGGCTCGAGAAGCAGGGTCGTTGGATGGATGACCTCAAGGGCGATGAACTCTGGCAAGTCGCAGGACCGAAGTTGTTTGGTCGTTGCGCGTCGTGCCACTCGCTCAATGGCAGCGCGGGCACGGGACCAAGCTGGCAAGGTCTGTGGGCACGTGCTTCCGGTGGTGCGGGCAGCGATGGAAAACTCGACAACGGTCGTGAGACATACACCTCGCTCATTGGACCTGGCAAGAAGTTTGAAAACCCAGAGTCGTATGTTCGAAATTCGATTTTGAATCCAGGCGACCACATAGTGGTGCCTTATGGAAACGTGATGCCGACCTTCAGAGGTCAACTCAATGATCTTGCGATTGACGCAATCATCGGCATGATGAAGAACCTTGACAAGTTTGACGCAAAGGGCAAGTACATCGGCGGCGCTCCAATCGCTGCGAAGTAAGTGCGAGTAGTGATGTTTGGCGCCACAGTGCGCGAGTAGAGATTCCTTGACAGACGGACGCGAAGCCATGACCACGTCTTCCCACACAGGCCACGCACAATCCACCGACAACTACCTCACGTTCACGCGTGGGATTAAGTCTTGGATGTTTACGCTTGATCACAAGCGCATCGGCGTGATGTATCTCGTCTCAGTGCTCGCCTCCTTCTTCGTGGGCGGCCTCTTCGCGCTCATCGTGCGCACGAAGTTGCTCACGCCAGGAGAGGTCAGTTGGATCGATGCCGATCAGTACAACCAAGCGTTCACGCTGCACGGCGCGATCATGGTTTTCTTGGTCATCATCCCGAGCATTCCAGGTGCGCTTGGAAACTTTGTGCTTCCGATCATGCTCGGCGCGAAGGACGTTGCGTTCCCTCGCCTGAATCTCTTCAGCTACTACCTCTGGGTCACCGGCGCATTCCTCTCGGTGTATGCACTGCTCGCGGGTGGCTTCGATACGGGATGGACTTTCTATACCCCCTACAGCACAACCACTGAAACGGCTGGCGTCATTCCGGTCGTGATGGGCGTGTTTGTGCTCGGCTTCAGTTCTATCTTCACGGGTCTGAACTTCGTCGTCACGATTCACAAGTTACGACCACCAGGCATGACGTGGTTCCGCATGCCGCTCTTGCTCTGGGCGCTTTACGCGACGGCACTCATTCAGGTGCTCGCAACGCCAGTGCTCGGTATCACGCTGTTGCTCCTCATCATTGAGCGCGCGTTTGGTATCGGCATCTTCGATCCAGGCATGGGCGGCGACCCAGTGCTCTTCCAGCATTTCTTCTGGTTCTACTCGCACCCTGCGGTGTACATCATGATCTTGCCAGGCATGGGCATCATCAGCGAGATCATCGCGGTGCACAGCCATCGCCAGATCTTCGGGTACAAGTACGTCGCGTTCAGTTCGATCGCGATCGCGATATTTAGTTTCCTTGTGTGGGGTCACCACATGTTCACGAGCGGTCAGTCCGAGCTCATGAATGTCGTGTTCTCGTTCATCACATTCTCGGTTGCGATTCCATCCGCCATCAAAGTCTTCAACTGGCTCGCGACGCTCTACAAGGGCGCGATCGTCTTAAACACCGCGATGCTCTACGGGCTCGCGTTTATGTTCTTGTTCACGATCGGTGGTCTCACCGGACTTCCGCTTGGCACGCTCAACGTCGACATCCATCTGCACGACACATACTTCGTTGTCGCGCACTTCCACTACGTCATGATGGGCTCCGCGCTCATCGCGATGGTGGGTGGAATCCATCACTGGTGGCCCAAGATGTTCGGAGTGATGTTCAGCGAGTTCTGGGGTCGCATTGGATGCACGTTGGTGTTCGTTGGTTTCAACGTCACCTTCTTCACGCAGTTCATGCTCGGCTCTCAGGGCATGCCGCGTCGCTACTACATGTATCAACCAGAGTTCCAAACCTACCACGTCATCTCAACGATGGGTGCGTACTGCATGGCGCTCGGGTTCTTCGTCACGGCCGCGTATCTATTGCACTCACTCTTCTTCGGCAAGAAGGCGCCCGCGAATCCGTGGGGCGGACGAAGTCTTGAGTGGCAGTGCACCTCGCCTCCACCACACGACAACTTCTCGACAACGCCCTCGGTGGGCAACCCTTACGACTTCTCTGATGTCCGTTGGAACGAAGCGGAGCAGGGCTATGAAATCGATCCGAACGCGGTTCCCTCCAAAGATACACACTGACCGATTGCACTGACTGCCTAGAAAGGACGAGCCTTGAGCGCCGCCCACACCAGCACAGATCCAACAACCGCACACGCTGAACATGATCATGCACATGATCCTCACGGCGAGCACGCGAAGTATCCATTCCTCGCGCACCATTTCGATTCGCCCGCGCAGCAATTCGATTCTGGAAAGTTCGGCATGTGGCTCTTCCTCGCCACGGAAGTCCTCTTCTTCGGCGGACTCTTTGTTGCCTATGCGGTGCTCCGCATGTTGCATCCTGAAGTGTTCGCGTATGCGAGTCATTACCTCGACACGATCCTCGGCGGCATCAACACGCTCGTGCTCATCGCATCGAGCTTCACGATGGCGATGGCGGTTCGATTCGCGCAGACCAACAAGCGAATCCCGCTGATCATTTGTTTGCTCCTCACGCTTGCTGGCGCGATGGGCTTCATGGTCATCAAGTACTTTGAGTACACCCACAAGATCCACGAGAACTTGATCATGGGTCCTGGGTTCTATCGCCCAGTCGATGCGCAGGAAGCAACGATTGCGATGACGGATCCAGGCGAGCCTGTGCCCGTCCTTAAACTTGATTCTTCATTGGGGGCGCCTACGGTGACTCCAGCCGCGGCGTCGCAGAACATCATTGGAATTCCGCTGCCTGCTATGGACAAGACGGCCGTCGTCTCGCCACTCGCAGGACCAAGTGGCGTTGTTGATCTTGCGGGAACACCGCCTGCAGAGCGAAGCCAATACGCAGAGGAAGCACTTCGCGAGGTACCAACAGCAGACACGCCGCACTTGCTTGACCCCAAGTTGCCCGTGAACACGCATCAGTTCTTCGCGATCTATTACTGCATGACCGGCTTGCACGGCATTCACGTGATCGTGGGTATTGGTGTCATCAGCTGGCTCGTGTGGGGCGCGTTCAAGGGTCGCTACAACAGCAACTACTACACGCCTGTCGATCTTGTCGGTTTGTACTGGCACGTCGTCGATCTTGTGTGGATCTTCCTCTTCCCGCTCTTCTATCTGATTCACTGATTGCAGTTTGTTCTGGCAGACCGTTCGCAAGTCTCGAAGCGACACACCATGCATTCCACTTCTTCAACTCACGACAGCCACGCAGAGGTTCATCCTCTTGTTGGCCATCTCGTTCCCGTGTCAACATTGCTCTTGACTGGCGGCGCGCTTGTTGTGCTCACAGTCCTGACGGTCGCAATTCACTATGTGGATCTCGGTGAAGCCAACATCTACATCGCGCTTGTCATAGCGAGCATCAAGGCCGCGCTCGTGGGCGCGTTCTTCATGCACTTACGTTGGGATCGTCCGTTCAATTTGCTTGTGCTTGTTGCAGCGATAGCCTTCGTCGTGCTCATGATGGCGTTCTCGATGATCGATGTGGACGCGAATTCCTTCGCGTTCGACCAAGGCAACCCAAAGACTGTGCAGAACTATCTGGATCAGAACGCGAAGTTTGCGCCGATCACGGCCAAGTGATCACCAGGCGAATTGAGAATGATTGGACATGAGCATGAGATTCTTCCCGAGAATCTTCGCAGCAGACGCGCGGGTCACGCCGTTTGACAGTGACGCCGCGCGCTTCGACGCACGACGCATGGGGATGTGGATCTTTCTCGTCGTACTCGCGCTGCTGTTTGTCTCAACGATCTTTGGCTACCTGTTCGTGCGAGTTGAAAACGCATCGACTTGGCTCGATGGAAATCCGCCACCACCGCCGACGATCCTGCTCTACAGCACAGTCGCTCTGCTCCTCAGTAGTTGGACTATGCATCTCGCTCTGCGTGCCGCTGAGCGCGGGGAGCGTGCGCAAGGGAAGTGGATGCTCGCGACGCTTGGGCTTGCGCTCTTCTTCCTCACACTGCAAGCGTTCGCGTGGGTACAGCTCATTCAAGAGAATCTCACGATTTCCACCGGTCTCTACGCGTGGATGTTTTACGTCTTCACCGGTCTGCACGCCGTCCATGTGATCGGCGGACTCATCCCGCTTCTGCTCACCACGGCACGCGCACGACGATGTGAATACGGACCGAATGACTTCGGTGGCGTGCTGTGCACCGCGATGTATTGGCACTTCCTCGACGGCGCCTGGATCGTGCTGTATCTGACGCTGCTGCTCGGCTCACGCTAAGTACTTACGGCAAGATGGCGCACTCGCCCGCCGGATCGAAGAACGCGCGATACGCAAACAACAAGCATGGAACAGAGAGAAGTGGCTGCCCATCACGGCGCGACACGCGAGCAACTCCAGGTCCTTCTGGAAGCACGACATCAAGCATGACGCCTTTCACCTCGACGCTTGCGACGCGCTCGATGCCAGCAGTCGAGATCGGCAGCATGCGTTCGATCGAGAGCGCGTGCCACTTTTCCTCGAGAAACACAGCGACACAAGGGGATTTCATCCCGAGCTTCAGCGTCGCGAGTTCTTCAGTGGAAGGAATGGGCGTGACGGGAAAATCAAGTCTTGGCGAAAGAAAGTTGCGTGCGTACGAGATGCTCTTGTACCGACGGATCGCGCCGAGATCGCGCTCAGGCAGCGTGGTGTCGGGATGCGCTTGAAGCCAGTCGGCCCATGTTGTCGTGCATCCGCCAGTGAGCGGCACGAGTTGCGCACCCTGTGCAGCAAACGGACCACTGATCGCGCGGCGCAAGACTGGACTCCACAAACTCGGCACATGCGTTGCAGGATCCGTGCCTTCAGGCGCGCGATCGTAGAAGACGAGGCTTGAGTTGTAGAGGAGGCCACTCACATTGAAGAGTTGCACGCGGCCATCGAAGGTTCGCGGGAAAGCGATCGGCACATCGCAGAATGGCGCGTATGCAATCGTGATTGGTTCGCCGCCGAGGACATCGTTGACGACTTCGTGTCCGTTCAGCAACGCGATGGGATACGCGCGTGCCTCGCCGTTGTGGACGAGTCCGAAGACTCGATCTTTGCTCACGACGTAACGAGTGCGATGGCCTTCGTTGTAGACCGCTTGCTCGCTGCCGCGCAGAATGTTCGTGACATCGTGCGCAGGCAGGAAGTCGCGCGCGTTGCCCGAAGGCTGCAATGCGTTGCGATCGACAAGCAGTGGATCGAGCACGAATCCGTAACTGTCGAGCGTGTGTCCGTCGCCGAGGTGGCGCTTCCCCAGCATCGGTGCAAGCGTCCCCCATGCGATGACACCGACGACGAGTGCTGCGCTGAGCGCAACCACCCAACCGCCGCCGCGCATCGTGAGTGTGACCTGCTGTTGTCGGGAATCTCGTTCCGTCGTGGATGGTGCACTCATCGTGGCGACTCCAATGCTGGCGGGGGCGAATTCATTTCGAAGATTCGATCGTTCGGTCGTCCGCGAAGGAATGCGCCCACGCTCACTGGCCCACGATCAATGACCATCACGAGCAACACCAGCGGAAGCCACGCGATGCTAGCGAGAAACAGCGTGCGCGCCGTGCGATCATCCTTGTAGCGCGCGAACTGCACCGCGAGAGCGGCAAACAGAAGCGTCGCAAAGAACGAGAACGCCGCACTCCACCAGCCTGTGAGTCCGAACATCGTTGCGCTCAAGAGGAGCGGCACGAGCAGCAACGTGGTGAGCAGCGCAGCTTGCGAAGTGATGCGTCCATCCGCGTCAAAGACAGGAAGCATCGCGTGACCGCCGCGCGCGTAGTCCTCGCGATACTTCCACGCCAGTGCAAGAAAGTGTGGGATCTGCCAGACGAAGAGTACTCCCGCGAGCACCCACGCTGCAGGATCAATGCGACCAGTGACAGCAGTCCAACCCATGAGTGGTGGGATCGCTCCGCACACCGCGCCGACGATGGTGTTCATCGTGGTGCGAGGCTTGAGCGGTGTGTAGAGCAAGACATAGATGAGGATGTTCGCGCCACCGAGCACGCCCGTGAGCATGTTGATCTCGGTTGCGAGCAGCGCGAAACCGGCGAAGCCGAGGATGCAGCCAGCGGTGAACGCGACGCTCGAAGGAACGAGCCCTGCAGGAAGTGGACGATTGCGCGTGCGAAGCATCAATCCGTCGCGTCGTTTCTCGATGACCTGATTAAGAATCGCCGCGCTCGCAGCAGCAAGTGCAGTGCCGAGCATCGCGATACTCAGGCGCATCCAGTCAATCGCATCACCGCACGCAAGGAGAAACCCAACCGCAGTCGTGAGGACCACGAGCGCGTTGAGACGAGCCTTCGTGAGTTCAGTCGTGATGTGAACCCACGAGATCGGGCGCGCACTTTCGTTCGCGCTCGGTGCGTTCAATGGAATGGAGGTGGTTTCAGCTTGCTGCATGCGATGACGATGGCTCCTAGTATAGGAGGCACGCAACTTGTCGAAGGAAACCATGTTCACTTCTACTCACCAATCTCTCCTCTTGCTCGACGCTCCTCTCAGCCTTGCTGCCGTCATCGGACTTTTCGCAGCGGGTTGCCTGCTCATCATGCTGTGGGCGAGATCCATGCAACCGCACCATCTCGTGCTCGGATTCGCGACCACTGCGGTGCTCTGGTTCCTCG
Organism: Planctomycetota bacterium; assembly: GCA_003671055.1. Lineage (GTDB taxonomy): Bacteria > Planctomycetota > Phycisphaerae > Phycisphaerales > SM1A02 > F1-140-MAGs142. The sequence continues at coordinate 13,413 of QWPV01000057.1, forward strand.
CGTACATCGCGATGCTCGCGCCGGGCCTCGCGGTTGGTGAAGCACTTTTCGCACTCATGCTCGCCGTGCTCTTCATGGGAGGATTCGTTGCAGGGAAAATGGGTGTGGATGACACGGGCAGAGCGATCACTCCTTGGAAGGTCGGGCTCGTTTCAGCAATCGCGAATCTGCTTGTGCTCGGCGCATTCCTTCGCGATGAGAAGGGCGGAAGTCAGTTCACGCCACTGATCTATGTTGTCGGACTCTTCGCAACATCCATGCTGCTCGCGTGGATGGGCGGCATGGTTGCGCGCAAGCGTTCAACACCATCAAAGCCAGCGCCACGCGCCGTGGGCCTCTTCGCGATAGTCGCAGCAGGAACCGTGTTCCTCATGCTCATCACTGGCGGACTCGTGACAAGTTACGAGAGCGGCCTTGCAGTGCCTGATTGGCCAAACTCTTTCGGTCACAATATGTTGCTCTATCCGATCAGCGAGATGAAGGGTGGCATCTTCTGGGAGCACGCGCATCGTCTCTACGGCATGCTTGTTGGCGCAACGATGCTTGTGTTCTTCATCGTGCTTCTGCGCGGCGAGCAGCGTCGATGGATCCAACTGCTCGGCGCGATCGCGCTGCTCTGCGTCATCGTGCAAGGTGTACTCGGCGGCCTTCGCGTCACGGGAAACTTCACGAATGCAGTCGATGGCGCGACGCTTGCACCGAGCATTTTCCTCGCCATCGTGCACGGTACTTTCGGTCAAATCGTGTTCGCGCTTCTCGCAGTCATCGCAGTTGCGACAAGCAAACGATTCGCGGAAATGATTCCACGCGTTCGCGTCGGTGCTGCACTCGATCGCACGTTTACCGTCGCGCTCTGCGTGATGACGGTGTTGCAGATTGCACTCGGTGCGTGCTATCGACATCTCACCATTCCGCCAATCGGCGATGTGAAAGGTTCGACGCCTGCGTGGGCGATGCATTCGCACTTGAGCTTCGGTGTGCTGCTCGCAGCGTTTGGAATCTTGATCGCCGTGCGTGCAATCGGACTCTCTGACGGGGTGAAGCCCGTCCGTGCGATGGGCAAGGCACTCATGATGCTCTTCATCCTGCAAGTGTGTTTAGGTCTCGGTGCGCTCGTCACAATTATGATGCGCAAAGATGGCAACATCCCAGCACTCGAAGTGATTTTGACAACCTCACATCAAGTGACTGGCGCGTTGGTGCTCGCGCATGCAGCGATGCTTGCTACTTGGACGCGTCGCGCATTCCTCTCGGATGCAGGCGTTGGCGGCGTGCCGATTATTCCGATTGCAAACTAGGTTTCAGCGCTTCTTCGAGTGCGAGCAGCGCGTAGATCGTGGCGAGGTCGGCGTTGCCTTCTTCCCAGCGTGGTTCGTCATTTTTCCATGAACCATCGGCGCGTTGCCGAGTGAGAATCGCATCGATGAGTTCCCTGCGCCACTCGTGCTTCGCGCCAGCGTGATCGATCATCTCTGTTTGTCCGCACGCGCTCAGGGCGCGCGACATCGCGTGGAGGTAGTAGAAGTAGCCTTGCTGACCAAGGCCCGAGTTCTCCGTGAACGTCCAGTGCGATTGAATCCAACCGAGCGCAGCTTGCACCCGAGGATCGTCGGGCGAGAGCCCTGCGTAGAGCAGACTCTTGAATCCTGCATATGTCATCGAACCATAACTGCGCAAACTCCGCGAGCCTGCGGGCATTTTCTCGCCGAAGCGTCCTTCGCCTGCGGCTTCACTCGCGAAACTCTCGCCGCCGTTGGCTGGTGAGTAGACGAATCCGCCATCGCCGTTTCCCTGCGCAATCCAGGAAGCATCTTCCGTTGTCGACGCAGACTTGAAGTTCTGCGCGCGTGCGACGAACGCAAGCGCCTTCTGAATCGCTGGATCATCGCTCGACACATTCGCGTCGTGCAGTGCATCGAGCATCATTTGTGTGTTCGAAAGATCAGGGCGCTTGCGATTGCCGTAGCCCGCGCCGCCGTACCAATCTGTGTTGCTCGCGAGCCCTTCTGTCTCATCCCACTGCGTAGCTTTGAGCCATGCGATCGAGGTTTCGAGTAACTCTTGAAACTCAGGCTCACTACTCGAAGCAAGTGCACTCGCGACCGCGCTCATGACATAGGTGCCTAGTCCGCCGTCTTCAATGCCTTTGCGCTGCTCGGTCGTCGCGGTGTTCGCTGCGATGTACGCAAATGCATTTCCACGGACTGCATCTTGGCGACCAGCTTGCGCGAAAACCTTCGCGCCCATCGCCGTCACTGCAAGCGCGCTCGCTCGCATCCTCGGTTCCATGTCCGTCGCAACAACTTCAGTACCTTCAAACCATGCGCCTCGCCGAGATTGCTTCGTTGCGAGAAACGCGAGACCGCGATCAAGCGCAGCGCTTGCACGATCGAACGTAACGATGTCAAGTGGAACGAGCGCGGCGGTTGTCGCGATGCGATGTTCCGCTTGAGCGCACGGCTTCACTGACTGCGCAAGCGCAACCGGAGCAAGGGTCGTGATCTTTGAGGGATCAACGCGAGCGTCCAGTTGTTGCGGAGACAGTGAAGCATCCGGTGGCGGATTGAATGCAACACACGCAGCGAGAGCGAGCGAAACGAAACTGAGCATGCCGCTAGTTTATGCTTCTGAGGACGCTGCCATGGTCGCGCCGTGTGGCCGAGTCGCGCTAGCACCAACATTTGTCGCTAGCGTGGCTTCTGCGCGGCAGAGCGCGAAGACCTGATCAGCTGAAATGGTCGCGATCGCGACTGGATCGCGTGCTACCAAAATCTGGAGCAAGACTGCGTTCGTGATGTCGGCGTCAGTGCGGCTGTCGGAGATCGCAACGCGATGACCTGCTCGCACAAGGCGAAGCACATCGTCGTGGGTCAGATGCGTGGACCGAGTGGTGTCGTAGAGACGGCGATTCGGGTACTTGCGGATGCGAATGGTTTGAACGTTTGGAGAGGAAAGTGGCATTAAGCACATCATTCGTGCACAGGGGCTGCCGGTTTCGCATTTGCGTGCAAAATCGAGAAAACCTAACTCTTGCGGCGTTAATTTTTTCCGAGGGAAACCGCGCGAGGTTTTTGGTTGTTTCCAAAGCTGGCGCGTCAGGAATCGATGGTTGGCGAATCTGCCCCTAGCGAGGGAGAAAATTCACGCCACCCACATAAAGGTCTGTGCGCCCATAAATTTTATGCTGAAACTTCCGAAATGATTACCGCACGAGACCGTAGACAAAGAGGTCGCCTTGCACAGGCGAGTTCGGTGCCGCGCCCTCGAGTGACGGAGCTTGCACGGTGAACTTCACAGGGAACAGGTAGCTCCCGCGCAGCGCTGGATCAATCGAGAATCCAACGCGCATGAGCATGCCACTCTCGTCGGAAGTCTGGCTCGTTTCAGTAATCTTGAATCGCGCGTCACCGCTCTGCACCGCGAGCACGCGGCCAGCGAATTTTTTGAGCAGGATCGAGAACTCGCCTGCAGCATTCGGCGAAGTTGCGCCAGCGGCCGCGCGGAATTGTTCGAACGGAATCGTCGGCACGTAGCGCGTTGCGGGATGTCGAACGCGCAAGTCCACGAGCGGACAGTCGTCGCGATCCGTCTCGACGATGATCCATCGCGGAATCGATGCGTCGGGTGTTGTCGTGAAGTCGTAGTTGATCGTGTACTCGGATCGCGGCGCGTCTTTCGCAGGATCGAAGCCATCGATCGACGCTGGTTGATTGTCGATGCTCAGCACGCGGAACGGTTTTCGATCGTCCGCTTGGACTTTGTACGTTCCACGAAGCTTCGCGGGATCGAGTTCGATCTTCCCGCTGAGATCCGCCGTCGTCATGTCCACAAATGGAGGCGAGGCACGCACGATGAACGCGACCTCTGCTTTGTACGTCACCGAAAGCGGCGTTGGAATTCCGCGGAAAACAAGATCAACTTTCGCGACCTTCGCGCCGATCGCATCATTCGTCTTCATCGACATCGGCATGTCGATCGACCCTTGCGCTGGAATCTGTTTCCCCACCATGTCAACGGTCGTGCATGTGCAACTCGGTGTTGCCTTCTCGATGAAAATCGCTTGCGACGAAGCGTTGGAGAGCCGAATCGTTCCTTCGACAACGGAGTGCGGTCGAACGACACCAAAGTCCACAGTTGCAGGGCTTGCCGAAATCGGACCGCTCGTCGCGGCTGCGCCTCTCATGACCCGCGAGGCATATGCGGGGTCGTTGAAGGAGATTTGTTCTGCGCCCTTCGGAAGGGATTTCACTGCGGGAACTTGCGGCGCAACGGGTGTGATCGTGACTGGCGGCGTCACTGGAACGCCGCATGCCATGAACGCCGTGAGCGCGAGTGATGCGAACAGTGCTTTCGCTGGTGAAGTGATGGATGAAAGGCGCATTGTGAGAGTGTAAAGGCTCGGCGTGACCGTTCTCGTACACTCGCGTCATGAGTTCGATGCGCGCAATCACGATCGCTTCGCAGGGTTCTCCCGTCACGCCAAACGTTCGCATTCGCGAGGACTTTGCAGCGCCCATTGCAGGCGAGGGCGAAGCAGTCGTGCGCACCGAAGCCAGTGCGTTCAATCACCTTGATCTCTGGGTTGGTCGTGGACTTCCTGGCATCGATATTCAGTATCCGGCGATTGGCGGATCGGATGGATGCGGCATCGTCGAAAGTGTTGGCGCGGGCGTCGACGCGTCGTGGATGGGAACGCGCGTCCTCTTGAATGCAGCAGTTCCGAAGATTGATCCGCAACTTCCATCGACGCGTCCAACCGCGTATGACATCACGATGATCGGCGAGCATGTGCACGGTTGCCATGCCGCGCGATTCAAAGCGCCTGTTGCAAATCTTCTTCCTGTGGGCGACGCGGATCCTGTGCAAGCAGCGGCGTTCGGACTCACCTTTCTCACGGCGTGGCGCATGATGGTGACGCAAGCGGAACTTCGCGAAGGACAGATTGTGTTGATCACCGGGATCGGTGGGGGAGTCGCGCTCGCAGCACTCGCGCTCGCGCGTCACTTCGGATGCACGACGATTGTGACGAGTCGACATCAATCGAAACTCGATCGTGCGGCAGAACTCGGCGCGCATCACGGTGTGCTTGATACAGGTGTCGACTTTTCGAAGGCGGTACGCGCTCTCACGAATCGTCGAGGTGTCGATCTTGCGGTTGATAGCGTTGGGAAAACCGCGCATCTTTCGTGCATCAAATCACTCGCGCGCGGTGGAACCTATGCAACCTGCGGCGCGACCACCGGCGGCGATGCAGTCACAGATCTCACGCGAATCTTCTGGAATCAACTTCGCATCGTTGGCTCAACCATGGGTGATATGCGCGAGTTTCGCGAGGTTTTTGCGCTTTACTCTGCGGGTTATCTGCATCCGGTGGTCGATCGCGTGTTCACGCCGCAGGAAGCAGTTGCTGCGTACACACGACTTGAGAGCGGCGAGCAATTTGGGAAGCTCGTCATCGATTGGCGTTGATCGGTTTCAACCAATCTCATTCATTCGATCGCGACGCGACGCTTTCCCATGACTTCCGCTCCATCCGCTGATACGCTTACTCCTCATATGTCCTCAAGCAGTTCGTCATCGGAGTCCATGGAACCTACCAACGAATCGTCAGTCTCTGTGGCCGTCGCTCCGACGCCAGCAGTGCCTACTCGCGTTGTTGAGTGCCTCCCGCAGTGGAAAGTACTCCTACATAACGACGAGAAAAGCGAAATGGACTACGTCGTCGAGTCGATCGTGCGCTTCGTGCGCGCAAGCGTTCCGACCGCGACTCGATGCATGGTGGAGGCGCACCGCAAGGGTGTCTCGCTGCTCACCGTGACGCATCAGGAGCATGCGGAACTTCTCAGCGAGCAGTTCAGATCCGCGCGTCTCGTCGTGACGATCGAGCCTGCGTAAGAATTTTTTTCAGCAGCAGTTTCGTGCGGTGTGCCAGATGTGGCTTCCCGCCAATTCTGCGCTATAGTCACATATAAAAGTCGGTGCCGCCAAGACTTGGATCTTCGGTTGCACGTTTTTTCTAATTCTTTAGCGCATCAGTGGGTTTGTGAGGATTGCGAAGGCCGATTGAGGTTCAAGCGCCATGAAACGCAGGCGATCTCTCTCCTAAACTGCCGTGTAATGGGAATATATCGTGTTACCGGACAATTATTTGCACTGTGGAAACTCACAATGCGGAATAATTCTGCATTCGCACTACCACAATCATAAAGATTCCCAATTTCATTTGTTGGTGTCAGGTTCAGAGTTATGTTTGTCGATGCC
>QWPV01000058.1:0-8123 GCA_003671055.1 Planctomycetota bacterium
CGAAAGGGCATATCTGCTAGTCTTCGCGTCCACTTTGTCCTTGCGACAATCGATGGTCGCCCGACGCTCTGTCGGCGCGAAAAACTTGCTTGAGGTAGCGCATGCAGAACCGCTTCGGATTCAAGGATTTCATTCAGTTCCTGTTGCTCGCCATTGTCGTTGTGCTTGGCTGGATGCAGCTCGTGCAACAAGACCGCGATCGGCTTTTGCAACAGGATCTTCTCGCCAAACTTGGAAGCATCGAGAAGCGCATCGCAAGCGGAGGGCTGGCAGTAGGTCCGGCGGCAGCAACTTCCACTCCAGTGGCTGCAGTGCGTAACGACAGTTGGGCGCGAGAAGGCGCGAAGATCGAATGGCAAGAGCCATGGGGATTTGCGACCGACCCCCGCACCGTGCCTGGTTCTTCGACTTCAGTGGCTGCAGTGCGTAACGACAGTTGGGCGCGAGAAGGCGCGAAGATCGAATGGCAAGAGCCATGGGGATTTGCGACCGACCCCCGCACCGTGCCTGGTTTCGAAGAAGGTGGCGAGTTCACCGATCTCTTTGAAGCACAACCCGCGAAACTCACGCCGTATCTCGGCACTGATGTGTACGTCGCGCGTGTTGCGGATCGAGTCGTCGATAGCCTCGGTGCATACGACGCGAAAACACTGCGATTTCGCGGCACACTCGCCGAAGCGTGGCAGCAGGATCCGAATGGTCTCTGGATTCGCGTAAAGATTCGCGATGACGCGCGCTTCTCCGATGGCGAGCCAGTCACAGCCGAAGACGTTCGCTACACGTTCATGGACTTCATCAACAATCCGTCACTTGAGACGGAGCGTTCGCGTTCGATCACCGATCAAATCAAGTCTGTGCGCGTGATCAGCGACAAGGTTGTCGAATTCGAGTTCAACAAGTCACTTTCGTTCAATCTTATTGCTGCATGCGGAAATTACATTCTGCCGAAGCACTTCTATTCGAAGTTTGAGCCCGCGCAAATCAACAGCGCGACAGGATTGCTCATGGGAAGCGGTCCGTACAAGCTCGAACGGCTTGATCCCGCGGAGCAGTGGGCGCCAGGCGACGACATCGTGTTGGTGCGCAATGAAAACTATTGGGGTCCGCGTCCAGCACTCGATCGCATGCGATTCCGCGTCGTGAACGATGACTTGGCTCGCTTGGTTGCCTACACGAACGGTGAAGGCGACCAGACGCTTCCCACGAGTCCGCAGTTTGTGAAGATGATTGCGGATCCCACTTGGGAAAAGGACAATCAGTCGTTCAAGTGGATCAACATGCGCTCGGGATATTCGTTCATCGCATGGAACGGCGGGAATCGCAACGGTAAGCCCACGCCCTTCGGTGATGTTCGCGTTCGCCTCGCGATGACGCTCTGCCTTGATCGCGAGAAAATGATTCGCGATATCTGGGAAGGCGTCGGCGTCGTCGCGAAGGGTTCAGTCAATCCAGAGAGCCCAGCGTCGGATCCTTCGATCAAGCCACATCCGTTCGATCCCGCGCGGGGAAAAGCGCTCTTCGCAGAAGCCGGTTGGATAGATCGCAATGGCGATGGCATTCTTGAGAACGCCGCGGGCGCGCCCTTTCAGTTCGAATTCACACGCGCGTCAGGCGGCGAAATTTCGGAGCGCATCTCGAACTTCATTCGCGATAGTTACGCGAAGGTCGGCATCCAAGTGTCGGTGCGTGTTGTGGATTGGTCGGTGATGCAGGAGATCACGAAGTCGCGCGACTTTGATGCACTCACGATGGGGTGGGCTGCGACGTCGCCAGAAAGCGATCCTCGACAGATCTTCCACTCCGAGTCCATCAAAGAGGGCGGCGACAACTTCGTGCAGTGGAATTCCACGCGTGCGGATTCGCTCATCGATCAAGTGCGTTCCACGCTCGACTTCAACACGCGCATGCAAGTCTGGCATGAGTTTGAGGAGGTGCTGCATGAAGAGCAGCCGTACACCTTCATTCGTGTCGCGCCTTGGCTTCGCTTCGTGAAGCGTTCCATCGGCAATGTGCAAACCTACAAGACTGCACTTGAGCCATACGAGTTCTTCCGCGCGACAGCGCTTCCGAGCAAGGGCGACTGAGTCCTTGTGTTTCACTCCGTTGTGCCCACTGATTTCATTGATGCAGCGTCCTTTTCAAACTTCTCGCCTTGATGAGGGCTACGCCGAATGTTGAATTACATTCTGCGTCGGATGCTCTTCATGCTGCCGACATTGATCGGCATCACGTTTGTCGTGTTCCTCTTGCTCGCGTTGAGTCCGGGCGGCATCGGCGCTGCGGTGACATCATCGAGCGGTCAGCAAGACGCTTCGAAAGCTGCGATTTTGCAGGCATATCTCGAAGATCGCTACGGACTCAACGATCCCGTGATCATGCAGTACGGGCGCTGGCTGCACCGCATTTCACCGGTGAAGTTTGGCGTTCGTGATCAAGTGACACCCGCAGGGGAACGCTTGCAGCCACCGAAACAGATCACCGATCCGGCGTTGCTTGCGTGGATCGGCGGCGCACTTGATGTTGCGCTGGTGCAGTCTGACGTAAGCCTCGCACTCGGCGCCGATGCACATGCGATTGATCCGACCGACACGATTGAACGGCAGCGCGAGTATCGACGCGTCGCCAACGAAGCGCTCACTGCGCGCTCGCGATATCTCTCCGCGAAGCGACAGTTCGAGAGCGCACTCGTGGACTACGCGAGCGCAGCCAATCGCCCAGACCTCTTGGATCGCAAAGGAAAGATCATCGTTGCAGAGCTCGAAGAGGTTGCGCCCGACCATGCGAATTCAGCGTGGCCAAAGGTTGAAAGTTCTGCAACGGCGTTGCGTGCGGCGTGGTTTACAGCAGTCGTGAAGCGTGGAGTGCTTGCGCAAGCATTTACGGAACGTGCGTTCCCTGAATCTGGATATCCGATTCTTCCGTCCATGCTCTGGGTTGGACCACCTGACCTTGGCACGGCCTTCTCAAAGAGTCGACCTGTCACAGGTCTCATCGCCGATGCGCTGCCTGTCACGCTGTTCATCAATCTGCTCGCGTTCCCCTTGATCTATCTGATCGCGATTCCGTCCGGCATCCTTGCATCTTCGCGTGTTGGAAGTTGGTTCGACAAACTTTCGGGCGCGCTCTACGTCGCACTCTGGTCGATCCCCACCGTGTGGGCGGGCGTGTTGGCGATCGGATACCTCGCGAATAAGCAGTATTTAGGCTTGTTTCCCGTGGCAGGACTGCATGACCGTGGTGCTGCGGATTGGACGTTTCTCCCCGGCATGCAAGCGACGGGCATCTGGGAAATGGGCTGGCTGCTCGACACACTGTGGCACATCGTGTTGCCTGTTGCGTGCCTCGTCTACGGTGGATTCGCGGTGCTCTCGAAGCAGACGCGTGCAGCGATGCTCGACAACTTCAACGCTGACTATGTGCGCACCGCGAAAGCAAAGGGCGTCGCGCGCAAAGATGTCGTCATCCATCACGTGTTCCGCAATAGCCTCTTGCCACTCATCACGATGTTCGTCACGGTGTTCCCCGCAACACTCGCAGGTTCAGTTGTGATCGAGCGCATCTTTAGTGTCCCTGGCATGGGAAGCCTCATGCTCGACGCAATTGCGCAGCGCGATCGTGAACTCATCCTCGCCAACACATTCATGGTCGCATGCGTGAATCTCGGTGCGTTGCTGCTTGCAGATTTTCTCTACGCGGTCGCGGACCCACGGGTGAGTTATGAGTAACGCATCACCCAACAAAAACGAAACCACCATGAGTGGGATCGAAGCGATGCGCGGCGTGGGCGCTGCGCGCGCGAAGGGATTCTGGGCGGATGCTTGGGACCGCGTCATCGTTCGTTTCGGCGCGCGGCTCTCGCTTGCATGGATCGGCACGATTGCGTTCTTCGCGATCTTCGCGCCAGTCATCGCGAACGCGCATCCGATGTTCCGCACCAACACTGCCACGGGCGCAGTGGACTCGCCGCTCTGGACAAATCTCACCAGCGTGGACCTTGTCTTGCTCGCGGGCGGATTGTTCGCACTTCCGTGGTACTACATGCCAGCCTCGTGGGGCGCGCGATTTGGCCTGCGCGAGCGCGGAAAACGCCTTGGTTTCCTGCTGCTTCTCGCGATGCAAGGGGGCGCAACCGTGGTGCTTGCGGGCGGCGTGAGCGCGTGGTCGCAGCACTCGGAGTCGGTGCAGTGGATTCGCGATTGCGCGCAGTCGAGTGCATTCCCCTGGATTGCGTCGACGGTCGTTGGCGTGTTGGTCGCAGTGATTGCAAGTTTCATTGGCGCGCAGTGCCGCGCGCGGTTGCTCCTCGTCGGTCTCGCGTGCGTGATTGCGGTCAGTGCGTCGAGCACTCGTTGGAGTGATCGCCTCGTCGACTTCGACACCTACGACGAGCAAGAAGCCATCGGCGAGTACTCGATGGTCTACACGCTGATTCCATTCTCGCCATCCTTCGGACGATCGGATATCTATGTCAAGCCACCGATGACGCAAGTAGGCGAAGCAGTGCCTGCACTTGCGGATCGACCGATCGGACAGCGAACCATGTTCCTCGGCAGCGATGCGCTCGGCAAAGATGTGCTCGCGCAAATGATGTGGGCGTGCCGGCTGTCGATCTCCATCGGGCTCGTGTCGACTGGTCTCTCGGTGCTCATTGGCGTGACGATGGGCGCGATCATGGGCTTCTTCGGCGGATGGGTTGATCTCTTGCTCTTCCGCGTCGTTGAGATATTCATGGCGATTCCGGTGCTCTTTCTCCTCATCGTTGCCGCTGCAGTATTGCCACGAAACACCTACGTGATGATGGGCATCATCGGTTGTGTCACATGGACGGGCGCTGCGCGATTTACCCGCGCCGAGTTCTTGAAACTGCGCAAGCAAGACTTCGTGCAAGGCGCGCAAGCAGCAGGATTACCGCTGCGATCGATCCTTTTCAAGCACATGCTGCCGAACGGCGTGACGCCTGTGCTTGTTGACGCATCGTTTGCAGTCGCTGCTGCAGTCATCGCCGAAGCAACGCTTTCGTACCTCGGCCTCGGACCGGATGGACAAGCGTCGTGGGGCAAACTGCTCTCAAGCGCAACCAGCACCACAGGCACATTCGTCTGGTGGCTCGCGATCTTCCCAGGCTTCGCCATCTTCCTCACTGTCCTGAGCTACAACGTCCTCGGCGAAGCGATGCGCGACGCGATTGATCCGAAGCTCCGAAAGGCCGCGCACTGATGTCCACAAAGCCGATCTTTGAAGTTGCCGACCTTGCTGTGAGTTTCGCAAACTCTGCGGGTGGTCCACGCATTCAAGCAGTCGCTGGTGTGTCGATGACAGTGCATGCGAATCAAACGCTTGCGGTTGTCGGTGAATCTGGTTGCGGCAAGAGTGTGACCGCGATGAGCGCGATGCAACTCATTCCGCGTCCACCCGGACGATTCGATCGAGGCTCGATGTTGTTTGAAGGTCGCGATCTCTTGTCGATGACGGAGACGGAGATGCTCAGCATTCGCGGCGGCAAGATCGCGATGATCTTCCAAGAGCCGATGACGAGTTTGAATCCGGTCTACACCATCGGCGATCAAATCCTCGAAGCGATCTATCTTCATCAAGAGGCGCGCGGCGCGGAAGCAGAGAAGCTCGCGATTCAAGCGTTGCGCGAAGTCGGCATCCCAAATCCCGAGGGTCGTCTGCGCATGTATCCGCACCAGTTTTCTGGTGGCATGCGGCAGCGAGTGATGATTGCAATGGCGCTTGCGTGTCAGCCAACGCTTTTGCTTGCGGATGAACCAACCACCGCGCTCGATGTCACAATTCAAGCACAGATTCTCGAGCTTTTGCGCACGCTGCAACGCTCGCGCGGCATGGGCATCATGCTCATCACGCACAACCTCGGCGTGGTTGCCGAGAACGCAGATGTCGTGTGCGTGATGTACGCAGGGCGCGTGGTTGAATACGCGAAGGTGTTCGAACTCTTCGAGAACCCACTGCATCCGTACACGCGCGGACTCTTCAACTCGATCCCCGGGCTTCACGATAGGAAGGATCGATTGACGACTGTTGAAGAAGTCGTCCTCGATCCAAAGCAATACACGCTGCCCAATCCTCAACTCGTGCCGTGGTGGCCAGATCCTCCGCAGGGCGTGCGACCAGAGACGGTTGCAGGGCGCGATGAATATGTGCTCGTGGAAGTTTCGCCGGATCGTTGGGTTGGATGTTTCAACACTGCGTACGCGCAGTCGTATCCCACACGACGACCGGATTTGGATTTCCGTCGCACAGATCACTGAGCACGCGCAATGCATGACGCGCAACCATCCGTGAAACTTTGCGTGAAACGACTTCGACCAAGCGCGGTGCTGCCATGCGCGCAGTCCGCACTCGCTGCTGGCCTTGATCTCAGCGCAGACCTCGATGCACCACTCGTGCTTGAACCTGGCGCGATCGCGCTTGTGCCGTGCGGCTTCGCGATGAGCCTGCCGCGTGGATTCGAAGGTCAAGTTCGACCGCGCTCTGGTCTCGCAACCAAGCACGGCATTTCGATGCCGAACTCGCCAGGCACGATTGATGCGGACTATCGAGGCGAAGTGAAAGTGCCGCTCATCAATCTCGGACGAACTCCGTTCACAATCGAACCAAAAATGCGCATCGCACAGATGGTGATTGCGCGAGTAGAATCGCCCCAAGTCATTGAAGTCGATGAACTTACAGAGACCGTCCGCGGCGAATCAGGCTTTGGTTCGACCGGCACGGGCTAACGGATTTTTTGCCACAATCAGCGACTCGTCAACCTCAACCTGATATCGGTGATTGCACTGTCCGATTTTCGCAGCGTCAGTACTGTTACCGATGAACCTGAATTACCGCCGCAAGAAGCGTGAGCGCCACCATGAGGCCTCACATGATGATGCTGAGAGCACCACGCCTCCGCTCGCACACGCACTCGTTCCGAAGGGCGATGTGGAGTGGATCGATGATGCAGCTGCGCTCACCGAGTTTCTCGAGCATGTGAAATCGCAGCCGCTCTTCGCGTTCGATACGGAATTCATCGGCGAAGAATCCTACTGGCCAAAGATTTGCGTCGTGCAACTCGCGACACCTGAGCGCATCGCGCTTGTGGATGCGATTGCGATTTCCGATCTCACCCCTGTGTACGAACTTGTGTGCGCTGAGGAACATCTCACGATCGTGCACGCAGGTGGCCAGGATCTCGAACCAGCGCAACGCGCAGTGGGGAGCGCGCCCAAGGGTGTGATCGATGTGCAGATTTGTGCGGCGTTTGCAGAGATGCCGTGGCCTGCAGGTCTAGAAAAATTAGTCGATCACTTCGCGGAGCATCGCATCACGAAGGGTCACACGTTTACAAATTGGGATGCGCGTCCACTCACCGCATCGCAACTTCGTTACGCAGCAGATGACGTTCGCTATCTCCCGCTCGTCTGGGAGACGCTCAAGGCTCGACTCACTGAACGCGGCACGCTTCCATGGGCACTGCGTGAATGTGAAGACGCGCTGCGACTTCCGAAACGCTACGACGAAGAAGGACAGATTCGTCGCATCCTCAAAGTGTGGCCCATGCGTCCTACGCAGTTGCCAGTCTTGCGCAAGGTGCTTGCGTTGCGTGATGAAATTGCGCGCATCGAAAATCTTCCGCAACGCGTGACGATGCCCGATGAGGCGATCATGGAACTCGCGCGCCAGAAGCCCGACTCGTTAGAACAATTGCAGGGAATCAAGGGCATTCCGAAGCGATTGCTCTATGCGTATAGCGATCGAGTGCTCGCCGCAATCGCTGACGGCGCGAGCCTTCCTGCGGAGAAACTTCCACCGCCCCGCATCAAAGAAGAAACTGCCACCGATCGTGCGCGCGTGGATGCACTCGTTGCGATTTCAAGTATGCGTTGCCTCGCGCAAGGACTTGCACCTGGCATGGTGTTCTCGCGCAGCGATATCTCAACATGGTGGCTTGAACGAAACTCGAAGGCGGCGCCGTCAGTGTTCACTGCGGGTGACTGGCGCAGCGACGCACTCGGGTTATGGCTCGCTGAATTCGTCCAAGGTGAATCCGCGTTCTCCATCCGCTGGACCAACGACGCACCAACAATCGCGCCGTAGTTGAGCGCTTCTGATGATTTCTGCCC
>QWPV01000058.1:8286-19275 GCA_003671055.1 Planctomycetota bacterium
GTTGAGCGCTTCTGATGATTTCTGCCCCAAGCGGCAAAATCATCACGCGCTTTGGTACGGCTCGCCGGCGAGGCCGGCATTCGCCTGAGCTGGCGCTCAACTACGGCATACCGGGAATCGGCGCGTCCACGCCTGGCGTGCGAAATGGTTTCCGTGCGTCGAAGCTTGGTAGTTCATCCGCGAGTCCGTGGGAGCGAAACCAATCGTTGATCGCGAATCCAAAGCGCAATCGCGCATCGGTCGAGACAGCATCACGATCGCGCTGCGGCAGCACATCGATGCTGCCGAGACTCTTCCGTCGCGACGCACTCTTGCGCCACGCCTCAAGACGCTCCTTCAACAACTCCACGCCGCGCTGCGCGTAACTCGAATCGCGCGAGCCCACCAGAATGTGCACGCGATCATCGAGGATCGGTCCGATGCGCGCAGGATTCGCTGCGAGTGCTTCAACGATGTCGAACTGCGCGTACTCATTCGCTGCAACGGGATCGATCGCGCCTGACACAGGATCGATGAGTCGTCGCGGCGATGCAGTCGTCGGATCAATCGCACAGAACATCGCGTTCCATGTGTCGAAGATTCCGCCACTGAGTCCATGCGGTTCAATCGCCGTCTCCATCGCCAGTGCTTCGCGCATCGTCATGTAGACACGATCATCCTGCGGACCAAGAATGCCTCGAAACGCAGCGATTTCCGTCGCATCCTCACCCACGAATGCGTTCGTCAGCTTCGTGAGATCAATCTGCCCAAGGCGCGCCATCGCCACAGGTTCAGGCGCGCACACAAACGCATTACTAAACGTGTCGGGCGCGCGCAGCAGCAACCACAGACACGCGAAGCCGCCGAGACCGTTGCCCGTGAGCACACGCGCTTCTGGTTTCGCAACAAGTCGATACTTCTGCTCGAGGAACGGAATGAACTCCGTGACAAGCGCTCGCGTCACAGGACCATTCGCATCACTGTCGACGAACGCGTGCTGGCCAGTCGGACCGCGCGCATCGAGGCAAACCCACACAGCTTGTGGAAACGCAGTGCGCAGATTTTCACTCTGCAACGCGGGCGCGATTTCGATTGCGTTGTCGTGCGTTTCGCCAAGCGCAGGCAACGCGTACACCGCAGGCCACACGCGACGCGGGGCATCAATGTTGTGGTACTCACGAGGAAGCGCAACACCAGCGCGAAGAAACACATCATGCCCGGCTGCTTCGCTGAGCAGCGCGCTCTTCATCTCCACCCACTCAACGCCTTGAATCTTCCGGGGCGGAACCGCTTCGATCGCTGTTTCGAAACGCAACGCGACAACCTCTTCACTCGTGGACGAGAGATCAAGCTCCACGATGTTCGACAACAGATTCCCAGCGCGATGATGCCCGATGTTGTCTTGCGCAGCGCAGTCGAAGATCGCTTGCACGCGGTAGCGACCATTGAGCGAATCGATGCCGTTGCTCGTGTCATCAACAGGCAGCGGAAAACTCGCAATCGCATCGCGCACAGAACGATCGAACACAATCGGCGAATCGGGCTTCAGGTTCGCCACCGCGATCGACGCAATGGGCGACGGATGCGTCAAGAACGGACCGTCGCTCGGGTCACTCGCAAGAAGCCGAGGCAGGTCGTCGAGAAAAAACAGGATCACCCGACCGCGCGAAGCAGCAGGAACAGGCGGGACGAACGCGTCGCCAGCCTTCGCGCTGGGAAGAACGACCGAAAATCGATCTTCCGCGAGTTCGCTTCCCCCCAAGATGAGGTGGAGCAATGCGAAAAGTGGGGGGAGGAGCGCCATCGGCGGCAAGTGTATGGTTTCGCGCACGCGCACCCGAGCGGCGCGAGGCTTGTACCCGTTGCCGAGTGAAGGCGATGTGCGCGCCATGACGCCGTGGGCGATGACGAAGCCGGTGACGATCATCACCAGCGAAGGCACGATTGACTATCGCATTCGTGGCGAATCGACTGGCGTGTTTGACGCCGAGTCGCACGGCGGACTCGTGAAGCAGCGCTGCGAATACGGGCATTGGCTCGCGCTCTCAGGTGACAACGATCACGATCGTTTCCTTGCGGTGCTCAACAACGGGAAGAACCCAGTGGTGCTGCGCACGAGCGATGGTGACATTCGCATCGCCGTTGTTCCCGATCCCACGGCAGTCGGCGCATGGATCATCGATCCGTGAAACTTCGCACAGTCGAAGATTGAATTCCCAACTGTTTCCTGTTGCCCGAGCGGGGATGCGTGGGTATCGTTGCCTGCATGATCAGAGGGGATGCTCGGTCTTCGGCGGAGTTGCAGATTCAGTGCTGTGCGAGCGGCCGGTGGGTTGGTTGTGCAGTGCTGCTCCTCGCGTGCGCAATCGCTTCGGGGTCGCCTCCATCGCACGCGCCTCCATCGCACGCGCCTCATCGCGATGTGTCGGGACAGCAAGCGACGGCAGCAACTACTGTCACGCGCGACCATCGGCGCGCCGCGCTCGAACCTGCTGCGCTCTTTCCAGACAACCGCGCAGCGCAGCGAATGGCGCAGACCTCGCAGAGCGGTACCGATCGGGCCTCGGTCGAGTCTCTCGCGGCCGCCATTTCTCCTGATTGGGCCGAATGGTGGACTGTCGATGATGTGTGCACCTGTCTTGAAATCTCCGACGGCGAGCGCGCCGCGGTCGAGTCGCTTCTCGCGGTTCGGGCACAGCGACGCCGAGAGACGCTCGCGCAACTCGCGCAATCCAAAGTTGCGGCTCAGCTGAGAGAGGCTGACACCGCCACTGGGATGGCACAATCGAGCACGAAACCCGATCTCGAAACGCGCGCCGAACTTGGAAGGCTTGCAGCGCATGTAGTCGTTCCAATCATGCAGGAACTGACGAGGGTGGATCAAGATTTTGCCGATGCGTGTGCGCTGCTCGGTGCGCGCGAAGTGGGCGCCAACGATGCAACGAGCGAAGCGCTCATGCAGTCCATGCGATGCGCGGTCGAGCGCTTGCGCTGCTTCGACCCAGCGCTGTCGAGAATGAAGGTCGTCAATACTGGTGTCGAACTGACGATTCATGCCGCGCCACTTCTCGCGTTGGACGCGTCTATTCGCTCGCTCATTCTCGCGGAAGTCGAAGCGTGGCAGCAGCGCATCGCCTCGAAGATCGACGCGTTCAACCGCAACCGCTTGGATCTCTCTCGCGCGGCCGGCGCGCGTACAGAACTCGATCGGCGGCTCGATCGGATGACTGCATTGCACGCGGCCGTGGTATCGAGCCATGCGGATCTCGTCAAGACGACGGTGGAATCAGCGCGCAACATCGCGTCGATTGCGTCGCAAGCAGACCCGGATGCCGCGCGCGCGTGGTTGCGCACCGCCTATCGCGCTATCGCTGCAACACACCTGACGACGACCGGTGGCGACGCGGCGCTCGACGCTGCTCAACGCGTCGCAGGCGAAGTCGATGGTCCGAGTGCGGTCAGCATTGAAGGACTCGTGGCACTGGCAACGACCAACACTCTCGAGTGCGTCGAGCTTGAGGGTTTGCTCCTCGACGCACTCATTCGACTTCTGACTGATCGAGCGGAACTGCGTTCGTTTCTCCAACAATCAGGACGAGCAGCCGAACTCAATCAGCGGCGCATGGTGCAGTCCGAGTCGGTCTACCAGCGACTCACCGTGATCGTTCCGAGCGATTCGTTCGCGGGTGTCGCGGACGCGTTTGCGCGCGCTCGATCTCAATCGTTCGTTCAACTTCCCGTTCCATGAATTGAAAGGGGTCGGTATGTCAATAGTTCAGATTTCATCGACGATCTGTCACGCACTTGTCTCGCTCTACGAGTCGATTGCGGTCCATCCACGCGCGTGCGCGATCATCGGCGCTGCAGGGCTCGTCGGCATCGCTGCAACGCCACCGGTCCCGCACAACGATCCTGTTCGTGTCTTGCCGAGCGAGCCGTTCGAGCCGGTTGAAATCCCACGCGATCCCGTCCTCAACGATGATTGGTGGGCGGAATGCGCGGCGATCGGGCGATGCGTTGATCTTGGCTCCCCGTGTCCCGTAACTAGGCCGCTTGTCGATGGAACACAAGCGGTGTGGTGCTCATCCTCCGCACAGCGCGAAGAATGCAGGCACACCTGGTGGCCATCGGTTTGCAGTGAGTCGATCAGCGATTACGGCTGCGGAGAGGAGTTGACGGGCGTATGCGCGTACGGACAGAACGATTTGTTGATCGGCATCAAACCGGAGTCAGTTCGATCAACGGGGGCTTGGTGCCCAGGCTCGTTCTGCGCCACGCACTAAGGTCGTTTCCCTTCGAGTTTGTCCTATGGAGCATTCGCTATGAAAACCGTCTTCGCACTCTTCCTAACATGGCACTTGTGGGTAGGTCCGTTGGTCGCGCAAGGAGATCACGGGCTCCCTCGCTTGCGAGCAAGCAGCGAGTGTTTCACGTTCGAAGCGTCGGTTCAGTGGGTCGAAGGGCAGATTGATGCGCCCGAGGAAAACGGGGAGCGTTCGATCATCTCGGGTGCGTGCTTTGGGCCACAGTGGTTCCTCACCGTACGCGAATCAGGCCGGGCCGCCGTTGAGTCGAGAGTATGTTCGGATGGTGAACGAGTTTGGATCCGACACAGCGATGGTGTCACGCTGGAAGCTGCAACGAAACAGTTGGCTATTCCTTTCCCTGCGTGGCGCCTTGCAACGCTCCTTCAACTCGGGGACGGGCTCGAGGTTCCTTGGCACGAGTCGAAGGGTCGATGGCGCGACTGGGGGATTGAGCCTGTCGTGACGATGCCATCAGCAAATGCTCGTCATGTCATGTTTGCGTGGACATCGGGACGGGCGCGCGAGGAGTACGCGTACTCGTTCGAGTTAGTCAGCGGGCAGTGGTTCTGGAGTGGGCACACGCACGCCGCGCTGGTCGACGGCGCGGATGGATTGCGGCATGCATACTTTAGGTCGAGCTTGCAGATGGAGGATCCAATCGTGGTGGGTAGCGCGCTCTGCGCATCGACGCTTCGGGCAGTCGGTTGGGTTGCTGATGAGCAATCGGGGTCAGGTGAACTCAAGCTCGCGAGAACGACGGTGAGTCGTCTCCTCAGCGCCGAACCGATGGACCGCGCGAAGTTCAATGCCGCTCTCGCTGCGCAAATGGAACTTCAACGCGGCACGAAGGTGCTCGATCGATCGCGCTCGGCGACGCTCGAGTTTGTCGCTGGTTCCTCCACGCTCACTTTCGATGGAATTGCCTATGTGGTCGCGTCGCCCATCGTTGCCGTCCCCACCGATCTTGAACTCATCGCACTATTGAGGGGCGCAAAGTTGGAGGGTGGAACTCGATGGACTCCACCGAGCGCGCGGATAGAAGAGTCGACGAGACCAGACCGAGTGCAGCCAAGTTCAGGGTCAGGCGGAGTGATCAATGCTGCGTCGGCGCAGCGGGCTGTGATGCCGAGTCGAAAGATCGACCTTGGAGCGATCAGATTCGGAGTAGCACCAGCCAAAGTTCAGGCCCGTTTTCAAATCACGAATTCAGGCGACACGCCGTGCGTCATCAAGAGCATTCGAGCGAGTTGCGGATGCGCGGATGCAAAATCGGATCGCAACACGATTGAGCCTGGGGGCACGGCGACAATCACCGCGACGCTCACCATCGAGCGGACAAGAACCTACCACTCCGCGATTTGGCTGGTCTTCGAGGACGGGTCGATCGAGAGGTTGGAGGCAGTGGCGATCGGTGTTCCAGACAAGGCTGTGCGCGCAATCGTCCGAAGCGTGAGCGCGGACGGGGACACGATGTCGATCGTCATGTTCGCAACCGACGGCGTGCCCGAAGGGGAAGTTGGGGTACCCGATGGTGCCGAGTCGATGATTGCGAGCGACTCTGGTTGGCTCCCGATTGGCGGCGACGCCGCGTCGGCCAAGCATTGGATTCGCGACATCGTGCAGCGCAATTGAGCGAACGTGGAAGGCAATTCTGGAACTGCACTGGACAGAAACTGCACTGGACAGGACAGAAACTGCACTGGACAGGCAAGCCACGGTCGGAAACTGCACTGGACAGGCAAGCCACGGTCGGGAACTGCACTGAAACTGCACTGGGCAGGCAAGCCACGAAACTGCACTGGTGGACAGAAACTGCACTGGACAGGCAAGCCACGGTCGTCGAAAAACCCCCACAGCGCGGAAATGGAAGGTTGCGGGTGCGAAAAATGCTCGAGTTGGGATTCACCAGTTGGAGTCAGCAGGGGAAGCAGACGGTTCCGAGAGCAGACCCCGATTCGCAACATGAGGAGCACCCGACTGCCGATACACAAGCCACGCGGGTCCTCTCGTCGATCTACCCTCTGTGCCCCTTCCCTCCGTGAACCTTCCTATGCAGCAGTCCACGCTCGCCACACTTGCATCTCTCGCGACCGCCTTGCTCGTCATTCCCTCGTGCAGCACCTATCAGGCGCCTGAGCGAAACATGGCTTCGGCGGCGAGTGTTGCGAAGGGATTCATTGCAGGCGGCAACACCTTCAAGTTCGATGAGCCGCTCGAACTGAACACGCATGGTCCGCTCGCGATCGATCTCGAAAACTTCGCGGGCAAAGTCGAAATCCGCGCCGACAAGAGTTTCACATGCACCGTGATTGAAGTGCGTCGTGTGGCGTCGCATGGTTGGGGCCGCATGACCGAAGGGCACGCGTCACTCGAAGATGTGCGCTGGCGTGCATCGCTCGAACCACGCGAGGGCAGCGGCGAAGTGCTCAAAGTCCGCGCATCAACCTCGCATCCCGAAGATCACTTTCAACGCTGCGAGTTCCTCATCACCGTGCCTGAACTCGATGCAGTGAAAATCCGCACGACCGAAGGCGAAGTGCGCGTGACGGGAAATCAAGGCACCGTCGACATCCGCACCACCGAAGCCGATGTCCGCGTGATGACCCCTTGGGCAATGACGAAACCCGTCACGATCATCACCAGTGAAGGCACGATCGACTACCGCATCCGAGGCGAATCCACCGGCATCTTCGACGCAGAATCCCACGGCGGTCTCGTCAAACAACGCTGCGAATTCGGCCACTGGCTCGCCCTCTCCAGCGAAAACGACCACGACCGCTTCCTCGCCGTCCTCAACAACGGCAAAAACCCAGTCGTTCTCCGCACCAGCGATGGTGACATCAGAATCGCCGTCGTCCCCGACCCAACAGCCGTTGGTGCGTGGATCTTGGATCCATGATCAGCTGCAGTGCTTGCGCGTCTGCATCCGTCCTCGCCTAAGATGCGCGCCTGTGAAGGAAGTTCAAGACCATTGGTTCAAACTCGCCAAAGAAGAGGGCTACCGCTCTCGTGCGGCGTACAAGCTCATTGGTATTGAGGAGCGCAAGCGCGTGCTGCGTCGCGGCATGCGTGTGCTTGATGCGGGTGCTGCGCCAGGCTCGTGGTCGCAAGTCGCTGCAGATCGCGTGGGCCATCAAGGGGTTGTGTTCGCTGTGGACATCACGCCGATTGACCCAGGGCTCCCTGAAAATGTACATCGCGTGCACGCGGATCTTCGCGAAATCACGCTCGACGACATCGGCGGCGAGCGCTTTGACGCGGTGCTTTCCGACATGGCGCCTAAAACCACAGGCGATCCAATGGGCGATCACTTCCAGAGCGTGCGACTCTGCGATGACCTCCTCGATCAAATGCCGCAGTGGCTGCATCGCGGCGGCAACATGGTGATCAAGGTCTTCGAAGGCCGCGACTACCCCGACCTCCTCAAGCGCGCCGCCCGCATGTTCGACGACGCACGCGGCTACAAACCACGCGCAAGCCGCGCCGAAAGCGTCGAGATGTTCATCATCTGCTTCCGCTTCAACGGCAAAGACGGAAGAATCCCACACCAGTCCGACGCGATCCTCCCAAAGAGGAAACCATCAGCAGGTTGGGGTGCTGACACGCAGGCTTGATCGGGGTGAGAGCAGGGCTGCAAACTCGGTATCGCGCACGATCTGCGCTTCGTTGCGCGCAAACTGCGCGTGATGCTCCGTGAGGCGCGGTCGCGATCGCGGTTGAACCGCGGCAACGAACGATTGTGCGCTGGCATTCGCCTTGCAACAGGGGGAAGTCTCTCTCTCTTTGTTCCATTCCCTCCTTAAGAGGTACTCCGCATGCGAATCCAAAGCCCGTCGAGCCCGATGTTCAACTCTCGCCCAACAGTCGAGCAGAACCAGCGTCTTGCAATGCTGCGCGCGTCTGCTGCTGCAGGCACTTCTGCGTCCGCGTCTGCTGGCGGTGTGGTTGAAGCTCCGCCTGCGCAAACTGCTGCAGGCACAACCGGCGGCCCCACCGATATTGCCGCGCTCATGGCTGCGTGGGGAAGTGACAACGGTCAATTCGATCTTGATGGCAGCGGATCAGTTGACGCTGGCGATCTCGCGATGGCGATTCACGAAAATGAAACTGCCGCAGCCGCGCCACCAAGTGGAGGTGACGTCGCGGGTCTCATGGCTGCGTGGGGCAATCAAGATAAGCAGTACGACGTGGATGGCAGCGGCACAGTTGACGCAACAGATCTCTCGCTGTTCTTGAATGGCGCGACGAATCGATCGGGGACAGCCTCGCCAGTTGATCCGATGATCGAGTCACTCGTCGACCGCACCTTCAAAGCACGCGACAACGACGGCGATGGAATTCTGCGCATCGAAGACTTCGGCAACCAACATCGCGCGTTCATGCAAGTCGACAGCGACGCAGACGGCATGGTCTCCCGCGATGAACTCCGCGGCGCGCTGCAGACATCCTTCGAAGCTGTGATGAAGGGCCATCCCAACGTGAACCTCGACGCTTTCGCCACCCGCTGGGAGCACGGTCTCCTCGACAATCACGGCGCAGTCCCCATGGAACAGCCAAACTTCCGCGTGGCAAACTTCGCTAAAGCATCAAGCGATCCAACCCTCCAACCCACCTACTCCCAACCAAGCCACGCCGCTGCGCTGCTCCAACAGCGCGGCACGCTCGTGAACGCGAAAGCCTAAAGCCTAAACAGCGAAAGCCACCGCATTCCGACACGCCACCTGCCCGCGGAGGATCCGCGGGCGGCGGTTTTTTTGGAGAGGAGAAAAGGGCCAATCGGGGAATAGGCGCTTTCGGTACCTGTCGGACCTAAAGAAACTGCACTGGACAGGCAAGCCAAGAGCCAGTTTGGAAACTGCATTAGACAGGCAAGCCAATTTGGGACAGGCACCTTTCCCCGTTGGCGTATGCAGTAGCGGTCATGGTTGCGGCATTCTCGTTTCTGGAGACGGCCTGGGGTTTGGCACTTGATCGCTGCGCTCATAGTCCTGGTCGTTGTGATCAGAGTCGCTCCGCTGCTGCCTGCTCTTGCGGCGTTCTTTGGAGCTTGGTGGGTCTGGGAATGGCATCTTTTGACCGTATTGGCGTTTGCCATGCCAGGAATTGCAATCGGCGGCGTGTTGCTGCTCGGCATGGGGTTCGAAACCCTTGCGCTTGCGCGAAAACTCAGTTCTTGGAAATGAATCGCGATTGAATGCTCTGCTCGCGCGTTGCTCTCGAGCAAGCACATGGCCTGCGGGCTCTTGCAATCGTTCGGTCTGCGCGGCGCTCCGCATCTTCTCCTGGGAAGAATCCAATGTTGACACTGTTAGTATGTGGATTGCATGGCGCATGAAGTCAATCCGCGAGTGGCCGTACACATGCGCTGGGACGATCTTGCGTTTGTGCATTGGCGCGCCGATGCCGCGCAGATTGCAGCGCTGCTTCCACCGTCACTCGAAGTAGAGGAGTTTGACGGGAGCGCGTGGATAGGCCTCGTTCCCTTCACTATGCGAAACACTCGGTTTGCGGGTGCGGGGAGGATTCCAACCGCCAGTGATTTTCTCGAATGTAATGTTAGAACCTACGTTCGCGCGCGCGCTATGCACGGTCTCCACGGCAGCACCGAGCGAGGGGTATGGTTTTTCTCGCTGGATGCGCAGAGCCTGCTTGCGGTACTGGGCGCGCGGATTTTCTGGCATCTGCCGTACCTCTGGAGTCGGATGAGCGTGTCAAAGTTTGGTCCAACAGAAGAAGCCTGTGACGCGCGTCGGGAGTATGTAGTGCATCGCCGAGGTGGAGGCGTGTTCGGGAAAATCTGTTGGACTCGACACGAGCGATCGCCTCCTGCGGCGGAGGATTCGCTCGACGCATTCCTCACAGATCGCGATCGCCTCTTCACTTTCGACGGCCGCCGTACCTTTGTGGGCGTCGTGCATCACCTTCCGTGGCAACTCCATCGCGCAACTCTCCAACATGTGGACTCGGAACTTATCTCCTCGCGCAATGTCACGCCACTAGGCGAGCCGATCGTCTGCGCAACCGAAGGAGTCGATACACAAGGCGAGCCCTTGCGCGCGCTCTTTGCGCCCATTGTGTTCTTCGATGGCGATTGTGGATTCTGCCACCGAGCCGTGCAACGCATCCAACGGATCGATTCGAAGGGCGCGCTGCGCTTTGCTCCGCTCATGGGTGAAACCTACTCCACGATTGCCGCACCATTTCGATCCCCCGTGCGGGGGCTGCAGCTGGATGCACGCGGATTGCCTGAAGCAACAACCGCCGCTTCGCTCGTGCTGCTCGACGAAGAAGGCGCATGGGCGCGCAGCGATGCGGTGATTCGCATCCTGCGCGAGTGCGGAGGCCTCGCGCGCATCGCGTCATACCTGCTCCGACTCATTCCCATGGCTTTGCGCGATTATGTGTACGACGCGATCGCATCAAGGCGGCGGCGCGGATCCCCTATAGAAACATGCGACCTGCGCGATTCTCAAGGGAGAAGTGATGGCCCGCGCATGCTGAAGTGATGGATTCGCGCAGTGGGGCCAATCTGGGACAGGCACATTTCCTTGGCTCCAACCGATTTGGGACAGGCACATTTCCCTAGCTCCAACCGATTTGGGACAGGCACTTTCGGTTGCCGCATCCGATTTGGGACAGGCACTTGAACCAATCTGGGACAGGCACATTTCCCTAGCTCCAACCGATTTGGGACAGGCACTTT
>QWPV01000059.1:0-15820 GCA_003671055.1 Planctomycetota bacterium
GCGCGAATGCCCCACTCTCGAGCACGGGTTGCATCGCTGCGTCAAGCGCGCATGCGAATGAATCGATGGTGAGGCTTGCTGTGACGGGTTGCATCACGCGCCGAGTTGTGTCGTTGCTGATGCCCGCAAGTTTGCCGAACGCTTCGGCGGAGATTTCTGCCGTGACCGAGCCCGTACCACTCGCGCGACGCTTCGCGGCATCGCCTGTCACTGCGAGTGCGATCGAACCCTTTGTCTTTGGGAAATCAAGCGTGACATTCGCTGACGCTGCTGGTTGTTCCTTGAATTGCACGCTGAGCGAGCCTGCGCCACCGAGCAGACCTGAATACATGCCTTCTTGAATGCCGAAACTTGGCTCGAAACGCGCGAGATCAAACTTCGTGAACGAGAGCGTGCCTTCCGCACCGCCGAAGAGTTTCGCCTCTGCAGGCTTCTTCCACGCAAGATCAAACTGCATCGCGCCCGCTGTGCCTCCACCGCCGAGCGTTGCACTTCCTTTCGCACTCGCGCGCTCCTCTTGCATCGCGTAGCTCACTGTCGCATCAAACGTCGCGACGCCGAGCGGTGCAGAAAGACCTGGTGCGCGCAGCACGCGAATATTCTTCGCTACGACATTCGCAGTGAGTGCTGATTCCAAACTCCAACCGGCTGACGACTGTCTGAGTTCGCATGCAGGAACCGTCACAGTGAAATTCGCGCCTGGCTCGAAGAGCATTCCTTCGGGGAGCGGCAATGCTGCAAGGCTCTCCGCACTCAGCGTCGCCGCGACTCGAATCCCTTGCAGACCGATCGACTCTTTTGCGATCTGCGCTGTGCCCGACGCTTCCACATTTGCTGCCTTCAAAGAGAACTCCGCATTCAACCGCGAGTTCTTTGTGTCGTTCTTCAGTGTGCATGCAATCGGTCCGCGTCCGAGCACGCCGATCGACTCAGCAGCAGCAGGAACAAATCGCGTGATTAGCGAAGGATCAATGCCCTGCAACGAGATAGTGCCAGAGAGACCGAGTTGCGCAACGTCGTCAAAACGCTGGGGAATGGCCGCGAAAGATTGCACAATGCGCGCGTTGGAGCCGTCGACGGAGGCGGAGAGGTCGAGACTTCCGAGCGCGTTCGCCGAGGGCATCTTCGCGATGAGTGCGATATTTGTCACCGCGGTTTGCGTCGAGGCACTTTGCAGAATCAGCGAGCCACCCACATCCACGCGCACTGTTCCATTGGACACGATGGAGTCCAATGCAGGATCCACAGCAAGCTCGGTGACTTGCACTTTGATGGTCGCGCCGCGCGGCCCGACTTGCACGGCGTCCTTCGAGAGCGCTGCGAGCATCGACGGATCAATCGCGCCGCTGCAATCGAGATTGATGTGCGCCGCGCGCATCGATGCGAGATCGAGATCTGCGCTCGAAGTCAATCGCAATTGCCCACCGACGCCGAGCGTCGCGTCAAGTGTGCTCGTCGCGGAAATCGTGTCCACGCCAGCCTGCTTCGACACGCGCGCAGTACACACTTGCACTCCGACACTCGTCGCGCTCGCGAGTCCTGTCATCGACGCGGGAACAGTGAGATTCATCGGTCGCGTGAGTTCAAATTGAAACTCGCCCGCGGCACTCTTCATCGGCGCCTCGGTTCCATCGATCGCCTGTGTCCAAGTGATTGACTTTCCGGAAAGCGTTGCGTGGAGCGGCGTTTTTGCTTCAATTCCAGCCATTGCGGAGACGAGCTCGTTTCGCAGCGTCATGCTCGCATCCAACACGCCATCGCGAACGCTCGTGCCATCAGGCGTCACGGTGCCTGCAAAATTCAACTTCATGCGTTGCGTATCGATCGAAAGACGCGCAGCGCCAGCACCCGCAGCCGTGATGAGAATGTCGGCGGTCTCACCGAGGTCAAGGGTTGGGTCGATGCGTGCGTCGACGCCCACCGCGCGCAGGAGAGGTGTCAGCGGCGCGATCGGCATTGCGCGGAGATCGACATTCGCGATGACTTTCGCGAGGTCGAATTGCACACTGCCACTTGCGTCGATGCATTCAGTCGCGCGGAGCTTTACTGCAAGCGTCGACGCCGCGCCTCCTTCCACTGCACCTTCGCCGCGTCCATCAATCGCAATCGAACCCTCAGCATCTTTCGACACACTCATACTCAAGGATGCCTTCTCGACAACGCCGCGCGGCGTGACGAATCGAGCATCCTTCAACTCAAGTGCACACTCGAGCGTGCTCTTGAAGAGATCGATTCCACCACTCGCGGAAGTGACGAGCACCGCATCGCCCTTGAGCGTGCATGCACCCGCAGCGTTACTTGTTCCACTTTGCTTCGAACTCGCCTTGGCAGAGAGATCAATGTGCGCGTTCGCGCCATCAAGCGCGACGTCACCAGAGAGGATCGCGATCGAGCCCGCGCTGCGATCTGCGTTCCAATCGCCGATGGAGAAATCGACGAGTGTGAGTTGCAGTTTGCGTGTGCCGAAGAATGGCGCATCTGGCGCGGCAATGGATGTACCCGTGCTCGTCGGTGCAGAGGGTGAAGTCTCTGGAATCGCTTCCGATTGAGGCGTTTTGAGCGCTTCGAGCAATCGATACTCGCCGTTTGGTCCGGTCGCACTGATCACGGAGCCACGAATCGTCGCAGTGATGTCGTCGCCCATCGCGAGGCCGAAGAGTCCCTGATCCACTTCGATGTCGAGATCGATTTGTCCAGCGCCCTCTGCGCCGTCGATGCGCAATCCGCCCACGCGTTGTGCTGAAAACCAGCCAAGAAGCACGAGCGGCGCTTTGACCTCACCGTTGATACGGTCTGCAAGATTCGATCGCACGATCATCGACGCGATACCCCACGAGAGAATCGTCGGCAGCAGCGCGACAAGCACAACGAGCGATGCCGCGGTGATCATTGCGATCCATGTGATGCGTCGAAAGCGGCGCGGACGCGTGGAGGAAGCGAGGGTAGTCATGGAAGTTTCCCAGTTGCAGACTCAGTCGATCGCGAGCACAGGCTGCGCGCCAACACTTGACTTCGAAACATTCGCGAGCATGCGACCGAGCGAAAGATTCGCGAGTCGACGTGCATCGCGATGGACGCGAACCTCGTTCACGATATTCCCTTCCGCAAGCTCATCGAGCACCCAAGCAAGGTGCTGCTGATCGATGCGATACATCGTGGTGCAAAGACACTGACAGTCCGACAATGTCCGCACATCCACGCCGCGCAGCGCTGCTGCGGCTGCAACGCGATTCACAAGATGCACTTCGGTGGCGACCGCCCACCGCGTGCCTCGCTTCGCTTGTTCGATCGTGTGAATGATGTGTTCCGTGGAACCGCGCAAGTCCGAAGCGTCCACCACTTCCTGCGCGCACTCGGGATGCACGATCACTGTGCGTTTCTCTTTATGCGCAGCGACAACGTGTTCTGGGCGAAAGAGTTTGTGCACGCTGCAATGACCCGCCCACAGCAAGACCTTGGCGTCGCGAATCTCAGTCTCGGTGAGTCCACCAGACTCCTTGCGTGGATTCCACAACGCGCACTCTGCTGGCTGCTTTGTGCGCGCGGCGTCGATCTCCGTCACGAATCCCTTGGATTTCGCTGTGTTTCTGCCGAGGTGCTGATCGGGAAGAAAGAGAATCTTCACGCGCTCGCCCTTCTTCAACGGCTCGTCGCCGCCTCGCATCGCCCAATCGAAGACGTGCGACGCGTTCGAACTCGTGCAGCACGCGCCACCGCGCTCACCGACGAATGCTTTCACCGCGGCGCTTGAATTCACGTACGTGATTGGAATGACGCGCGTCTTCGTTCGAGCGGTTGCGCGCGCAATGCAGTCCCATGCATCGATGGCATCGTCATAGGTTGCCATGTCCGCCATCGAACAACCCGCCGACAAATCTGGCAGTAGCACGCGCACCGACTCAGGTGTGAGGATGTCAGCCGTTTCCGCCATGAAGTGCACGCCGCAGAAGACGATGCTCTCGGCACCTCGCTTAGGCGCTTCGATCGCAGCGATCTGCGAGAGTTTCAGACTGTCGCCTGTGAAATCAGCATGACGAATCACATCATCTTGCTGGTAGTGGTGGCCGAGCACGAGTAGTCGAGTGCCGAGTTCGCGTCGACGTTTCGCAATGCGATCGCCGAGCTCCGCCTCCGACGCGGCGTAATAGGAGTCGTGTAATTTCGGTTGGTACAGCATGACGCGAGGGAATGAAGTCTATGCGCCATGCGCGAACGTTGACGCACCTGCGTGACGCGAATCTCGGCACGAATCGTGAGGAATCCCGACTCGCTCAAGCAGTCGCAGCAACATGCTGTTCAAGCGCGCCGCGCGCAGCGGCCTGCCACGATTCGATCCCGGAATCAGCGATGACCGCGAGCATGCAGCGCACGATGTCAGGAGAGATTCCCGGCAATCCTTGTGCGAGCACAGACGCAAACTGCGCTTGCGTGGGTGGATTCGTGACGACTGAGGATTCGTCAACATTGAGGTCCGTGTGCACAACTTTGAGTGCAGCATAGAGCGCGATGACTTCCGATTGACGCACCGTCATAAACGTGATCGCCAAGAACGGCGACGCCTTCTGCGGATCGCGTGCGAGTGCGAGGCTCGTGCCAAAAATGTTGGAGGTGCGCCACTGTGCCTTCACGGTCTGCGCGCGCGCGTTTGTGATTGCAGCCACGATGCGAGCGAACGCGTCGCACTGCTCGGGCTCACTCTTCAATTGCTTCACGCATTGCAGAATCAATTCATTGCGCAACGGAACGGGAAGAGTGGGCCAAACGACTTCAAGCATGACGCGGAGACTCCAATGACGAGTGTGACGAAGAGAACGTGGAAGGGTAACGCAGGAACGTCGCGCCGCGCGCGAGCGCACAATTCAGCGCAGGGAATCCACTGGCAATCGAAAGACTTTGACGCTGCGTGATGCGCCCACCCCTGATGCTGTGCAAGTGAGCCAAAGATCCGTTGCCTGCAGCGCTGCTCGAGGAAATCCGCTTGAACGGCTATCCGCAACGGTATCAATCGTGTGTATCGGACCGAGCGATCCATCAGCGTGGAGTCTGCGCGCTACAAGCGCTGCGCCGTCGCGTCTCTTGTCATGCCAAAGAATCAATGCATCGCCTGATGGCAAGAGCAGTGACTCCACTCGACCGAACGAACCATCCGCATCAATCTCGATCGTTGCGCCGAATGTTGCGGCACCATCCTTCGAGCGTGCTGCACGCACCGCGCTGTGCTCTGTCGCGCCAGTCCACCATGCAACGACGACATCGTTTTCCGATGCAGAGATACTCGGTCCATTCACCGGACAACCATTCATCATCCATCCATCACTCCCAATCGGTTGCGGCTGTGACCATCCTTCGCCTAACCAACGCACGAGTGAGATGTCTCGCGTGCCATCGTCACCTCGATCGCGATAGACAACGATTGGACCTTTGCTCGCGATTGCAAGGTCGGTCGGACAACACTCGCATGTGCGTTCATCAAGAATTTCGGAAGGCGGCGAGGATCGTGCTGCTGTTGGTGCAACGCGTGATGCACGCAGCGACATGTCGCCATGACCCTCCTCGTGATCGTGCGTGTCGTGTGAATCAGCATCAGGTGCCGGCATCGCGCGTCCATCGAGCCAGCAGAACGCCGTTGTCCCGTTGTGCGTTTCCGCGCTTACAAATCCGTGCTCCGCAGGTTTGCCGTCATCATGCAGCGGACCGACTTTGGTCCATGTCTTTCCGTCGTCCGCCGAACGAGAAACCATGACGTCGTAGACATATCCGCCAAGCGTACCGCGTTGCAGCCAGGTTGCGAGCAAACTTCCATCACTCGCACGAAGCAGCGTTGGCGTGTCCGCCCAGTTCGCAAACATCTCCGTGCTCGACGCGATCTTCGTGACTGGCGACCACGCACCTTGTGCGAAACGCGACATGCACAGATGAAACACTGGCTGCGCGTCACTCGATGCAGGAGCAGGCGCCGTTGCTGCTTCTTGCTCAATCCACGAAAGCATGACGCTCTCACCATCGGCAACAACACGCGGCGCAAAGGTGTCCCCTATCGCTGGTGAAGTCAGCGCGACTCGCGTTTCTTCAGCGGGTGCACGAAGCGCGGGCGGCGCGAGAAGGGAAAGCAAGAGTAGTGCATGCATCGTCGAAGATTGTCGCGCAGATTCCATCGACGCGCACTGCATGGAGATGCACCCGAAAAACGCCCGCCGCGCCAAAATCGCGTTCTGAAGTACCCTCATGTCCATGCGTTCAGTCGTCACCGTCAGCGCGCCCGCGAAGGTCAATCTTGCGCTGTCTGTTGGACCGCCTGGTTCCGATCGGATGCATCAAATTGCATCGTGGATGGTGACCACCGATCTCTGCGATGAACTCCAACTCACGCGACTTCCGTCAGGCACGCCCTCGCGTTTCGCGATTCTTTGGCACGACGATGCGCCCCGGAAATCCGCGATTGATTGGTCGATGTCGAAAGACCTCGCCGCGCTCGCACATCTTGCGCTTGAACGCCGCGTGCAGCACGCACTGCCGATTCAGAGCCGCATGCTCAAACGCATTCCTGTTGGTGGCGGTCTCGGTGGAGGATCGAGTGACGCTGCGGCAATGTTGCGGGGCCTGGTCGAACTCTTCGAACTCGATATCTCGCGCGCACAACTTCGAGAAGTCGCGCATGCGCTTGGATCCGATGTTCCATTTCTTCTCGAAGGCGGAAGCGCGCTTGTGGAAGGGCTCGGCGAACGCATCACTGCTGCGCCGATGCCTGATGCACATCTCGTCCTTGTGTTCCCCGACGCGCTCTGCCCCACTCGTAATGTATATGAGAAGTTCGATTTGATCTGCGCGAATGCACGCATCGATGCGCCACGCGTTCGCGCACTTCTCGCAACGCAAATCGCATCTCACGCACCCTTCAACGATCTCGCGCTCGCTGCAATGGAGACTGCACCCACGCTGCTTGATGATGCGGAAGAGATCGCACGAATCGCGCAGCGTGAAGTGCATGTAAGCGGCTCAGGTTCGACACTCTTTGTGATCGCGGATGAAGCGATGCACGCGGAAGCGCTCGCAACAACCATTATGCGAGACCTTTCGCTTCCCGCCCGATCGGTCCGCGTGACTGCATCCCCCGCCACCGTTCACGAGTGACGCTTCGGCGATCGAAACTAGGGCGAGTGGGAGTCACGCGGTTGGCACGCAAAAAGCCCTAAACTCACGGCCTATGTCCTCCGCCACCACTGCGCCTGAGTTTGTCCCCGCCTCACTTGACGCAACCAAGTGGGAGAACGTCGCGCCCTACTACACCGATCTCACCGCGCGCACGCTGAGTAGTGCGGCTGACCTCGAACGATTGATCCTCGATCGCAGCATGCTTGATGCAACGACTGGCGAAGCGGAAGCGAATCTCTATATCGAGATGACGCGGCATACGGATGACCCTGCGGTGCAGAAGGCGTATGCCGACTTCGTGTCGACAGTCGAACCGAGTTTGCGCAAAGCTGCGTTCACGCTTGATCAGAAGATCGTGCAGTCTCCATTCACGAAGAGCCTCGATACGAAACGCTACGCGGTATATCTCCGCAACTTGGCGGTCGATGTCGAATTGTTTCGCGCGGAGAATGTCGCGATTCAAACCGAGCTCTCGCAACTCGATCAACGCTACAGCCAACTCAACGGCGCGATGACGGTGCCGTTCCGTGGCGAAGAGCACACGATGGCGCAGATGGGCCGCTACTTCGAAGATCCCGATCGCTCGCTGCGCGAAGCAGCATGGCGCGCAACACAATTGCGTCGTGCGCAGAATCGTGATGAGGTCGATGCGATCTACGACGAGATGCTCGCGAAGCGCCACACGATCGCGAAGAATGCTGGCTTCGACAACTTCCGCGACTATCAACATCGACGCTTCAAGCGTTTCGATTACACGAGTGCAGACTGCAAGCTGTTTCAAGATGCCATCGAAGCGACGCTCGTCCCGCTGCAAGGAAAACTGCACGCGGAGCGCGCGAAAACGCTCGGTCTCGCACAACTCCGTCCGTGGGATCTCGCGGTGGATCCGCAAGGCCGTCCACCACTACGTCCCTTCACCGACGCCTCGCGCCTCTTTGACGGTTGCGGCGACATGTACCGACGCATGGACCCAGAACTTTCGCATCTCTATGCATCTCTCGCGGAGGGCGATTGTCTTGATCTCGCGAGTCGCAAGGGCAAAGCGCCCGGTGGGTATCAGTATCAACGGCAACGCAGTGGTCGACCGTTCATCTTCATGAACGCTGCAGGCGTGCATCGCGACCTTGTCACGATGGTGCATGAAGCAGGCCACGCGTTCCACTCGCTGCTGTGCGCGAATGATCCGCTGGTGGACTATCGCAACGCGCCGATGGAGTTTGCGGAAGTCGCATCCATGTCGCAAGAACTCTTGACGCTCCCCTTCCTCAGCGAGTTCTACACGCCTGAAGAATGTCAACGCGCAGAACGGGACCGACTCGAAAAATTCCCCACGCTCATGCCGTGGATTGCAACAATCGACGCGTTCCAACATTGGACGCACACCAATCCAGGACACACCGTCGCAGAACGACGCGCTGCATGGCGTGCACTCGATCAACGGTTCGGTGGCGGCTGTGATTGGTCAGGACTCGAAGACACACTCGAGAGTTCGTGGCAACGACAACTCCATCTCTTCGGCTCGCCCTTCTACTACATCGAATACGGCATCGCCGAACTCGGCGCGATGCAGATGTGGATGCAGTCACGACGCAACGCCGCAAGCGCACTCGCGAACTACAAAAAAGCCCTCGCCCTCGGCGGCTCGCGCCCACTTCCAGAACTCTTCGAAACCGCCGGCATCCGCCTCGACCTCAGCGCCAACGTGATGCAAGAACTCGCCCACGAAACCGAACGCGCCCTCGACGCGTTGCCGGTTTAAGCGCGCCAGCGTTCGTACTTGTGTGCTTGACGATTGCCGTCGTGACCGCAGGCGTCGATGGTTTCGATCGCGGTTTCTGTGAAGCCGCATTTGGTCAGGACTCGGCGGGAGCGTTCGTTGCCGACGTGGACGTGGGCTTCGACGTGTTCGAGTTCTTTGTGGCGCGCGCGTTCGCTGAATGCGAAGTCGATGACGGCGCGAACTGCTTCGGTTGCGTAGCCGCAGCCCCAATGTTTTCGTGCGATCCAGTAGCCGAAGTCTGCGCGCGTGCGCTCGTCGTTGTAGCGGAGGCCGATGCCGCCGATGAAACTGCCGTCGTGGTGGCGCGTGATTGCGTAATCGTCGAGCGCGTTTGCTTCGCGGCCTTCGATGGTGATGCGGAGGAAGTCTTCGGCGTCTTGCTGCGTGTAGGGATGTGGAACTTGACGTAATGCGCGCGAGACTTCGAAGTCGCTGAGCAATTCGATGAGCGATGGGAAATCTTCCGAAGCGAGCGGTCGCAGTGAGAGTCGAGAAGTATTGAGTTTGGAGGTGATCCGTACCATGCGATCCTCGCTGCGCGCAGCATACTTGTACGCTGCGCATCATGCATGCACCTGATGGAGCACAGCGACCACTTAATGCCGCGTCTTTTCGAGCGCACGGCTATGCGTTGATCGATTGGATTGCGGACTACCGCGAAACATTGAGCAGTCGAGACGTCAATCATGCGACAACACCCGGTGCAATCCGCGCGCAGCTAAGTGCGTGCGCTCCTGAAACGGGCGAGCCATTTGACGCGGTCATGCATGACCTCGACTCCATCCTGATGCCTGGCATCACGCATTGGCAGCACCCTGGCTGGTTCGCATATTTCCCCGCGAATTCAAGCTACGAATCGATCCTCGGCGAACTTGCGAGTGCGGGCCTTGGCGTGCAAGGGATGCTGTGGTCGACGAGTCCAGCGTGCACGGAACTTGAGACACATGTGCTCGATTGGCTCGTGCATGCACTGGGACTGCCCGCGCAATTTCTCTCGACCAATACAGGTGGCGGCGTACTGCAGGACACTGCGAGTTCCGCTGTGCTCGTCGCGATTGTTGCGGCGCGTGAACGAGCGACGAATTTCGTGAGTGATGCGAAAGGGCTTGCGGGCGCGAACTCCGCGCTCGTTGCCTACAGCAGTGATCAATCGCACTCGTCCATCGAGAAAGCGATGCGCATCGCGGGACTCGGCAAAGATGCACTGCGACTCATTCCGTGTGACGCTACTGGTTCGATGCGAATGGATCTTCTCCGCGCACGCATCGCGGAAGATCGCGCGAGTGGATACACGCCGTTTTTTGTGAATGCCTCTATCGGCACGACGGGGGTGAATGGATTCGACGATGTGGGCGCGATCAGTCGCCTCTGCTGTGTGCAAAGTTCTGCGAAGCCGATTTGGTTACATGTCGATGCTGCGATGAGTGGAACCGCGGCGCTGTGCCCAGAGTTTCGATTCGTCGTTGAAGGCACGGAGCGTGCGGACAGTTGGTGCTTCAATCCGCATAAGTGGATGCCGGTGAACTTCGATTGCGATGCGATGTTTGTCGCGGATCGCAGTGAACTCGTGCGCGCACTCAGCGTGCTTCCTGAATACCTGCGCAATGCCGCAACCGATTCAGGCAACGTCATCGACTATCGCGATTGGCAGATTCCACTCGGTCGTCGATTCCGCGCGCTCAAACTTTGGTTCGTGCTTCGTTCGTGGGGATTAGTCGCACTGCGCAACCTGGTGCGTGAACATGTCGCCCTCGCGCAAGATCTTGCGGCGCGGGTGCAATCCTCGTCGCACCTCCAACTCGTCGTGCAGCCACGACTCAATCTTGTCTGCATCACGCACGTCGAAGGCGACGCAGCAACCCAAGCGCTGCTTGAGCGCGTGAACGCGAGCGGGCATTCATTCGTCTCGCACTGTCGATTTGGTGCGGCAAACGAAGGTGTAGATCGGTATGTGCTTCGCGTTTCCATCGGTGCACTCGCGACTAAGCGCGAGCATGTCGAGCAATTGTGGAACCTGCTCGCGATACACTGAGCGCATGGGACAACACATCGGACATCAACTGGGATATCCGCGGCTTCTCGCCTGCATGCTTGTACTTTTCGCCTTCTGCGGTGGGTGTCAGAGATGGAACTCCATCACTGCGCGATCGCCTGGGAATATCGAGATTGAAATTCTGGGAAGTGATCTGTCCAATCAACGCGCGGTCGACATGACATACTGGCTCCTTCCGAATGTCGGCGAACCCACTGATGTGAAGGCACGCACGAAGATGCCCATCGACGGATGGAAGTCGAACTCGATGCTTGTGGTGCTCGCGAGCGAACCACTCACACTTCCCAAGCGACGCATGGGATTCTCGAAGCCAAACGATGAAGTGCTCGCAGTGCTCGGACGCGAGACGAAGACGCGCGCGTGGATTCTTCCACCACTTCCAGCCGACGCGACGATGACGCCTCCTGCAGATTCGCCAGCTGCGCTCGACATCGATCTCCGCAACATTCTCACGCGAGGGGGTTGGCGCAGCTACGCGAAGCCTAAATCAATCCAGCCATTTCCGACGGACGATGCAGGCATCGCCGCACTCCTCGATCGCTTCGCTGTTCCCGTCGATGGCACGCTCGAGCTTCGGCGACCCACTGAATGGGAAACGCAAGCGGAATTCATCGGCACCGCCCGCGATGAACCTGTGCGACTCACGATCGTGTCTCGACATGGAGAGAACTTCGATCCAAAGTTGGCGGCGCAATCCGTGCTCCTCATTCCATTCCTTCCGCTGATCGCGATCAGTATGTCCAGCGGCGCCCCCCCACTGTGATGCTCATCAATCGCTCGAGTGCATCTCGAGCAGCATGATTTCCGGCGGGCAATGCACGCGTAACGGAAACCACGCACCGACGCCGCGTGTGACGACGAGATGCGACCCGTCACGTTCATACAGTCCCGCGGTGAATCGATGGGTGAACGCCAGGTTGTGCTGCGGCTTGGTGCGGCGCGCGATCTGTCCGCCGTGCGTGTGTCCTGCGAGCGTGATCGGAATGCCGTACGCACTCGCGGATGCAAACGCCTTTGGGTTGTGGGCGAGGAGCAGATGCGGCACTGCGCCCATCTTGCGCAATCGCGCTGCGTCTTCGGGAATGCGGTTGGACCAATCGAGTCCACCGATTCGAAGTTGTTCACGATTGATGTCGATGTCGACGCACTCGTTTATCAACACCGTGATGCCGACTTCGCGCGCGGCAGCGATCACTTTGCGCGGCGCGTGCAGATGATCGTGATTGCCGAGCACCATGTAGATGCCACGCGGTGCGCGTAGTTGCGCGAGTTCTGCGAAGAGGACATCGCAGTCATCTGCGTGAAGATCAATAAGGTCGCCCGTGAGTGCAACGAGATCTGGATCGGTCGCGTTCGCTGCAACCACGGCTTCGCGAATCCTCGCACCATCAGCGAGATGTCCGAAATGAAAGTCGGAGAGGTGCGCGATTTTCAATCCATCGCATGCACGCGGCCAATCGGGATGCGCGGCCACGATCTTCGTGAGTTCAATCGGTTGACTCAAGTGGCGCGCGCGAAGTCGACCGCCAGTCAACCGATCAGGCACAACTGTGAAAAGTGCGTGTCGAATGCGCGCGCGGAGAAACTTTGCGGGATGTCCATCCATGATGCGATGCGTTCGATCTCAAAATTTCCACGATGCGCCGACGACGATGCCCTGCAAACTGCCTGCGAGATCGATGTCGCGGCCGTCGTAACTTCCGCCGACAAGTTGATAGCCCACAGTGAAGGCGAGATTGTGCGTCACGCGAAGTCGGCAACCTGCATCGATGTTGAGTGCCATCCCGAATCCGCCGTCGGATTGCAATGGCATCGTGCCGCCGATGAGCGCGTCGGTGTAAATTTCGAGTCGCTCCACGAGCGGCACGTAGTTCTTCACATCGAACCCGACTTCGAATCCTCCACCAACCATCGGCACGAGGAAGGAGTCGTTGCCTTCGAAGGTTGTGATGGTCGTGGTGTCGGAAATCGTGCGCGATATGTTGATGAAGTCGAGCGCGACGATGGCTTGAATCGTGAATGAAAACGCGTTCAGGCTTTTGGTTGGCTTCGCGCCGGCTTCCGCTGCATACGGCTCCCACATGTCGTATGCGACTCTCGCGCCGAATGTCCATTCATCGAAGCTCGACGTGAATGTGTCGCCGCTTCCGACAGTGATGCCTTCGAACGACATTGTCTCCACAGCAGTTCCGCTTCCACTCGCGCGAAACGAAAGTCCTTGCAGCGAGGTGTGAAATTTCCCGTCGTGCACCGTGAACGATGCGTCGATCGCGATCGTGCTGTCGTTGAGTCCGATGTCCTCAACCGACACGGTGCTCGTACCGTCATCAAAGTTTCCTGCGAGTCGTGTGAAGTATGCTTGCGCGCCGAGTTCGAGTTTGAAACTCTCGACTGCGGAGTTCTCGCTTGAATCTGCTGGTGCAGCGAACAGCGCAGCGACGATGATGGGTGCAAGCATGAATGAAAGCGTACCTCCACGAAAGCCCACTCGCGTTGAGTCGAAACGCTTTGGTCCACTCACCGTCACGCCGGATGGGCGCGTTCGTTTGGGTCGCGGCTGCACGATTGTGCCTGGCGATATCGATTGGAACTTCTCGCGCAGCGGCGGCCCTGGCGGTCAACACGCGAACAAGACCAGTACCAAAGCGGAACTGCGGCTTCGACTCTCGTGCATCGTCGGACTCGATCCTGCTGCACTTGATCGCCTTCGTCTCATCGGTGCGCGCCATGTTGTCGGCGAAGGCGCAGAGGAGGCGCTGCTCATCACCGATAGTCAGACGAGATCGCAAGCGGACAATCGCGATGCATGCGTGGGTCGATTGAGCGCACTTGTTTCAAGCGCCGCGATTCGACCGAAGATTCGTCGCGAGACGAAACGCACTTGGGGATCGGTGGTGCGGCGGCTCGAAGGCAAGAAGCGTGACGCCGACAAGAAACAAGGCCGACAGTCGCCCGGCGACGAGCACTAGCGCATCACTCGCCGAAATCGAGTTGCACTTCGCCTGTGCCCTTCACGATTTCACCAATGATCGTTGGCTTCTCGCCTGAACGCTTCAACGCTGCGACCACTTTCTTCGCATGCGTTGGACGCACGATCAGTGTGTAGCCAATGCCCATGTTGAACACGCGGAACATTTCATCGCGCTCAATGCCGCCCCGTTCTTGTAGGAACCCAAAGATTGGATGCGGCTTCCACGTGGTGCAATCGATGCGTGCATCAAACGTGCTCGGCAGCGCGCGGCTCACATTTCCAGGCAATCCGCCACCCGTGATGTGCGCCATGCCCGACACCGCCATGATGCGCTTGTAGCTCGCGAGTAATTTGACGATCGGCTTCGCGTAAATGCGCGTTGGTTCGAGAAGCACATCAATGAGCTTCTTTCCGCCGAAGCCTGGATACGCCTTCTTTAGATCGAGTTTCTCATCTTTGATGATGCGACGCACGAGCGTGTAGCCATTGGAGTGCAGT
Organism: Planctomycetota bacterium; assembly: GCA_003671055.1. Lineage (GTDB taxonomy): Bacteria > Planctomycetota > Phycisphaerae > Phycisphaerales > SM1A02 > F1-140-MAGs142. The sequence continues at coordinate 14,455 of QWPV01000059.1, forward strand.
CCGCTCGCAGCAAGTCCGATGATGATGTCGCCCTTGCGCACGCGCGCTGGATCGATCACGCGCTTGAGTTCCACGACACCGACGCAAAATCCTGCGACATCGAAATCACCAGGCGAATAGATGTCGGGCATCTCTGCGCATTCGCCGCCGATCAGCGCGCAGCCGGCAAGTTCACAACCGCGAGCGACGCCTTCGATCATCGCAGTCGTATCGGTCGGACAAAGTTTCGAGAGCCCCAGGTAATCGAGGAAGAACAACGGCTCCGCACCTTGCACAATGAGATCGTTCACATTCATCGCAACGCAGTCGATACCGACACCGTCATAGATCTTTGCATCCGCGGCGAGTTTCACCTTCGTGCCCACACCATCGGTGCACGCAACGAGCACAGGATCGCGATAGTTTCGCTTGAAGAGTTGCTGATTGAAGTCGAGTCGGAACATTCCCGCGAACGCGCCATGCATGCCGATCACGCGCGGCGTGTGGGTGCGGCGCAGGATCGGCTTGATGCGTTCGACAACTTCGTCGCCTGCATTGATGTCGACGCCAGATTCAGCATAGGTCAGCGGCTTTTTTGCCATAGCGCGGCGAGTGTAGCGCGTGATTCCCTCCGCATTTCGCTGACGCGATGTTGCTGTACCATCCTCGCCCCAATGGCCATTCTCGTCGACGGAAAAACTAAGGTTCTTTGTCAAGGCATCACTGGCAGCGCAGGTGCATCGCACACGAAGGCGTGCTTCGCCTACGGAACCCAAATGGTCGGCGGCGTGACCCCTGGAAAAGGTGGGCAGAAGGATCCCAACGGATTGCCGATCTTTGACACGGTGCGACAAGCTGTCGAAGCAACGGGCGCGGACGCGACGATGATTTTCGTGCCGCCCGCTGGTGCGGCTGACGCGATTCTCGAAGCTGCAGCCGCAGGCATTCGCGTGATCTGCGCGATCACCGAGGGCGTACCTGTGCAAGACATGATTCGCACGAAGGAAGCGCTCAAGGCGTTCCCGCACGCAACACTCATCGGCCCCAACTGCCCCGGCATCATTACGCCAGCACGACGCGTGAGCGGGAGTGGCGCAGATGCGAAGTTCGAAGGTGGATGCAAGATCGGCATCATGCCGGGCTACATCCACACGCATCGTGCAGACTCGAAGACGGGAAAGAGTGTTGGCATCATCAGTCGGTCCGGCACGCTCACCTATGAAGCAGTCTGGCAAACATCCGAACTCGGCATGGGTCAATCAACCTGCGTCGGTATCGGCGGCGATCCTGTGCGCGGAATGGGATTCATCGATGTGCTTGAACTCTTCGCCAAAGATGATGACACCGATGGCGTTGTCATGATTGGCGAAATCGGCGGCACGGATGA
>QWPV01000059.1:16494-18104 GCA_003671055.1 Planctomycetota bacterium
GGCGATTTCCTTGCGAGTGAAGCAGAGCGCATCGCAAAGTTCGAACTTGGGCTCGCGCAACTTGAACGATGCGCGTGTCCGGTGGTGATTGGCGATCTACCAGACATGAGTGCAGCGGTTGGCAAGATGCTCTCGGTCTCGCAGATGCCGCAACTCGAAACGATCAAGAAACTCAACGCGCGCCTTTATGAGTGGGCGAAGAGTCGTCCCAATGTGTGCGTGATTCCGCTTGGCGCGCTCTCGGAAGATCTGCGCGTGAAACATGCAATCCGCATCGCAGACATGGAATGGGCGGCAACGACTGCCGAACCACTCTTGCAAGATGATGCGCTGCATCCCACCGCGCGCGGCCTCGCTGGAATTACCGCGGTCGCATTGCTCGCGATCGATCCGCTTCTTGCTGCAGAATTCCGTGCGAAGTGCCCGCACGATCCCAAACTAATCTTCGAAGCGCTCACGAAGTCGTTGCCGAAATTGTCGGAGTCGCGCGAGCAAAAAGAGGCTATTGCGCCCAAGAACGCAGCGTGAGCGTCAGAGCTTCGAACGAATCCGTGCAGCAATCGCCGGGTCCCGCGCATTCACCGCCGCGCGTTCGCCTGCTTCGCGCATCGCTTGACGACCGAGCAAACGCTCAAGCGCTGGCGCGAGGAGCGCGAAGTCCGCACTCACATCAGGGCCACGCATATTGCGCGAGAGAAGTGCAACAGCACGCTTGCCTTCGTCGCCGCTCATGCTGCCGAGTCGCGCTCCCGCGAGGTGCCAGAGCATGGTGAGGTCATCCGCGCGATGGCTTCCACTTGCTGCGAACGCTTCGAGAAACGCGTTGAAATCACGCGCGCGAAAAAGTGGGCCGAGTGCGTCCGTTGCAGTCGACTTCGTGTCGCCCGCTTGCTGCGACATCGTCCACACAGAGATTGCAAGTGCGTCTTCGCCAATCATGACGAGGTCGCGCATTGCGGAAGCGAACGCTGCGTCACTCGGCGCGGACTTCAGCGACTGCAATGCAGCAATCGCCGTTGCTCGCAATGCAACGCTTCCGTCGTCAGGCGGCGCGATGCGTTCAACGCCGTAACGCTGTGGAATCATGGCCAGGTGCAACGGATCGCCGTAACCAGTCGTGCGCCACGGCAACGCGAAAGGGCCTTCGTACACACGCGCACTGACCAAGAGTGGCGCGAGATACGCAACGCGTTCGGCGAGCAACTCAGGCGGCACGAATGCCGGAAGAAACGGTTCGAACATCGAGCCGTGATAGCAGTAGATCCCCTGCTCAATGAAGCGGCCACCGATGGATTCTGGATTCGCTGGCTGCGCGAGCGAGAAACTGTGAATGCAATGCAAAGCGCACGGGACATCTGTCAGCGGAACATCGTTCACATTCGCCATCACGTTGTTTTCAAGCGCGAACTCCCACTGTTGTCCGTGCGAGTTGAGCCAGAGCATGCCGCAGTCAAAGCCGCCCATGAGTTGGCGGCGCCACGAGTCCAGTGACATTTCATGACCAACCACAACGCGCGTGGTGATGTCGGTCTTCGCAAGTCGCGTCGCTGCAGCTTGCGGCGCATACGCCTTCCATCCTTGTGTGTCCGGATACTGACTCATTAACCATG
>QWPV01000006.1:0-38185 GCA_003671055.1 Planctomycetota bacterium
GCGCTCCACTACGCGCTCAACAGCACAGCCGCTTGATGGCGGCTGTGCTGTTGTGTAGTTGGGGATCCTAGATTCGAACTAGGACAAACTGAGTCAGAGTCAGTTGTGCTACCGTTACACCAATCCCCAAAGGCATGCGCATCGTAGCCGTTTTGCGCGGCTCTTCAAAGAGGGATGTTCACCGCAGTTTTATGAGGAAATTCGTGCAGTCGCGCGCGCGGCCGTGTGCGTTTCGCTGAACCGTTCGAGCAAGCATTCGGCGATTTCCACAGCATCAAGTGCCGCGCCCTTGCGAAGTTGATCGCCCGCAACAAACAGCATCACGCCGCGATTCTCAGGAACGCTTGGATCCATGCGAATGCGTCCGACCAATACATCGTCGCCGCCCGTTGCATCAAGTGGTTCTGGAAATCGGTTCGCCGCGCGATCGTCCACCACACGCACGCCCGGCGCATTGCGAAGCAGTTCGCGAACTTCCGCTTCGCTCGTGGGTCGAGTGAACTCAAGGTGAATCGATTCGGCATGCGCGCGGAGCACAGGCACTCGAACGCAGGTTGCAGCGACGCGCATCGTGGGCGCGTTCCAAATCTTCCGCGTCTCGTGCAGTAGCTTTCGTTCTTCTTCGTTGAAGCCGTCTTCGCCAATCGCGCTGTTATGACTGAAGAGATTGAAGAGATACGGGCGACCAAAAATTGGCGTCTCGAAGGGCTTGCCCGCGGCAAACGCATGTGCTTGCTGTTCGAGTTCCTGCATTGCAGCCGCGCCCGCGCCACTTGCTGCTTGGTAGGTACTCACAATCATGCGCTCAACATTGAGTGCGCGATGCAGAGGAGTGACCGCAACAAGCGCGATGATCGTCGAGCAATTTGGAACGGCAACGATGCCGCGCTCCTTCATGTCTTTGAGAACGATCGCGTTGACTTGCGGGATGACCAGCGGAACCGCGTCGTCCATGCGGAAGCAGCTCGAGTTGTCCACCACGAACGCGCCCGTTTGCACAAACTTCGGCGCCCACTCACGGCTGATCGGTTTACCTGCGGAGAAGAGTGCGATGTCCACGCCTTGTGCGCAGTTGCCTTCGAGAGCTTCAATCGTGACGGTTCCGCCTTGAAACGGAAGCGTCGTCCCAGCGCTTCGTGCGCTCGCGAAGAGTCGAAGTTTGGAGAGGGGAAACTTGCGCGACTCAAGGATCGACAACATTTCGCGGCCAACAACACCCGTAGCGCCAACGACTGCAACAGTGGGTAGGGAAGGGAGCGGAATCATGGAGGCTCAAGGGTAGCGGCGAAGTGTTTCGAACGAAGTCGGAGCTATGCTTCCATTCGCCATGAACTCACTCACCCAACCCGCCGCAACTGCGCTTTCCCAGCACGCCTCGGAAACGGTGACGGAAGGCATTCGAATTCTGGTCGAGCCAACCTATCTCGCGTTGAAGTCGAAGCCTGCGCTCGGGCATTGGGTATTCGGCTATCGCGTGACGATCACGAATGAGTCCGTAGATGAAGTGCGACTCACGGCGCGGCAGTGGACCATCGTGGATGCAGATGGCGATGTGGACTCGGTGAGTGGCGAAGGCGTCGTCGGGCAGCAACCAGTGCTTCGCAGCGGCGAGAGTTTCGTCTACTCGAGTTTCGCGCAGCTTGAGACTTCATGGGGAACCATGGAGGGCGCATTCGCATTCGAGCGCCTCGATGGTGCAACACTCCGCGCGGCGATTAATCGCTTCTATCTTGTAAGCGCCTAACCCTCGTGAGCGCTTAGTCGATGTGCATCGGTGTTCGTTCAAGCAACTCCGCAAGCGCAACACCGGGATCTGGTTGTCGCATGAGATGCTCGCCAACGAGTGCGATGTTGATGCCATGCTCACGCAATCGGCGTAAATCGTTGGCGGTGCGAATTCCAGATTCGCTCACCAATACGCTTGTATCTTCGATCAATTCCGCGAGTCGAAGGGAGTGCTCGAGTTTCGTTTCCATCGTGCGAAGGTCGCGGTTGTTGATACCGAGAAGTGAGTAGCTCGCGTGCGGGAACCCAACGATGTTGACGGCGCGTAGAAGATTTTCGACATCGTGCACTTCGAGCAAGACCGTCATGCCGAGTTCGGTCGCAAGAATCTGGAAGTCGATGATGTCCCGCTCTGGCAACGCCTCAGCAATGAGGAGCACCGCATCCGCGCCAGCCGCGCGCGCTTCCCAGAGTTGATAGCGGTCGATGATGAAATCTTTTCTGAGCACGGGAAGTTTTATGGCATCCCGAATCTGATGGATGTACTCAAGGCGACCGCCGAAATCCACTTCATCAGTGAGGCACGAAATCGCGCACGCGCCGTTAGCCGCGTACTGGCGCGCGATACGCACAGGATCAAAGTCCTCGCGTATGACACCAGCACTCGGACTCTTTCGCTTTACTTCCGCGATCACATGTGTTCGCGGAGGATTTCTGCGATCCACGAGCGCGCCGAAGAAATTGCGAGGGCGACCGAGTTCTCGAATACGCTTCTTGAGTTCGCGCATCGGCACAGCAGCCTTGGCCGCTTTTACTTCGAGCCGCTTTCGCGCAATGATGGTGTCGAGCACAGCACTCATGATGGATCTTCAAGCAGAAAGAACAAGTCTCGCGCGCCGCGCCACACAACGCCTTCGTCGTCTTATATCGGTCAGAGATGACCTCGGCTACCGACCGGTTGTCGCAGAAACGGGCGTTCTGCTCTTTATTTTATTTATCTTCGTCGGCGCGATGAGTTCAGCGATCGCCGGAGCAACGCTGCGCGCGGATTTCGTCGGGCAAGGTTGGGGAGCGAGCCTGCCGCTCACGATCGCGGCGCTCACGCAAGTGCTCTACGGCTTCCTCGTGTTTCGTTCGCGTGCGTATTTCGGAGGAAGCGCGCAGGCATGGCTGTTGCAGGTCGGATTGTTCGTGCTCGGCGTCTTCTCGTTGCTCGTGATGTTGCCCGTGTTGGTAGGAGCCGCATCGCTTGTCGAATCGGTTCGCGGTGCGTTCGGATTGATGCCGTCGCCAGTCGTTGCGCATCAAACACTTGAGCGCCTCCGCGATGCAGGATGGGGGCTCGAAGCAACAGTCATATGCATCAACGCCGGCTTGCTCGTTCCCATCGCCGAAGAATTCGGTTGGCGCGGAATGCTCTTGCCGACGCTGCGACGGTATCGATTTAGTCCACTCGCTGCAAACATCGTGACGGCAACCCTGTTCACCGCAGTGCATCTTGCGGTCCTCACTGATGGGGCGATGATGCAAGCGGTGGCGCTGCTGTTCATCCTTTCCCTCGCGCTCGGCTGGCTGCGCTTGCGCACAGGATCGCTCGCAGCGTCAATCGGATTGCACGCCGCTTTCAATCTTTTCAACCTGCTCTCCGTCCTCACATCTACCGCCTAGACACGCCGCACGCACAGCGTTTCGCCTATCTTTCACGCCATGACTGCAGTTCCCGCGCGCGAAGCCCGACCCCGCATTCTGACTGGCGACACGCCGACAGGCAGTTTGCATCTTGGGCATTGGGTTGGAAGCGTGAAGCGCAGGGTCTCGCTGCAGGACTCGCATGACTGCTACTTCATCATCGCGAATGTGCACGCGTACACAACACGGCTGCACAAGAGCGCGGAGATCAAGCGCGACACGATTGAGATCGTTCGCGACTATCTCGCGATGGGCATCGATCCTGCACGCGCGACGATATTTGTGCAGAGTGAGATCCCTGCGATCGCAGAATTGACGTTCCTCTTCGCGATGCTCATTCCATTCAATCGCGTGATGCGCAATCCAACGCTGAAGACGGAAATCGAATTGAAGGGGCTCGGCGACACATACTCGTTCGGCTTCCCACTTTACGCAGTTGGTCAAACAGCCGACATCCTCGCGTTTCGACCCACAGGTGTTCCTGTCGGCGAAGATCAAGTGCCACACCTCGAGATGACGCGCGAAGTTGCGCGACGATTCAATCAGATCTTCTGCAACGTCGACGAGCATGCGGAGGATCACGAGCATGTCGCGCTTGGCGGCGTGTTCCCAGTACCGCATGCAGATGTCGGCGAGGTCGGGCGTTTACTCGGCGTCGATGGCACGAACAAGATGTCGAAGTCGTTGAACAATGCGATCTTCATCAGTGATCCGCCGAAGGAAGTCGAGAAGAAAGTCAAGAAAATCTTCACCGGTCGCGCAAGTGCCACCGAACCTGGCGACACGAAGAACGCGCTGTTTCAGTACGTGCGGACATTCATTCAAGACAAAGCGCGCGTCGCGGAACTCGAAGACAAGTACACGCGCGGCGACAACATCGGCGACGGTCACATCAAAATCGAAGTCGCTGAAGCAATCAACGCATTGCTCGCGCCGATGCGAGAGCGACGCGCTGCATACGAAGGTCGCGACGATCTCGTGCTCGAGATTCTGCGAGAGGGCACCGCACGCGCAAATCGCACCGCGGAGGCCACGCTGGCTCTCGCGAAAGAGCGGATGAATCTGATTTCGTGGCCGCGGTCGTGTTTGACCGTTCGCGACTGACCGCGCGTTGTCTCAAGCTCACCACCGTCGATGCAAGCGCGCGGTTTCGCTCACTCCAGTACGGCGCACCTGAGTGAATCGGGCAGCGCCTGAGCCACCTCCCGCTCAAACTAAAACGCGAATATTGCGTCGAGAACCTTTGCGACGATGCCTTTTTCGCCGGTGTCGCGGAGCATGCCGGCGTTGATCTTCTTGATGCTTGCGTCGGCGACGCGATGGGAGGGCACCTGATTGTTCGTGTCGACGTCTTCGGGTCGGCAGACGCCGGTGAACATGATCGTTTGCTCTTCTTCGTCTTGCACGACGGTGCGATGCGCTTCGAGCACGAGGAGTCCGTTGGGTTTGATCTCCACGATTTCGGCAGTTACGCGTGCGGTGAAGTCATCTGCGCGTTGATAGTCAGCCTTGCCTTCGAAGTCTTTCTGGGTCTCGAGGGTGAATGCTGGGAGATCACCGGGTGAGATGATGTCGCTCGTGAGCCAGTCTTGAATGCCCGCATCAAGTTCGTAGGCCTTCTTCGCTTTCGATGTCTGCTTGCTCTTGCCGCGGCTTGACTCGCTGATGACGATCGTCACGAGATCATGAATCGCGAAGAGTTTGGGTTCGGGATCAGAGACGGCGAACAAACAACCGTAGTCATTGCGCGTGCCGTCTTCCGCGAACGCGGGCTGGGATGTAATCATCTGCGCCATCAAACTCTGCGTCGCTTGCGGTGGCGGTGCTTCATCTTTTCGAAGCACGCGTCCGCTGTATTCCTTGGGAGAAGCAGTCGGCGCGACGGCAACACCAACGGGCGGCGTTGGTTTTGTTGCTGGAGCTTGCGCGATCGTCGTCGCGGTGGGCAGAGCAAGTCCGAGCGCGAGGACAGTGCGTGCGAGAGTAACGGTGGAATTCTTTTGGCAGTGCATCATTGTGCTCCTTGCAGTGCGACGGCAGTTCGCGCGGACTCGGTCGATGGGCCGCGAAGAATCGCAGTTCCTGGTCCAGTGATTTCGGCAATGAATTCAGCGGGCTTTGCGTTGCGTGCACCGCGTGTGGACTTTCCAGTCGAGCGCAGCGTGATGCGATCTCCCACCGCGCCTTCTTCTGCTGCGATGGCATCGAGCTCGATAGCGATCAGTCCAACTTCGCGTCGCACGATGACCTTGTCATTCTTGTGCACGACGACTTCGTCCTTCACTTGCGTTGAGAGCAGCGCTGTTCCCGCAGTGACGCTGTTTCGAGCGATGCGTCCAGCGGCGTCATGCAGTGTGAGCGTGTGCTCACTTGCTTTGGGCGACAGCCAGCGGAGTTCAGTGCGAAGGTCGCTTGGCGCGATTCGTGCGCCGCGCTCGAGCGGCATCACCACCACGCCGCATGCGGTCTGCAGTTTCGGTTCGATACGCACATGATCCCGCGCGATCACTCGTCCATCACGTCGGAAGATCAACTCGACATCCACAACCTCATCTTCAAGCGAGTTTCGAGGAAGCACATCTGCGGACTGTCCCTCACGCGGCGCGAATTTCGCAAGGTCTTCTGGCGAGCACTCGAGGCGAAGCGGAAGTCCGCGGACGCTCAGTCGTGCGACGAAAAGTTGCGCACACACACCAAGCGGCGTGGAGTCATCGATCACCGTGAGTGGATCAATGATCGCCTTGTTGCTTTCTGGAGCAGTGATTCGAGCCTTTTCCGCAGCAACCTTCGGTGCTTGCGCGATGGCGACGACGGTCGCACTCGGTCGCACGATGCACACACGGCCAGAGAGATCGATTTTCGCGAAGTTGGCATGCGCAGCACTGAGTGCATCGCGCACAGCATCGAGACGGAGTTCGAACGGGCTCGTCGAGGCATCCGCAACTTTGACTTCCGACAACGCGCGCGCGTCGACTCCATCGAGCGTTGCGATGTCGGCGAGTTTCACCACGGTTGCACCTTGCGGTAGCCGAATCGCGCTCTTGAGCACGATCGTGTCTGCCGCAAGCGGTGCACTGAGCGCGCTGAGTGCGATACTGAGCGTGGCCATGAGAGAGTGCGGTGTGAGCGTGAAGTGCATATGCGGTTCTTCCACGAATCAGGATCAGTACGCGCGGAGCTGTGCGATCTGACGGAGTGTTTCGCTGGTGCTCTCGATGACCTGCGAGTTGAACTCGAACGCGCGCTGCGTCTTGATGAGTCCCACAAGTTGGATGACTGGATCAACATTCGATGCTTCGAGCGTGTTGCCTTGCAACATGCCCATGCCGTTTTCACCAGGCGTGTTCTCGAAGGGCTGGCCACTTGCAGCGGTCGGTGCGTAGATATTCGAACCGACGGTTTCGAGACCAGCAGGGTTCACGAAGTTCGCGAGCATGATCTGTCCGAGCACAGTTGGTTCAGTTTCGCCCGGCAACATCGCGGTCACCTGACCATTCGGCTGCACAGTGATGCTGGACGCGTCTTGCGGAACGGTGATCTCCGGCTCGAGCACATAGCCTTGCGAGTTCGACATCACGACTTGACCATTCGCATTAAGTGTGAATGCTCCAGCGCGTGTGTAGCCAATGCCATCACCAACATCTTGCGCAATCACTTGGAAGAATCCTGAACCAGTGATTGCGATATCGAGAGGTTGACCTGTTGGTTCAGGCGCGCCCTGCGTGAAATTCAGTTGCGTTCCACTCACTTGCACACCGAGTCCAACATAGAGACCTGTTGGTCGCGTGTTACCGTCGCCCTCAGGAATGCCAGGCTGCGCATACTCCTGATAGAAGTAATCCTCGAAGTTCACGCGCGAGCTCTTGAAGCCCGAGGTGTTCACGTTGGCGAGGTTGTTGGCGATGACATCTAAGCTTGTCTGCATTGCAGACAGGCCGCTGGCGGAAGCATTGAGGGAAATTGCGCTCATGGTGTGGCTCTAAGGAACTGTGCGTATTGATCAACTCATGATCAACTCATGCGGCCAAAGGTCTGAAAGAGTCGACCGGTCATTTCGTCTTGCGTTCTCATCATTTGCGTGCCGAACTCGAGGGCACGGGTGGTTGCGATCATTGAGGCGAGCGTGCGAACCGGATCCGTTCCGCTTCGTTCGAGCGCGCCTTGTTGAATCTCAGATGCTCCACCGATCATCGAGAGAATTTTTCCGCCGCGTACACGGAAGGCGTTGTGTCCGTCCTTCACCATCGTGTCCGCGCGGGCGGGCTTCACGATTGCGAGTTGCGCGATAGCACTGCCGTCTTGCGAGACGGTGCCGTCGTTGCCGACCAGAATTTTTTTGGTGGGATCGATTTGAATGCGCGCACCATCTTGATCAAGCACAGCCTGCCCGCTCGTGGAGAGGACGAGGTGTCCCTTCGTGTTCACTTCAAAGTTGCCGTTGCGGGTGAGGAACTTGTCCGAGGACTTCGAGTCGCGGCTCTCAAGCATGAAGAATCCTTCGCCCTTGATCGCAGCATCGAGATCGCGACCGGTGGGTTCGATCGCGCCTCCCGAGAAATCGGTTTGCGTCGGGAGGAACAGCTTTCCGCCACCGAGGCGCTCTAAGAGTGCATTTGGCTCAATGCCAGCGGAGTTGGAATTCTCAAGTCGCTCGGGCTTGCGATCGACCGCAACGAGGAAGTCTGGCTTGAAACCGACGGTTTCCACGTTCGCGAGATTGTTCGCGATCACGTCAAGCTTGCGCATCTGCGTGATGACGCCTGCAGTCGAGAGGTGAAATCCATAGTTCATGACGCGCTCCGTTCTTGCAGCACAACTAGTCGAGGGAATGACTGCACAGCGCGTGCCTGCGTGGGCGCGGATTCTGCTTCTGGCCGTCGCGCACGGTCGAGAGACGCCGCGATCGAACCGAATCGCACAATTTCTCGGCCCAATGCAAGGATGGAAGGAAGCGGGAGCCCATTGATGACACCGCCTTCGGCAGGAACTGCCGAGCGGCTTATGAGGTGGTGCGCAATGCTGTCGAGTCGCTGCGTCATGTTCGGCAATCCTTGCCGTGAATCGATCACTCCGGATCGAGCGGGCGATGAGCCCACGGTGTCCATGCAATCACGATGCCAAGCGCTCATGACTCGACGGAATGTCGGACCTTCACGCTGCGTCCACAGCGAAGGAATGTGCCGCAAGAAGAGTGGAGCGACCGATGAACACCAACCCTATGTCGCTTGAAGACAGCACGGATTTTTGCCCTCATCTAGAGCGCGGCGACGCTCGCTGTAGCGCACACCTCAGACTCGGTCATCTCGATGAAGCCTTCTCGAATTGTTGCGGCGACTTCCACGCCTGCCCCGCCTTCGACGCGATCGAAGGCAGCGCGCGCAGCAATCGCAGTGGCTCCTTCCTCAGACTCTCCTTCGCGAGCGATCTCCGCATCGTCGCGGCGGCAGCAGCGGTCGCAGTCGCAGTCAGTGTCGACACAGGCTCCGCGCAAACAAGCGACTGCGACGGAACTACCGGAGAGTTTCAGCACAGCGCTGCGGAGTTTCCTCACGCATCTCAAAGTTGAGGCTGGTCTAGCAAAGTTGACGCTTGAAGCGTATGAGCGTGATCTGCGTGACCTCTTCGTCGATTTGAGCGCACGCGGCGTGACCTCGATTGCAGCAGTGGGACCAGAAGCGCTCTTCGAACATGTGCGATGGCTCACGACGGAGCGCGCGCTTGATCCCAACAGCATCGGACGACACGTCGTCACCGTGCGCGTGTTTTTTCGCTATCTCCACGCGACGCAGAAACTCGCCAATGATCCTGCGCGATTGCTCGAGCGCCCAACCCGGTGGAAGAAATTGCCGCACGTGCTTTCGCCTGGCGACATGCGCAAACTCGTCGAGGCGCCGTTGCCAGAGCACGGTGATCTCTGGCTTCGCGATCGTGCGATTCTCGAAACGATGTACGCGAGTGGATTGCGTGCTTCCGAGGTTGGGTCGCTGCGATTGAATCAATTCAGCGAAGTCGCTGGTGCATTGCATGTAGTGGGCAAAGGGTCGAAGCACCGCATGGTTCCGGTCGGCGAGCACGCGCTACGTTGGATTTCGCGATGGCTGCAAGAATCGCGCGCGAGTTTCGTGCAAGCGGATGAAGGGCGCGCGGAGTTTCGCCTCTTCGTGAGCGTGCGCGGAAAGCCGCTTGAGCGAGTTGCGGTGTGGCAACTGGTCAAGAAGTACGCAGCAATCGCCGGACTTTCGAGAGTGCATCCACACGTGCTTCGCCATTCATTCGCGACGGATCTGTTGCGTGGTGGCTGCGACCTTCGCACTGTGCAGGAGTTTCTCGGACATGCCAGCGTTGTCACCACCGAGGTGTACACGCACGTCGATCGGTCAAAATTCAATGAAGTGCTGCGGAAGTTTCACCCGCGCGCGACGGGTTAAGGATTGTTCCCCGAAGAGAGCGGCGCCGAATCATCCGATACTCTCCCTCTATGCAATCGCCTGATCCCTGCACACTCGTAATCTTCGGTGCTTCTGGCGATTTGACCTCGCGCAAGTTGATCCCTGCGATGTACGAGCAATTCGCGCGCGGCGCGTTGCCCGAGTCCACCGCGATTCTCGGCGTGAGTCGCACGGTGAAGACCGACGAAGAGTGGCGCGCGGAACTGAAGCCGTGGGTCGCAGCAAACGCAGATGGTTACGTGGAGTCGACATGGGAGGTTTTTGCATCGCGCGTGCATTACTTCGCGGGCGACGCGACGAAAGCGGAGTGCTATCCACCATTGCGCGCGCGGCTCGATGAGATTCAAGCAGTGCGAAAACTCCGCGACAACTTGCTCTTCTTTCTGTCGGTTGCACCATCACTCTACGAACCGATTATTGCGCAGATCGATGCCGCGTCCTTCGTCACAGAAGGAAAGCGCTGGTGCTCGATCAGCTCAGTCGCGAAGTCGTGGCAACGCATCATCGTTGAGAAGCCATTTGGTCACGACATTTCGAGTGCGGAGAGTCTGAATCGTGCGCTCGGCCGTGCGTTCGAAGAAGAATCCACCTATCGCATCGATCACTACCTTGGCAAAGAAGTTGTGCAGGCGCTACTGGTCTTCCGCTTTGCGAACGCGATCTTTGAACCGATTTGGAACTGCCAGTACATCGATCATGTGCAGATCACCGCTGCTGAAACAGTCAGTGTTGGTCAACGCACAGCGTTCTTCGATCAAACAGGCGCACTGCGCGACATGATTCAGTCGCACCTGTTTCAGATTCTCGCATTCGTTGCGATGGAGCCGCCGTCGAGTTACACCGCGGACAATGTTCGCGCGGAGAAAATCAAAATCGTTGATGCGTTGCAGGTTCCGACTGCAGCCGAGGTGATGAGCCACTGCGCGCTCGGACAGTTCGCGGCCGATGCGAAAGAAGGCGCGTATCACGAACTTGCAGGTGTTGCGAGTGGATCGACAACAGAGACGTTCGCCGCGGTAAAACTGCATTTCGATAACTGGCGCTGGGCAGGCACGCCGTTCTTTCTGCGCACGGGTAAGAAGCTCGCGAAGAAGAAGACGGAGATCGTTGTGCAGTTCAAGCCGCCAGTAGCAAATCTCTTCCGCACGATCATGCCCAACGCGCCCGAAGCGAATCGCATCGTGATTGAGATCGCGCCGGGCGAAGGATTCTCATTGCGTTTCTGCGCCAAAGTTCCGGGTCCTGGCATTCACATTGATGCTGCGGACATGCGTTTGGATTACGCGAGTCAGTTCAAGGCGGATCCGGTCGAAGCCTATGGTCCACTCATCCTCGACGCGATGCGCGGTGATCAAACGCTCTTCAAGCACAAGACCGAAGTCGAGCGTGCGTGGAATGCGGTGATGCCATTTCTCGATGCGCGTTCAGCAGAAGCGCGCGCGAACATTCATGCGAACTACGCGTGCGGCTCGTGGGGACCCGAGAGTGCAAACGCGTTACTCGGTGCTGGTCGTCGCTGGAATGACGCGTAGACAATCACTACACGCTGAACGGGTAGGCTGCGCTCCATGACGGAATCCGGCGACGCCCATCTTGATGACAACGAACCCTACGCGGTCGATGAGTCCACAGCGACCGCGCCTTTGCTTCGAGGGAAGGTGCATCTCGCACGCAATCGTTTCGATGTGTACGACGCGCTGATGGCCGACCTCGTCATGCATGCATCGCAATGCGTTCGGCAGTTCGGCGATTTCCATCTCGCGCTCTCGGGTGGCTCCACGCCGATGCCGTTCTATGAACAACTCATGACGGATCCGCGCGCGCGTGGATTTCCGTGGGCGCGCACGCATCTCTGGATGGTGGACGAGCGATGCGTTCCCTTCGATCATGAGAAATCGAACTGGCGGCAGATCGAAGAGATTCTCGTGGAGGCTTCAGACATCCCGAAGGAACAAGTGCATCCGATGCTCGCGTATCTGCCGGATGCCGATGTGCTCTACGAGAAGGAACTCCGTGATGTGCTCGGCTGGAGAGAGAAGGGCCACGATCGACTCGATTTCGTGCTGCTCGGCATGGGCGATGAAGGACACACTGCAAGTCTGTTCCCACATTCCGAAGCGCAGGATGCTGACGATCGACTCATTGTCTTCAATCGCGGCGCGACAGTTGTTCCACCGGATCGATTGACGATGACCTACTCATTACTCAACGCATCGCGATTCATCGCGCCACTCGTGTTGGGCGCGGGCAAGGCGTCGATGCTCGCGCGCATTGCGAAAAACGTCGACGACTTTCACGAGATTCCGATTATGGGCATCAAGCCACTCGCGGGCGAACTCAAGTGGTTCATCGACTACGCGAGCGCGGGCGGCGCCAACGCGGACTGAGCGAACGCGAGTTCGCAGCCACGCCGCGCGACGGAAGAACTCTCGAGTGCAGCGAGCATCACGCGCAGGATCGGCGCATCAATCGGCGTTTGGTCTGCAGCACGCTTAAATGCGTCGAGCGCTTGTTGTGTTTCTTCGATGAGCGCGTCGTCAATGAATCGACTTCGCGCCGTCGCGTCGCCGCACGAAATCCAGCAACACTCCGATGCGCGAGTGACTGCAACGTAGAAGAGTCGGCGTTCACTCTCGAGTGCACTCGATCTTCCATCGGTCTTCGAAGCATCCTTCGTATCGAAACATTCGCTCTGCGCTTCGCTCAAGATGGGCATCCGACCTTCATCGCACTCGGGGACAAAGACGTGCTTCCATTCAAGTCCCTTCACGCGGTGGACTGTCGTCACGCGAAGGCACTCATGCGTTGGCACGCCTTGTGTTGTGTCCACAGCGCGCACGATCTCGTCGAGCGCGCGCAGCGTGCATGCGCTCTCACGCGCAAACCCTTCGAATACTTCGTACGCGCGCAAGCATGCCGCAACCGACTCTTCACTTCGAAATGCCGCCAGCGCTTCGCGAAATTCAATCTCGCGTCGCAACATACGAATGACCACCGCCGCGCCGCAAGGTTCTTCGGCGAGTCTCGATGCCTTCATCAACACGCTGCCCATGTGCCGAAGCGCGGCCGACGCTGCAGGGAAAATGCCTGCGAGTTTGTGCGCGGCTTCATCGAAGAGCACATCCGCAATGCTGCCGCCAGTCGTGCGAACTCCTTCGATGACTTTCACGATGCCTTGCTTCGTGACTTTGCGAAAGGGGCGATTCACAAGCACGCCGAGCATGCGCGCAGTTGCATCGTCAAGAGGATCTCGAAAGCGCTCCACGAGGGTGAGGTACTGCCGAAGCAGCGCAAGCGAAGGATCCTCCACAAACGCGTTGTGTTGATCGACCGTGAACGGAATCTCCGCAGCGAGCAGTCGCCACTGCATACCGAGCAATTGCGTCCAACTTCGACCGAGCACCACCATGTCGCAAAGTGGCACATGCGTAGCGCGAAGAGATTGGATGTCATCAATGAGCGCATCCGCTTCCGCGAGATTGACTTCGGGCTCCTCGCTCGTTTCTTCTGGCGCGGTGCGCAGCACGATGCGCGATGGCTTGCGCGGATCATGCGCGAACAAATCTTTTGGCACGCGCTCAGTGGAGACCGCTATCGCGTTCCAGGCGCATTGGGCGATCGCTGCGCCGAATCGAAAGGATCGCGTGAGTGGAAGCGTGAGATGCGGATGTGTGCGAAAATGGCGTGCGAATCCTCCGCGAATGAAACCGCTGCGTGCGCCGCGCCATTCGTGAATCGTCTGATCGTCGTCACCGACAACCGTCACGCGCGCGCGACTGCTCGCGAGCAGCGTGAGCAGTCGAAACTGTGCGAGATCAACATCTTGGAACTCATCGACGACGATGTGCTCAAAGCGCGCGGCGAATGCACTTTCGCCGCGCGGAGTTTCAAGTAATCGCACAGCATCTGCGGTGAGATCATCGAAGGTGCGAAACCGCTCACTCGCGCGACGCTTTTCGAAGCGCGAATAGACATCCACTAGGAAGTCATCGTCAGAGTGCCCCGCATGACTCGGCAACACGAGCATCGATTTCCATTCGCGAATCGCTTCGAGGCAACTCTCCGCGTCACGCCCGTCGTCCTCTTCGGGCTTCTCGCTGCGATCCGCGAGCGCCTCGCGTGCGCACTCGCCGACTGCGCGAAGGATCGAGATCTGATCAGTGAGTAACGGCGCCTCGTCAATCATCCCTTGGCGTTCTGCTGCGCGAATCAACGCGTAACTGAGTGCGTGCCAGGTCTGCACTTTTGCGGCATCGGTCGATACACGCAGCGCATTCAACTTTCGTTCGAAGTGCAACTGCGCAGCCTTGTTGAACATCACTGCGCGAATCTGCGCGGGCGGCACTTCATGTTTCTTCACGAGGTGCGCGATGCGGTGCGCCATGGTGGTCGTCTTCCCGCTGCCCGCAACCGCGAGCACGGTGAGGTGCGCGCTCGGTGGAGCAGCGAGGACGGCCTGCTGTTCAGCAGTGAGTTGCAGCGCCGAGGCTGCGGGCGCGCTCGTCACTCGTCGCCTTCATCCTGCGCATCGCACGCAGTCTCGCCACGCTTCATACGCAGGTGGTCTTCCAAGATCGCGCAGGCCGCGAGCGCATCACGCAACGCTTTCTTTTCGCCGTGCGTGCGTCCAGTGCGATTGAGTCTGTGCTCAGCATCGAAACTACTCAGTCGCTCATCTTGAAACGCCAACGCGACGCGAGGCAACTTCGGAAGACGCGCAAGAAGTTCGGTCGCAAACGTCCGCACGAGCGCAGCCCGCGGGCCTTCCGTGCCGTCCATGTTGTAGGGAAGTCCGACAACCACGCAGTTCGGGCCGTATTCA
Organism: Planctomycetota bacterium; assembly: GCA_003671055.1. GTDB lineage: Bacteria > Planctomycetota > Phycisphaerae > Phycisphaerales > SM1A02 > F1-140-MAGs142. The sequence continues at coordinate 14,686 of QWPV01000006.1, forward strand.
TCGATCATCGCGAGTGCGGCGACCACTTGCGCCTCCGGTGTAGATGCCTGCACAACTTCGAGTGGCTGCACGATGCCTACGACATCATCGCCGGATGCGAATCCAGTGCGACGATCGCCAAGGTCGATGCAGAGGTAACGCATGTGCTATCGAACGGAGAGCGGTGCACGCTCCGCGGCTTCTTTCACTCGTTCACTCATCGCTGCGGGACAGACAAGCGTTGCGTCCTTTGTGTGCACGATGACGAGATCCTCGCAGCCAACAGTCGCGATGACATGCGTCGGATCATCACTGAGCACAAGGCAATTTTTCGATGCGACATTTGTCCAATGCGCATTCGATCGATTGCCCTCCGCGTCAGCTTCGAGCACTTGTGCGTAACTGGGGTAACTGCCGATGTCGAGCCACTGCAGACTCATCGGAAGCACGCACACGCTGAAACTATGCGTGCCATCACGCTTCGAGGCTGGCTCCATCACCGCGTAGTCAATCGAGATTTTCGGCAGGGTTGGGTAGACGCGCTCAAGTGATTCGTGCTGCGCGGGCGTATCCCAGTCCTTCGCGAGCGCGCTGATTCCCGCATGATTTTCCGGTCTAAACTGCTCGACCGCGCGAAGAAACGCGCGCGCCGAGAAAACAAACATACCGCTGTTCCATCCGAAAGCGCCGCTCGCGAGATACTGCTCCGCGCGTGCCTTGTCGGGCTTCTCTACAAAGCGCGTCGCTTGAAACGCTGCATCGAATCCAACGATCGCGTCGCCTCGCTCCACGTATCCATACGCAGTCGCGGCGTAGGTTGGCGTGATCGCGAAAGTAACGAAGCGCGTTGGATCCGCTTCCACAACTTTGAATCCCTCTTCGAGCCGTTTGCGAAACGCTTCACTCGGCTCGATGATGTGATCGCTCGTGAGCACCGCGAAGATCGCATTGGGATCTCGCTTCGCAAGTACCGCCGCAGTCAGCGCAACTGCGTTGAGTGTGTCGCGACCCATCGGCTCGCCGAGATAGTTGTCGTTGCAGAGTCCACGCAGCGCATCGGCGATCGGCTGACGAAATCCTTCCGCGCTGCACACAAGACGATGCGATGCAGGAATCAAACCTTCGAGCCGATCCCATGCCATCGCAAGCAGTGACTGCCCGCCAAGAATCGGAAGAAGTTGCTTCGGATGCGCTTTGCGAGAGAGCGGCCACAAGCGCTGACCGCTTCCGCCGGCCATGATCATCGCGTAGCGAGGTGACTGATGCATGAGTGGCAAGATACGGCAGCGTCAGGTTGTTCCGCGAAGGCGGAGCGCTTTGGTGACGAGCAATTGCGCGCTAGCGACTTCTGGGTCGATCGCGAGAATCCGTTCGACGAGATTCTGCGCGGCCGAACGGTGTTCGCCGAGTTGAAGGAGCACGAGTACGGCGTCCTCCGCGAATGGGTGACTTGACGCGGCGTGTCCACCGGCAGCGGAGCCAGAAGCGCCGCTTGAGCGAGTGGTCGACAGAAACCCGTCGACCTTGCCCTTCAGTTCAACCACGATGCTCTCGGCGGTTCGCTTGCCGATTTCCGGAAGCGTTGCGAGGAACTTCGGGTCTTGCTGCACGATCGCCTCGGCTACTCGGGAGGGCGAGACTTGCAGCGCGCGAAGAGCCTTCCGATTTCCGATTCCCTTGACCGTGGTGAAGACTTTGAAGAACGCTCGATCGCTGCGGGACTGGAATCCGATCAACTTTGGAACAAAGCTTGACCCTTGCCCCTGTCCTTCAAGGTAATTTATGGTGAAAAAGCCGACATCTGCACCGATCTGCATCGAAAGCGATGGGATGTCGTATCCAGGCACCGCGACTTCGTAGACGAACGAGCCGACGGAAAGTTCGGCGTTACCGTCTTCAATAGCGAGGAGTGTGCCTGTGAGTTGGCTGATCATTTTTGCTGATTTTCTCTGAAGATCGACTCTATATCGTGCATTTTCGATGTAACTAGAGGACTTCAGCGTGCCGGCGCGCGTAATTCTGAATCATGGCTAAGTTACGATTCACAACAGCAGGATCCACTGGTTCTATAGGAGTTGGGTTGTCAGGGTAGCCGAGGACGCTCTGCATCTGTTGCCGGATCAAATCACCAACGTCTTTGCCATGCGGCGTGACAGTTGGATCGATGTACGCAATGTAGCGAACCAACGGTCTCGTACGGCGCAGAACCGAAGCAAACGCACCCACAGGCGGCGACGAAGAGTCCACACCTTCGAGATCGATGGACGCAACCAGGATTGGGCATTTCGCTCGTCGCGCGATGAGCTGAAGCCCACCCACGAACGGCCGAAGTTGCTTGGCAGGGCGCTCGATCGCGCCTTCAGGAAAAACTCCAAGCACACCACCGGTCGCGAGATGTTCGATGGCAGTTCGAACGGCAGTCGCATCTCGGGCGTCGTAACAGACGGGAATGATCCGCTCCTGCCTCCAAAACCATCGCAAGCTCGGCACCATCATGTCGGCTGCCATCATCCACCGAATATGCGTGCGCAGAGGAAGCTGCAGGAGCAGCGGATCGATGCCGCTCACATGGTTCGAAACAAGGATCATCCCTCGCGGGTCCATCGTCTTCGGAATGAGCTCAAGCCCCGCGTACCGCGCGCTCTGGAAATAGCGAAGGTAGTACTTCCCAACGAAGCACCAGATGGCGGTCCCCGCCGGTGCCTCGCAAAGGCGACGCAAAAAAGGGCGCACAACGAGCCAAAACGCGCCCACAGCTACGACCCACGCCAGAAGTACAAGAAGAATTGGCCACGCACCCATCGTGCAATGATCATACTGACGAGCAGAATCGACGCCCAAGCCCCCAATCAAGGACAGGCACATGTCTCCGACAGAACTGTGATCTTGGCTTGCCTGTCTAATGCGCTCTGTGTCTGGCTTGCCTGTCCAATGCGCTGTGTCCAACGCGCTGGACCTGCACGCCAATCGAGGACAGGCACCTACTGACGTTCGCTCAATTCACTGAACTCCTTCAACTGAAGCGCCCGCATAAGGGGTGTCGCCCTTACACTGCGGCCGATTTTGCCCCGAACTTCCCGAGCGCGCGCTGATGCGAGTTCGGGGGGTGCGGGATTCCCCCAGTGCACGCCCAATAGGACTGAGCCACGACCGCATGCCGCGCCGCGACGATATCCACACAATCTTGATTGTCGGTTCCGGTCCCATTGTGATCGGGCAGGGCTGTGAATTTGATTACTCCGGAACGCAGGCGTGTAAGGCGCTTCGGGAAGAGGGCTATCGCGTCGTCCTCATCAATTCGAACCCCGCGACGATCATGACTGATCCTGCGTTCAGCGATCGCACCTACATCGAGCCGATCACGCCAGAGGCCGTCGAGAAAATTATCGAGAAGGAGAAGGCGCTCGGGAATCCGATTGATGCGCTGCTTCCAACGCTCGGTGGTCAGACCGCGCTGAATTGCGCGTGTGTACTTTGGGACCGCGGCATCTTGCAGAAGCACGGCGTCGAAATGATTGGCGCCGATCGTCGCGTCATTCAACGCGCTGAAGATCGCGAAGAGTTTCGCGTCATTGTCGAAGCGCTCGGACTTAAGCAGCCACCTTCGCGCACCGTCACGAATCTTGAAGACGCGCGCGCCTTCCTCGCAGTGATTGGATTGCCCGCAATCATTCGGCCAGCATTTACGCTCGGTGGAACTGGCGGCGGCATTGCGTACAACCGCGATGAATTCGATGACATCATTCGTCGCGGCCTCGCGGCCAGCATGATCGGTCAAGTGCTCATTGATCAATCCGTGCTCGGTTGGAAAGAGTACGAACTCGAAGTTGTGCGCGATTCGAAGGACAATTGCGTCATCGTGTGCGGCATCGAGAACATCGATCCGATGGGCGTGCACACTGGCGACTCGATCACCGTTGCGCCGATCCTCACGCTCAGCGACAAGGAATATCAGCGCATGCGCGACGCAGCGTTCGCGATCATGCGAAAGGTTGGCGTCGACACTGGTGGTTCAAATGTGCAATTCGCGATCAATCCCGCCGACGGCGAGATGGTCGTTGTCGAAATGAATCCGCGCGTGTCGCGCAGCTCGGCGCTGAGTTCGAAAGCCACCGGCTTCCCCATCGCGCGTATCGCAGCGAAGCTCGCAGTTGGCTACACGCTCGATGAGTTGCAGAACGACATCACAGGCAACACTAGCGCGTGCTTCGAGCCAAGCATCGATTATGTCGTCGTGAAGATGCCGCGATGGACATTTGAAAAGTTCCCTGAAGCGGACGAGACGCTCACCACGCAGATGAAGTCTGTCGGTGAAGCGATGTCGATTGGTCGCACATTCAAAGAGGCGTTCCAGAAAGCAATTCGCTCGATGGAAGTGAAGCGCTTCGGCTACGGTCTCGATCAAAACGATCGCTGGCTCGCTGCCACGCGTGTTGCAACAGCGGAGCAAGCGACGACTGCAACCACCGCGGATCGCGCCAAGGTTGTATGGCCAGTGCCAGAAGACATGCTCGTGCGCAAGCTCGCGGTGCCTTCGCAAGGACGACTCTACTACGTTCGTTACGCATTCAAGATGGGTTGGTCGATCGCGCGCGTGCATGAACTGACGCGCATCGATCCTTGGTTCCTCCGCGAACTTTCTGAACTCGTCGCGTTCGAAGACACACTGTGCGCAGTGAAGTCGCTTGAATCACTTTCGCGCGAGACGATGTTTGAAGCGAAGCGCCTCGGTTACAGCGACGCGCAACTTGCGAATCTTTATCTCGGCGAAATCTCCCCGACGACCATTCTCAAAGTGCGCGCGTATCGCAAGCGCCTCGGCATTCAGCCGGTCTACAAACTCGTCGATACGTGCGCAGCGGAGTTTGAAGCAGCGACGCCGTACTACTACTCCACGTACGAAGCACCATTCACGATCAACGGCGAGCTGTGCGTGGACGATGAGATTCGTGTTTCCGCGCGAGAGAAAGTCATCATTCTCGGTGGCGGACCCAACCGCATCGGACAAGGCATCGAGTTCGATTACTGCTGCTGCCAAGCCGCATTCGCCACGCGCGACATGGGCTTCGAGTCGGTGATGATCAATTCGAATCCTGAAACAGTGTCGACCGATTACGACACCAGCGACCTTCTCTTCTTCGAACCGCTCACGCTTGAAGATGTGCTCAATGTTGTCGAGCGACTCAACGGCGGTGACAAAAATGTTTCCACGCGCAGCGGCAAGGTTGTCGGCGCGATCGTGCAGTTCGGTGGACAGACCCCGCTCAATCTCGCGCATGGACTCGCAACTGCAGGCGTGCCGCTCGTGGGCACTGGACTTGAATCCATCGACCTCGCAGAAGATCGCGATCGATTCAAAGCGCTGCTCGAGCAGATGGGCTTGAAGCAACCGCCGAGTGGAATTGCGCGAAGCCTCGAGCAAGCGGTCGAGTGCGCGACGCGTATTGGATACCCAGTGCTCGTGCGTCCGAGCTATGTGCTCGGCGGTCGCGGCATGGAGATTTGCTCTGATGAAACAGCGCTTCGCACGTACATGACGACCGCCGTCAATGTGAGCGACCTCGCGAATGCACCTGTGCTCATCGATCAATTCCTGAACGATGCAACGGAAGTTGATGTTGATGTCGTTGCAGACTTCGAACCCTTCGAAGCCACGCGCGCGCAGATGATCGCGCACGATGCTGATCGAGCACAGGCCGTTGTGTGCGGCGTGATGGAGCACATCGAAGAAGCGGGCATTCACTCCGGCGATTCGACCGCGATCTATCCGCCCTTCTCACTTCCTGCGCACACGATTGAAGAGATTAAGCATGGCGCGCGACAACTTGCGGAGAAACTGCGCGTGCGTGGTTTGATGAATGTGCAGTTCGCTGTGAAGGATGGCGAAGTGTTCGTGCTCGAAGTGAATCCGCGCGCATCGCGCACCTCGCCGTTCATCGGAAAAGCAAACGGCATCGCGTGGCCCTACATCGCCGCGCAAGTCATGCTCGGACGCTCGCTCGCGCAACTTGGCGTGCAAGAACTCAGCAACCCTGGCTTCTACTCCGTCAAAGAGAGCGTGTTCCCGTTTAGTAAGTTCCCTGGCGTCGATGTTGTGCTCGGTCCAGAGATGCGCTCCACAGGCGAAGTCATGGGCGCAGATCGTTCGCTGCCCATCGCATTTGCGAAGGCGCAGATGGCAGCGGGCGTAAGTCTGCCCATCGTGGGCAATGTGTTTCTCTCGGTGCGCGAAGGTGATCGCGACGACGCACTCATCGTCGCGCGCGGACTCGTCGACATGGGCTTCACCGTGTTCACCTCACGCGGCACGCACGCGTACTTACTCAGTCATGCAGTCGAGACACGACAACTCGCAAAGCTCACCGAAGGCGCGCGTCCCAACGTGCTCGACATGTTGCAGAACGGCGAGATTCAACTCGTCATCAACACGCCGACAAAGAAGGGCGCTGGTACCGATGAAGGTCGCATCCGAGCAACTGCAGTGCGACTTGGCATTCCGATGATCACAACCATGGCTGCTGCGAAAGCAACAGTGCACGCGATCGCCGCGCTCAAAGCCGGCGCATGGACCGTCACCGCAATGCAAGATTATTTCCCGGCGCTGAAACCAACTCGCACGCTTCGTCCGATGCCCGTCTAAGTTCGACTTGCGCACATCGCCCGCGCGAGTTTCACCGCGTGCGCAATCCTCTACACTTCGAAATCTATGGACCTGTCCCCGTATCTGCCGCTTCTTGATCCATCGACTGCGCAGGCGCTTGTGGGCGTGCTGCTCGTCGTTGCGATGTTGCACGTCATTCTTGGTGGTTGTGCATATGGCGTCATGCTTGAGCGCAAGTTGAGTTCGTGGATGCAAGACCGCGTTGGACCGAATCGCGTTGGTCCGCGCGGGCTCTTTCAGCCGCTCGCAGATGGTTTGAAGTTCATGATGAAGGAGGACTACAACCCAGCAGGGGTTGATCGTGCGCTCTTCATTCTTGCGCCAGCATTCATTGTCGTTCCCGCGTTCATCGGGTTCGTGATCATGCCGTGGGGCGGCGAAGTTGACATCACCGCGATCGTGCAATTCTTCGGTCTCGCGCAGCCCAACGCGACATATCCCGTTCGACTCATCGCAGCAGACATCAACGTCGGCGTCGTCTATCTGCTTGCCACTGGCGGTCTCGGTGTGTACGGCGTCGCGCTCGGTGGTTGGGCATCCAACAGCAAGTGGTCGTTCCTCGGTGGACTCCGCGCTGGTGCGCAGATGATCTCTTACGAAATTCCGATGGGACTCACGCTGCTCTGCGTGGTGCTCGCCGTTGGTTCATTCAATCCCTACGACATTGTTGGCGCGCAACTCGCAGGCCAGTGGAACATCGTGCAGCAACCGCTTGCCGCGATCATCTTCTACACGTGCCTTCTTGCTGAAGCGAATCGCGCGCCGTTTGATCTTGCGGAAGCAGAGAGCGAACTCGTCGGTGGCTATCACACCGAGTATTCCTCGATGAAATTCGCGCTGTACTTCCTTGGCGAGTATTTCCATCTCATTACTGGCTCCGCATTCTTCACGATGCTCTTCCTCGGCGGCTGGTCGTTGAATCCATTCACCGGCTACGACTTGCCGTTCGCAGCAACGCCGCTCGTTGCGTTGCTGCAAGTTGCTGTTGTGATGGGCAAGATCACCTTCATGGTGTCCTTTGCGATGGCGATTCGCTGGACGATCCCGCGCTTCCGCTTCGATCAACTCATGCGCCTTTCATGGGAAGGGCTCATTCCTGCGTCGCTCATTCTTCTGCTCATGGTCGCATTCGCCGTCTACTTCGACGCGCTCAACTACCTGTGGGCTGGTTCGATTCTCTGCGGCGTCCTCATCTATATGTTCAGTTGGATCATGCCTTCGAGCAGCGAATCCAATCGCCGCATCAAGATGATCGGTAGTCGCTTCTCGCCGGTGGTGGATGGCGAAGGGACACTCGCTGGACGACCCGCAGTTGCGCTCGACGACCGCGCAATGCCCGATCCACGCCAAGGTCCGATCTCGATCCATTGAACTTACTCTCGTCACTCCTCGGACTGCTCCGCCTCGGGATCGCGACGCGATTCCGAGTGCGCGGTAGATATTGGAAGTGGCGCGAGGAGACAGCGTTTGGATCCGATCGATCCAAGTGGCCAAGCGCGAAGATTCGGCGTCACGCGATGCTCGAATACGCGCGCTGGGCTTGGCGTATGCGCCGCACGCTTTAAGAATCTCTGCACGAAGTTCCAGAACTTCGGCAGCGTTTCTCGATTGCGCTCCGCCGCGCGGGTAGATTCTTCGCATGGCGAAAGCGAAGATCGAATTCCTATGCAACGCATGCGGCGCGAATCATCCAAAGTGGCTCGGGAAGTGCCCTGATTGCGGCGCGTGGGATTCGCTAGAAAAATTCGTGGTTGAAGCAGGGGTTGCGGGAGTTTCGAGCGCGCCGTGGGATCCGAATGCAGTTGGCGTGGGCGCAAGCGCAGCACGCGTAGGGGTAGCTTTGGGCTCGACGCCGATTGAACAAGTCAGCGATGTCGACTTCTCGCGCATCTCAAGCGGCGTTGCGGAACTCGATCGCGTCCTCGGTGGCGGCTTCGTCCCTGGCAGCGCGATTTTGCTCGGCGGTGATCCTGGCATTGGAAAGAGCACGCTCCTGCTTCAGGCTGCCGCAGCACTCGCCCGCAGTGGCAAGCATGTGTTGTATGCGTCGAGCGAGGAAAGCCCGCAGCAGTTGAAGTTGCGCGCAACTCGGCTTGCGGGCGAATTGGGGCTTGCGCCGCTTGGTGGAAGGCTGCACGCGATGTGCGAGTCGAGCGTGACGCGGATTGCAGAAGCGGCACGCCGGCTCTCGCCCGCGCTTGTCGTTGTGGACTCGATTCAACTGGTGTCGCGTCCGGACCTCACGGCAGCACCTGGCTCGATCACGCAACTTCGCCGTTGCTGCTTTGATTTGGTGACTCTCGCAAAGACGACGGGCGCTGTCGTGCTCATCGTTGGACATGTGACGAAGGACGGCGTGATCGCGGGACCGAAATTGCTCGAGCACCTTGTGGACGTCGTGCTGAGTTTCGAAGGCGATCGGCACACTGCACTCCGCATCGTTCGCGGCGTGAAAAATAGATTCGGATCGACGCACGAAATTGGCATCTTCGAGATGCAAGCCGAAGGGCTGATCGAAGTGGAGTCCACAACACTCGGCACGGATGCGAGCGGTCCACGCAGACCAGGATGCGCAGTCGCTGCAGCAGTGGCGGGTACGCGCGGACTTCTCGCAGAAGTGCAAGCACTCGTTGCGCCTGGATTACTCGGTGCCGCGAAGCGTCGCGCGAGTGGCATTGATACCAATCGACTTGCGATGCTCGTGGCTGTGCTTGAACGACACGCGGGATTACGACTTGCTGATCAAGATGTCTTTGTGCAAACCGTTGGCGGAATGAAACTCACCGAGCCCGCACTCGACCTCGCTGTTTCTCTCGCGATTTCAGGTGCTTTTCTCGGTCGCGTGCTCGCACCTTCCACGGTTGTCATCGGTGAGGTTGGTCTCACTGGTGATGTGCGAAGCGTTGCACAACTCGAGCAACGCATCGCCGAAGCTGAGCGTCGCGGTGCAGGCTGCGTCATCATTCCATCGCGTGCGCAACGACCCGCACATGCGCGTGATGGATGCGAAGTGAAGTGTGTTGCAACGGTGGCTGAGGCTCTCTTACTTCTCGAGCCACGCAGCAATGCATCGAACGACATGGGCTCGATAACGACACGTCAACGTGCATCGCGAGAGCATCAATCAGAGCGCGCGTCGTGAGTTGCGTAGACTTTTTTCGCGCGGCGAGCGCAGGATTTTTCAGGTCGATGGCTTGCCGACGAGGCCAAGAGATGCGCGCAGGCTGCGTCGTTAAACTATTCCCTGTGCTAGACTTGCGTCATCAGCCCCGCGACGGGTCGTTTCTCCTTGACTTCCCCAGCAACCTCCGAGTTGCACCCTTGCGCGGGATCGGCTTATACTCCTGTTTCATCAGATTGGCGGCATGCTGCCGATGGATGAGTTGACCGTTCGGCTCGAGCCTGTAGGTGGCTCGAGCACAAACGAACGGGTGGATGACCTAGGAATCTGTGGCCGAAGCACCACAATTCCGCTAGTACGGAGAGTTCCAAGAATGAGTTTGACTAAGACCATCGGCCTCGTCGCCGCCACCACCTTTGCCTCTGTGGCATTCGGCGCCGTCGAAACAAGCAACGACACACTCGCACAGATCGCTGAACTCCGAGCTGAGCTCGCATCGATCAAAGCGCAGAACGGTGGCGAGCAATGGCTCACCGAGCAGCGCGCAACCCAAATCCGCGGCATCGTCCAAGACGTGCTCGCTGATTCCGAAACCCGCCAAAGCCTTCAGGCTTCCGGCGCGACCTCGGGCTACAACGGCGGTTTCTTCATCGGCAGCGCTGATGGAAACAACTCGCTCAAGATCAACATCCTCGAGCAAGTGCGTTTCACGTACAACAACAGCACAAGCACCGGCGACAGCGACACGAGTACCTGGGGCTTCGAGAACAAGCGCACGCGCATGACCTTCTCGGGCAACATTGTGGATTCAAGCTGGACCTACAACGTCAGCACGTACTTCGCGTACGACAATAACGCTGAGTTCGCGGGCGAACTCGCCAACGCGTACGTCAACAAGGATTTCGGCAACGGATTCAGCGTCACCGCTGGTCAGTTCCAGGATCAATCCGGCGCTGAGCAGGGCACCGATGCTGGTAACCTCCAGTTCATCGAGCGCTCGACCGTCAGCTACCTCTTCGGCCTTGGCTACACCCAGGGTATGGCGCTGCACTATGCGTCTGATCAGTTCCGCTTGACCACGACATTCAACAATGGCGCGTTCACCGCAAATGACTCATGGGGCGCTGGATCGCCAGACACCGATGCATCTTTCGGTGGCCGCTTTGAGTACAAGTGCGCAGGCACCTGGGCCCAGTTCGCTGATCAACAGTCATGGCGCGGCGAAGAGTCCGGCTTCCTCCTCGGTGGTGGTATCGCCAATGAGACGAACTCGACTGCTGCCGATGACTCGGTGATGACCTGGACCGTGGACGGAACGTACGAATTCGGTGGTGGAAACATCGCTGCTGCGTACTTCGCTCGCGACTTTGGCGATGCAACTCCAGACCAGACCGGCTACACCGTCAGCGGCGGTTTCTTTGTCTCTGACGACATGGAACTCGTTGCTCGTTACGAGTGGGCATCGAGCGACGGCGCTCCAAGCGACCAGGACTGGTCAGCGATGACTGCAGGTATGAACTGGTACTTCTCGAAGAACACCGCGAAGTTGAACACTTCCGTCGGTTACTCGTTCAACGGAATCTCATCTTTCTTGGATGTCGCAGCCGCAGAGAGCAATTGGCTCGCGGACGACGAAGATGGTCAGTGGACCATTCAGGCTCAGCTCTCGTTCAGCTTCTAAGTTGAAGGATCGCAAGATCCCCTCAACGCAGAACTGATGCGATAGACAGCATCCACCCGACGACTAGCAATCTGCTATCAACGGCTCAGCCGGCCGGACCCGCAAGGTCCGGCCGGTTTGTTTTTGCCGCGAGCCCATTTCTACGGCGTACGCTTCCTGCGGACCGATATCGGGTTCAAGCGTTGGATGCGCTTGCGGATGCGGTTTGCGTTCGTTTCCACCTATTGGAGCAGTGGCAGGATGCCCACCAGAACCTCAATTTCGTCATGTATTGCGCCGCTTTCTTTGAGCGTCGCGGTGTTGTGTTGTGCGCCGATATTTGCGTCGCCGCAGTCGTCCTCTTCGCCCCCTTCTGCGCAGGATGTGCAGGCGCTGCTTGAGCGCGTGTCGCAACTCGAGCAGTCGAATTCCACGCTGCAGAATCAGGTTGCGGAGTTGAAGTCTGCGCCTGGGGAGCAGTGGCTCACGGAGCAGCGCGCGTCGGAGATTCGTGCGATTGTGGCGGACGTGCTCGCGGATTCTTCCACGCGCAATACGCTCCAAGATGGAGGCCTCACCGCAGGTTGGGACAACGGATTTTTCCTGAAGAGTCCAGACAGTCGCTTCACGCTGAATGTCGGCGGCATGATTCAAGCGCGCTGGATGGGTTCTTACATTTCTGGCAGCGGATCGAATCGATCAGGCATTACCGAACCGACTGTGTGGGCGCTCGACAATGCGCAAAAGGTGTACGGCTTTGATGTCTCGCAGACGCAGTTGTGGGTGCAAGGAAATCTGTTCGGTCCCGACCTTGAGTACAAGATCAAAGGAAACTTCGCGTCGACCGACGAGTACGGAATCTCCGGCGCACCGTTCCTCAACACGGGGCCGAGCTCGGGCGACTTCATGTTGCTCGATGCGTATGTGCGATGGCACTTGATGGACGAATGGTCGCTGCGCGTCGGGCAGTTCAAGTTGCCGTTCATGCGCGAGACGCTCGTCGAAGATCAGAATCAACTCGTGCTCGAGCGTTCTGCCATCAGCGAGCATCTCGGTGTTGGTCGTTCGCAGGGCATCGAACTCACGTACATGGACGCGGACTTCCGCTGGTCCCTTGCCTTCAGTGATGGCGGCGAAGATAACGTCGCGGGACAGATGCAATTCTTCGGCTCACAACCGCTCAATTCGCCGTGGGATCAAATTTCCACGGACTACGCGTTTACAAGTCGCGCTGAATGGAAGTTCGCAGGTGGATGGAATCAGTTCACGCACATGACGAGTCCCATCGGCGATGAGTACGCGTTGCTCGGCGGCGTTGGCACGCACTATCAGCAGGGCGATCCCGACACGGGCACCGAATCAAACTCCGGCGACGCCAACACGTGGTTCGCGCTCACTGGCGATGTCAGCGCGATGTACGGCGGCGCGACGCTCTTCGGCTCGTTCACCTATGTCTACGGCAGTTCCCCATCTGCAACCATTATGAACTCCGCGAACTTAGGAACACCCACGCCCTTTGATCTTGGACGCAGCGACAGTTGGGGCACCGTGATCCAAGCGTCCTACTACATCGATCCAAAGTGGGAGCTCTACACACGCTGGGAATACGGCCTGACGAGTGTGGAGGATCCAAGCGCGATCCCTGGTCAGTACCAGAACCAGATTTTGAAGTCGAACCACCTCTCGTTGATCACCACTGGTGCAAACTGGTATCTCGACGGCGAGGATGTGAAAGTCTCCTTCGACTTCGGCATCACCACCACGGCTACCGATGCGAATTGGTACACGCCCAATGCCGCGCTGCGTGCATCGGATCAGCAGGACGAAATGATCTTCCGAACGCAACTGCAGTTGGTGTTCTGAGCCGTAATTGAGCGGTTTTGCAGCGTGGCAAAGAGCTACACTTGGCGATTCGCCATGGCAGTTGTGACCACGCAACCGGAACTACCCAATCGCACCACTGGGTTGAGCGCATTGCCGCCCATCCATCGGGTTGAAGTGCGCCCGCGTCGTGGACAGGTGGACTCTCGCGGCGCGAGTGTCGCGCGATCGATCGAAGCACTTGGCCTTGAGCGCAAACCAAAGCGTGTAGATCACGCGCTCGTCTACCTCATTGAAGGTGAGCTCACCAACGAGGAATTGCACCGCATCGCGGATGAACTTCTCGCGGATCCAGTCACGCAAGTTGCGGAAGTGCACAGCACCTCACGAGCCTCGCGACCGAGTGCAGCGCCCGGCGTGAGCGTTGTCGAAGTGCATCCGCTTGCGGGTGTGACCGATCCCGCTGCGGAGAGTGTGCAAGCGGCGGTCCTTGCGCTCACTGGTCGCACTGTTCGTGTGCGCACTGGTCAGCGCATTGATCTTCATGGCGTGGACAAAGCGCTCGCGAAGAGCGTGGGCGATCGCTTGCTTGCAAATCCTGTCATTCACGCGATTCACACGGAGCCGTACTTTCCTTCGTCGTTTCCAGAAGGGAAGCCGTATGAACTTGTCGTGCGTGAAGTGCGCATGTCGAAGCTCAGCGACAAAGATCTTGAAGTGCTCTCGCGCGAAGGACATCTCTTCCTCTCGCTTGATGAGATGCACGCGGTGCAGGCGGAGTATCGACGACTCGGTCGCGAGCCACGCGAGATTGAACTTGAGACGATCGCGCAGACGTGGAGTGAACACTGCGTCCACAAGACGCTGAAGAGCACCGTTCGATATCGCGAACTGCAGTCCGATCCAGCGTTCGCCGGGCAGTTCTCGCTGATGCGCAACACCGCAGGTCGACCGTTGACCGAAATCGCGATTGATGGAAGTGTCACGATCAAGAATTTGCTGAAAGGCACAGTTGCCGCAGCAACACACGAGCTCATGAAGGACGGCATCGATTGGTGCTTGTCGGTGTTCGTCGACAACTCTGGCGTGGTTGCTTTCGATGATGAGCACGCAGTCTGCTTCAAGTGTGAGACACACAATCGACCGAGTGCGATCGAACCCTACGGTGGCGCAGCGACGGGCATCGGTGGCTGCATTCGCGATGTGATGGGTACTGGTCTCGGTGCGAAGCCGATTGCTGCGACTGATGTGTTCTGCGTTGCGTATCCCGATATTGCAGAAGTACCGACGGGATGTTTGCATCCACGCCGCACGCTTACGCAAGTTGTTGCAGGTGTTCGCGATTACGGCAATCGCATGGGCATTCCAACGCTCAATGGCGCGGTGTGGTTTGATGACAACTACGTGGGCAATCCACTTGTCTACTGTGGATGCATCGGACTCATGCCGCGTTGGGCGGTGAAGGGCGTTGTGAAGCGCGGTGATCGCATCGTTGCACTCGGTGGACGGACTGGTCGAGACGGCATTCACGGCGCAACATTCTCAAGCGCGGAACTTACCACCACGCACGCCGACGAATTCAGTCACGCAGTGCAGATTGGTAACGCGATCACAGAGAAGACGACGCTTGACGCAATGCTTGCGATGCGTGATCACAAGGACGGATGTCTTTACAGCGGCACCACCGATTGCGGCGCGGGTGGATTCTCGAGTGCTATCGGCGAGATGGGCAGCGAAATCGGCGCGAGTGTATTTCTCGATCGCGCGCCAACGAAGTACGGCGGCTTGTCGCCCACGGAAATTTGGATCAGTGAAGCGCAAGAGCGCATGGTGCTCGCAGTGCCGAGCGAGAAGCTTGCGAAGATCGCAGAGATCGCAGCAGATCACGGTGTCGAGTGGTGCGACCTCGGCGAGTTTGGTCGCGAAGACAATCACATTGTGTTGTCATGGCATGGAACGGAAGTGGGGCGACTCTCCACCGAGTTCCTCCACCAAGCGATTCCAATGCCTACAAAAGAAGCGATTTGGGATGCATCGTGGGCGCAGCAACAGCGCATGAGTCGACGACCTGCGAAGTTCAACACGGGTGGACGATTCAAGACAGGTGCGTCGAGCGCAGATGCGCTGAAGGTGTTGGAAGAGTTGCTCGCGCATCCGAATCTCGCAAGTAAGGCGTGGATCATTCGCCAGTACGACCACGAAGTGCAAGGTTCGAGCGTGCTCAAGCCGCTCGTGGGTGTTGCAGTGGGATCAAGTGGCGGTGGACCTGGTGATGCTGCAGTGATTCGTCCGAAGGCGTCGTCGACGCGCGCGCTCGCGATTGCGAACGGACTTGCCACTGGACTCGGTGCAGATCCGTATGTGATGGCGCTCGCGGCAATCGATGAGTGCGTGCGCAATCTTGTGTGTGTTGGTGCTGATCCCACAAAGATCGCGATCCTCGATAATTTCAGCTGGCCGAGTTGCAAGGATCCGCGCAACATGGGCGCACTCGTGCGTGCATGCGTCGGTTGCTACGACGCGGCGAAGGCGTTTCGCACGCCGTTCATCAGCGGCAAGGATTCGCTCAACAATCAGTTCGTCACCGAAGATGGTCGAACGATTCAAATTCCGCCCACGCTGCTCATCTCAGGTTTCGCGCCAGTTGTGGAAGCGTCGCGTGCGGTGTCGATGGATGCCAAGCGTGCGGGATCACAGCTCGTACTTGTCGGCGATACGAGTGATCGTCTCGGCGGATCGCATCTCGCGCTGCTCATGACGCTTCCGTCCGGCACGTCATCGCTTCCTGCGCCGAGCCTTGTGCACGGACCGCGTAACGCGCACGCTGTTGCAGCGGCAATCGCGCAGGGGATTGTGTTGAGTTGCCATGATTGTTCCGAAGGAGGATTGCTCGTCGCTGCGGCGGAGATGGCATTCTCTGGCGGGCTCGGCCTTTCACTCAATCCCTTGGCTGCACCAACTGTGGGTGACGTGAGTTTCCTCGCGCGATGCTTCGCGGAAGATGCGTCGCGTTATCTGATCGAAGTCGATGCATCGCAACTTGATGCACTCTCGAAGACGCTCGCTGGTGTTCCACATGCAGTTGTTGGAACGTTTGATGGCACGGGGAAATTCTCCGTGACCGATGGAACTGCTCCAGCGCAGGTGTTGAGCAGCACACTCGGCGAGCGTTGGTCAGGAGGTCTCTCGTGGTAAACAATTCTAAGAAGCACGCATCGAAACTGAAAGCACTTGTCATCACCGCGCCAGGCATCAACTGCGATGCTGAGTTGTGTGAAGGCTTCGCGCTCGCAGGCTGCACAGTCGAGAGCGAACTTCTCGCGCGACTCTCGCGCGATCCATCGCGTATCGATGCGTTCGATCTCATCGGCCTTCCTGGTGGATTTAGTTACGGCGATGACATTGCTGCAGGTCGCATCATGGCTGCGCTCATTCGTCAGTCCATCTATCCAGCACTCGCGCACGCAGTCGAGCGTGGTTGCCCGATCTTGGCACCGTGCAACGGATTCCAAATCGCTGCGCAAGCGGGACTGCTTCCTGGTCCTGAAGTTGGAACCGAGTGGCCTGCAGAGCCAGCGATTTCGACGATCGCGCTTGCGCCTAACGAGACCGGTCGATTCAACAACATCTGGGTTGGCATGGAAGTTCCCGTGGAAACGAAGTGCGTGTGGACGCGCAATCTCGAATTCTCCCGCGCAACAGGATTGATTCCATGCGCACACGGTGAAGGGCGATTTGTTGCGGATGACGAAACGATCGAGCAACTCGAAGCGAATGGACAGATCGCGATGCGCTACAGCGCAGCAGATCACTTCAACGGTTCGCGCAATCGCATCGCGGGAATTTGTGATTCCACAGGACTTGTGTTCGGCCTCATGCCGCACCCTGAGCGGTACTTGCATTGGACGCAGCATCCGCGCTGGACACGATTGACTGAAGCGGAGCGCAGCGTGGTTCCGCCAGGCTTGCAGATGTTCCAGAATGCTGTTGAGCACGCGCTGCAAACAATTGCGTGAGAGTCGTCCTTGGCGAAACCATCCACCACAACCCCCAGCAATTCCTCGAGTGCGCCGACTGCGGAGTCGCTGTGGGTTGGCGCACATCTTTCCGTCGCGGGCGGGCTTCATCTTGCGGTGGAAGAAGCGAAGGCGCTGCACTTCGGTGGCTTGCAAGTCTTCACACGCAATCAACGCGTGTGGGTAACGCCGCCGCTTGAAGCAGACGAGGTGACGGCGTTTCGTGCAGCGTGCGCGAGCTCGGTGTTTGAAGAGCGCGGGCGCATCGTGAGCCACAACAGTTACCTCGTGAATCTCGCGAGTCCTGATGATGCAGCGCGCGCCAAATCAATTGACTGTGAGTGCGCGGAGCTCGAGCGATGTGAGCAACTCGGCATTGCAGCGAGTGTCGCGCATCCTGGCGCGCACCTCGGAACGCCGCGAAAGCCGAAGGACCCCAATGACTTGTTGTCTGAGCCCACCGCGGATGAACTCGGTGGACTGCGACGCATCGCCGCGTCGATTGACGCGATTCATGCACGGCTGCGTGGCTATAAAGTGCGCATCGCGCTCGAAACGACAACCGGCAGTGGAACGAATCTCGGCTACGCGTTTCGACACCTCGCCATCATTCGTGAACTCGTGAAGGCACCCGAGCGTGTTGCGTTCTGCATCGACACCTGTCACATCGTGTCGAGTGGTTACGCGCACGCGACGGCGAAAGATGCGGATCGAACACTCGCAGCATTCGATGAAATCTGCGGGCTGCAGCATGTCGCAGTCATGCATATGAACGATTCTGAAGCGCTACCGGCATCCAGACGGGATTTACACGCGCACATTGGTCATGGAACCTGCGGCAAGCCGATCTTTACGGCTGTGATGCAGCATCCGAAACTCGCCCGCGTACCAAAGACCCTTGAAACCGAAAAGGGCGATACGCCGAATGGAAAGCCATGGGATCTCGTGAACGCGCAAGCACTCCTCGCGATGGCGAAGAAGTTGCCGCTCGCGCGTGCGAGCAAACTCGCGTGCATGCTCTTTGCGGTGAGCCTGCTCGTCGGTTGCACTGGTCAGTGGTTCAAGCGAACGCAAGTGACGAAAGCCGGGCAACCCGTTGTGCTTCGCACGGAGCCAACTGTTGACGAAGCCGACGTTCTCATCGCGGCGGATCGCGCGATGGCGCATGAAGACTACGACACCGCGCTGCGGCTTTTCCGCGATCTGCTCAACGACAACCCAACTCTCTCGCCTGCGTACCTCGGCATGGGACAAGCGCTCATGGCCGAAGGTGATCCGCAGCGCGCAGAGACGGCGTTCGCGCGTGCAGTGAAGTTGACGCCCGCGAGTTTCGCATCGCAATTCGGGCACGCGGAAGTGCTCTCCGTGTTAGGGCGATTCTCTGATTCCATTGACGCGTTCCGTCGCGCGCTTTCGATTCGACCGATGGACTTCGCGACGAATCTCGCGCTCGCGAAGACCTATCTCGAAATCGATCAGTCAAGCAACGCTCTGATTTTCGCGCGGAAGGCAGCGGAGATTGATCCGACAAGTGCAGCAGCGCAAGTGCAACTCGCAGAAGCATGGACGAAGGCGGGCAACGGCAGTGAAGCGGTTCGCGCGTATGAGACCGCGATTGAATTGGCTGAACCATCGAAGGAACTCTTGCTCGCGCTGGTTCAAGCGTACGGCGCGGAGAAGCGATTCGAAGAAGCAGTCAACACCGCGCAAGCACTGCTTCTCATCGCGCCCGATGCAAATGCAGCTGAGCGACTTGGTTGGGCGCGCTTTCGACTCGGACGATTCGAGGAAGCACTCGCTGCATATGAGCAAGCACTCACCATCGATCCGAACCACTGGCCGAGTTTGAATGGCGTCGGCGTATTGAAACTCAACGTGTGGATCAAGTCGGAAAAGAAACTCGATGCAGCCCGTCACGAGGCACGCGCGGCGTTTCAGCAGTCGCTCATGATCAATGGTGATCAGCCCAAGGTGACGGCAGTGCTTATCAAGTATCGATTGAGCGACGACCCTCGGTAAGGGGCACCGAATTTAGCCAAATCTGTGCTACTCACGAACAGCAGCCCGCACAGGCGCGTTCTATCACTGTTCAGTGCTGGGTCGCCCGAAGGGACACGGGCGACTCCGCACGGGACGAAGACTCTCCTCCTCAGCACAGCAATCTCCTCTGTACGCACTCAGCCGGGACGCAACCGGCGAGTTGCGTTTTTGGCGTTTGCGCCAGTTCGCGGGCTTTCACGGCAACCCAAGTTGAGGCACAATGGAAAACATATCCCGCGTTCACTCGAGCGCGGGTCGTCCGACAGCCAATGGAGTTCCATATGCGCATTCTGAGATCCCTTCGTTCGGTGCAGTCGCGTCTCGCTTCGTTCACCGCGGTTGCGGTGCTCTCGATTGGTTGCATGAGTTCTTCTGCGAACGCGCAACAGCGTGAAGTGCCGCCACCAGTGCCGAGCACGGAAGTCATCTCGTTGCTTGAACGCGCGGGACTTTCGAACGCTGATGCTGCACTCGCGGTCGCAGCGCACGAGGTTTACTTCGAACGGTATCGAGACTTCGAGCGCGCAGAAGTTGACCGTTGGCTGAGGAGTCGTGAAGGAAGTTTCGCAGGCATGTTGCAAGGCGGCGGAAGTGCTGCGGAGGTTGAGAAGGATGTCACGACACGCCGACGGCTCATCGCTTCCGCGAAGCAACTTGATGATCAACTCGCGAGTGAGATTGCGGCAAAGCTTCCTGCAGAGAAGCAGCAAGTTGCGGATGCGTTGCGGGATGCGCTTGCTCGTCGTCGCGCGTCAATTGTCGTGCGCGCATTTGGTGGCGGCTTCGAATCGCGGCCGTTCTCGCTTGCGGACTTCCCAGACTTTGCCACGAT
Source organism: Planctomycetota bacterium (assembly GCA_003671055.1). Classification (GTDB taxonomy): domain Bacteria; phylum Planctomycetota; class Phycisphaerae; order Phycisphaerales; family SM1A02; genus F1-140-MAGs142. The sequence continues at coordinate 34,816 of QWPV01000006.1, forward strand.
CGCTCCGGAAGCGCGCGCGCAAGTACAGCCCATCCTTGCGGTCTACGAGCAAGAGTTGACGCGGCTTTGGGATCGCGCGTTGGTGCTGGCGATTGACCGCCCACTGCGCATCGCAGAATTGCGCGCGAACAGAGGCATTGCGGCGCCAGTCATGCCCGCGCCCGCTGCAGAAGGTGAAGCAGCACCAGCATTAGATCAAGCGGCGTTTGAACAGTATTGGCGATCGCTCCAGGATCTTCGTCGCGAAGCGAGTGCAGACGCCGATGCAGCGCGTCGCAAAGTAAAGGACTTTCACCGACTCACGCTTGCGCAACTCGAAGCGGTGCTCGATGCAAATGCCGCGCGCAATGTGCGTCGCTGGATGATTCGCGAAAAATATCCGTTACTCCATGAGAAGGGCACGCCTGAACCACTCTTTGCGGAAGCCGCCGAGTTGCATGATGCAGACAAGCTCGATGATGCAGCATGGGGCAGTGTCGAAGCTGAGCGGGCTGCGTATGACGCGGAAGTGCACCCGATCGTTGATGAAGTGATGAAGTTGAGCGATGCGGACAGCAACAGCGGCATGATCATGTTCTTCGAAGCCGGGCAGCAACAGAGTGACAAACAGGCCATCCTCGAGCGGAAGTCGCTGGTCGATGCACGAAGCGTTGAACGGATGCGCGCGATTCTCGGCAAGCCCGCGGATGAAGTGACGCCGCCGCAAGTTGCGCAAGGAGGCATGTCGTTCACCATCGATGGTGGGACGATTGATCTTGGCGAGGCACTCGGTGAGGCTGTCACCGCATCGGTCATGATCGGGTTTGGCGATCGTAACGGCGAGATGATCATTGTCAGCGGCGACGAGTTCAGTGGTGGCTCGTTCGCGAGCATGGGCTATGGCGGAGGAGATCGTCGCATCGCAAAGGCGATGAGCCGCGCAGATGCAGACGCGCTTGCGAAGCGGTTGTCGATCTCTGAAGCAGAGCGCGTGGCGTTCGACGCAGTGTTTGAGGATTACGCGTTGAACGGAAAGAATATTGAAGCATCGTTTTCGCCCAAGAGTGACGACAGCGCGGAGGACTCGCCGCAAGTGATGTTCGGCGCGATGCGTGCAATGCAGGGGAAACTCGCTGAGTTGCGCGGCGCGATCGAAGCTGCTGACGCGAGTTTCTTCGCAGATCTTGGTGTGGTGTGTCCAACGGCGATGGAGTCGGGCGCTCTTGCGGCCGCTGAGCAGGCGCGTGCGCGGGCACTTGCAACGAGTGGAGAAGCCCCAAGCGCCGCAACCGCCGACATTGCCGAAGCGTTCATCGCCGCGGAAGTGAGTGCGGAAGGTCGTGCCTCTGCGTTGGAGTCCGTCACAGCGTGGGAGCAAGAAGCGTCGCCACAATTCACGAGCCGTGCGCATGAGTTGGATGCGATTGCGCGGCAACAGATGCAGCTCGAGAATGAGATGCAAATAGAGATGACGCATTCGACGTCCGCTGGCGTCGCGTCGCAGTCCACAACCATGACAGTCACGGGCGACAATGAGAAGATTTTGGAAAAGATGCTGACGCTTGAAGCGCGTCAGGCTGCTTTGAGTGTGAAGGCAGAGAAATCCAACCTCGCTGCACTTGGCAACATTTGTGCTGCGCTCCCTGAGGTCGACGGCACGAAGTTGCGTCGTGCGTGGCAACGACTTGCGTACCCGCGCGTGTACGACGCAGGGTCGTCGGCAGAGGGGATCTTTGTGAAGGCGCTCGCGCTTCGTGAGTTGAGTGCGGAGCAACGCGCAGCGATTGAGGTGATGAAGTCGGAGTACAACGAAGCGGTGGAAGCACTCGCAGGAGAGTTCATCGCGCGTCCCGCGCCAGCTCGCGCAAATCTTGGTGATGGGTCAGAAGGATTGAACATCGTCGCAATGCAGACAGCCGAGCGCGAACGCAAGCGCCTCACGGCTGACCGCGAGGAGTTGAACCAAAGCGCAGTGCGTCGTTTGAAAGAAACACTCGGTGCTGAACTTGGTGCGAAGGTCGGCGATCTTCCGGTGAAGAAGAAGCGATCACCCATGCAATTCCAAATCGGCGGCTGACGCAGCGTTGTGCCGCGCTCGGTACGATCCGCGCCCTATGGCGTTTGTCAATGAGCACTATCTGAAGTTGTCGGCGGGGTACCTCTTTCCAGAAATCGCGCGGCGGGTTAGTGCGTTTATGGCGGAGTGCCCTGCGCATGCGAGCGAAGTTATTCGTTGTGGCATTGGCGATGTCACGGAACCACTTCCGCAAGCGGCGGTCGACGCGATGAAAGCAGCAACGGAGGAACTCGCGCATCGCAGTTCATTCAAGGGATACGGACCGGGTACTGGCTACGATGATGTTCGTCACACGATTGCGGAAGGAGACTTTCGCGCGCGAGGGATCGCCATCAGCGACGACGAGATCTTTCTCTCCGACGGATCGAAGGGTGATTGCTCCTCGATCATGGAGCTCTTCTCGCACACGAATCGCATTGCGATCACGGATCCTGTGTATCCAGCCTACGTGGATGGCAACGTGATGTTCGGGAACACTGGGGACGCGCTCGATGGTGGCGGATACGAAGGGCTCATCTATCTTCCGTGCACCGAGAGCAACGGCTTTCTCGCAGAGATTCCTGCAGCGCCCGTCGACATTGTCTACCTCTGCTCGCCGAGCAATCCCACAGGGACCGTGATCAATCGCGCGCAACTCGAAGCGTGGGTCGCCTACGCGCGCAAGCATCACGCGATCATTTTCTACGACGCTGCCTACGAGGCATACATTCAGGATCCATCGCTTCCGCGCTCGATCTTTGAGATCGAAGGCGCGCGCGATTGCGCAGTGGAGTTCCGTTCTTTCTCAAAGTCTGGTGGCTTTACAGGCGTGCGCTGCGGCTACACCGTGTTGCCCAAGTCGCTGTGCGCAACGACTGCGAGCGGCGCGCAGATTCCCTTGCATCCACTTTGGACGCGTCGATGGAACACACGATCCAACGGCGTGAGTTACGCAGTGCAACGCGGCGCGCAAGCGCTCTACTCCGACGAAGGAAAGCAGCAAGTCGCTGCACTCGTCAAGCATTATCTCGGTAACGCGACATTGCTTCGCGAAGGATGTGCGCAGAAAGGGCTGCAAGCATGGGGCGGCATTAACGCGCCGTATGTGTGGGTGCGCGTGCCTGCGCCCTTCGATAGTTGGGGTTACTTCGAACACATTCTTCGCAACGCGCGAGTCGTCGTCACGCCAGGCGCAGGCTTCGGTCGCTGCGGCGAAGGATTCATTCGCATCAGCGCATTCAACTCACGCGCGAACGTGATCGAAGTCGTCCGTCGCCTAGCAATGTTGAACGACGCATAGTTCAGGCGAATGCCGGCTCCGCCGGCGAGCCGTAC
>QWPV01000006.1:38419-75040 GCA_003671055.1 Planctomycetota bacterium
GCGCTCAACTACGCGCGCTCAACTACGCCCCGCTTAAATTCGCTTGGCACATCACCTGAAGTTGCAACGATGCGCGATCGAATCCCGCCGCGGCCACGCCACTCGGTGATGACCTGCATCCAGCGCGGACTCATTGAATTGCGAAGATCGTCGCGAATCTGATTTGTCACTGCTTCGTAGAAAATGCCTTCGTTGCGGAACGACTGGTAGTACAGCTTGAGGCTCTTCAGTTCCACGCACACGGCTGCGGGTTCGTATCGAAGCGTGACGGCACCGAAGTCAGGATGCCCAGTCTTTGGGCATACGCTCGTGAATTCGTCACTCACATGTTCAATGAGAAACGGGGCGTCTGTGGGGGAGTCGAAAAATTCAAGTAGCGCGGCGTTGGGCATGCACGCCAAGGTACCCGATCACTTCGCGCGCGCGGATTTGCCGCGCGAGCCGCGTGATTTTTCGGCACCCTCGCGCTTCAGTCGAATCGTGAGCGCAGGGGGGAAGTTGCCGAGAATGAGTTCGGTGGAGCCAGCGTGATTGCGTCGCAAACTTTTCCCGATTGCGTCGATGCGCTTGAGGTGTGCACGGCCTGCGGTTCCAGCAATCGGCGCCTTCATCACGCGAACCCCTGCGTACTCGAAGTACACGAGTTCGCCGGTGTCGCTGAGTAATGCAAGCAATTGTCGGAAGATCGAGCGCACCAACTTCGGTGGGAAGTTGTTGAAGGGAAGTCCGCACACAATCAAGTCGTAGCCTGTGGCGAGCGCGGCATCTTCAATCGGCGCGTTGTGAAGTCGCACCGACACGTGTGGATGTCGGGCGCGGTACTTCTTGAGCATTTCCTTCTCAAGGAGTTTGCAGAACACTTCATTGATCTCGACGATGTCGAATTGATCGCCCGCGCGAAGTCGGCGCAACACACCCTTCGTGAGCGGACCTGTGCCTGGACCAACTTCCAAGATTCGGCGAACGCCAGAAATATCTTCGAGCGACTTCGTCATCGCGCGCGCAAGAAGCGGGGACGACGGCCAAATCGAACCGGTGTGTCGGAAGTGTTTGACAGATTGGGTCAGGAACTCAAGCACGGGAGATCCATCGTATCGCTAGCCTCGCAATTGCGAGGTCGATTCAAAGTGTGGGGCGAAAAGAATCCTTCGCGGTCATGCCAAGGCAGAACGCGGAGAAGAGTTCTGCAATGCGCTCAAGATCCTTGAGGCTCGTCATCTCCACTGTCGTGTGCATGTATCGAATCGGAAGGCTCACGAGTCCGCACGGGATGCCGCCCTGTTGCAAGAACATCGCATCAGTATCCGTACCCGATCGTCCTGGCGTTGCCGCGCGCTGCAGCGGGATCTCCTTTTCGCGTGCATGCTGCAGAAGTCGCTCGACCACTTCAGGCTGCATCGCGCCGCCGAGTGCAATCTTCGGTCCTCCAGCAAGTTTGAAGAACCCATGTTGCGCTGCGGAGATTCCAGGGCTGTCGGTTGCATGTCCAACATCCGTCACCAACGCAACATCAGGCTTGAGCGAGTGCGCGATCATCGCCGCACCGTGCAGTCCCACTTCTTCTTGCACCGTCGAGACCGCAACAACGCGCACATTGAGTTGCTTGCGATTCTCGAAGCACAACCGAAGTGTCTCTGCGCCCGCGAACGTGCCGACGCGATTGTCGAGCGCGCGCGCGATCACGATGTCTTCACTGATATGCATGAAACTTTCGAGGAACACGCCAGCGTCACCGATGTTGAGTCGCGCGGCCGCTTCGTCTGTGGTGCGTGCGCCGATGTCGATGAAGAGTTCGTGTAGTTTTCGAACTTTGCCCTCAGACGCTTTGTCTTGAAGGTGAATCGCGGTTGCGCCAATCACACCGAGCACCGGATTGGTGACTCCCGCAACACTCGACTGAAATTGAATGCGCTTGCCAACGATCGATCCCGCGTCGATGCCGCCGATTTGCTTGCAATAGATGTAGCCCTTGTCATCGATGTGATTCACCATCAAACCGATTTCATCCGCGTGTCCGCAGACGGCAACGGTTGGCGCATCACTTGCTTCAGGGCAGAGTTCCGCGAAGCAATTCCCGTATGCGTCGTTCCATGTGCGCGTCGCGAATGGCTTCACATAGTCAAGCCACACGCGTTGACCAGCGCGCTCGAAACCGGAGGGACTTGGAGTGTCGAGAAGACGCTTAAGAAACGACAGTGATTCGGCGCGCATAGCGTTCCGATCCTACCCTCACTTCGCATTGTCAATTGTGGACGAAGCCGCTAACTCGGTCGCTTCGGTTGCGCCTTGAGTCGAGGAACGCCGCCGTCGAACATTTCGCCCTGCGTGCGCACAGGTGGAACCACACCTTTTGGAAAGGTTTGCGGTGTGGGGGTTGAGCGGGGCATTACTTGGGGCGGAAGCATCACAGATCGTGGTGCGGGTGTCGATGCGGGTGCAGGTGCAGGTGCAGCGGAGACAGCGCTTACAACGCGCACTGGTTCAATCTTCAGCACCACAGGCGCAGCGACTGGCGTTGCACCAACGCGGCGCGCGCGCGATTCTTCGATAGAGAGCGCGAGATTCGCCAAGATAGAGCGGACTTGAGTTGGATTGCGAATGGGGCGGCTCATGGTTTCAGTCCATTGGAGGCTCTTATTGACCTTTACAAAGCTTGCATCGACGAATGAAGGGGGTTGGTTTCGTCGAAGTTCGTGTTTTTACGGTCACGCCCTTCCAAATATCCGTTGGCGGAGATTCGGCGGCCCACTCTAGGTTGGTGGTTCGAAGGAAGCGGTGGCGCTCGGGCTCGTTCCCGTAGGATTCGTCTCCCATGCGCCTCTCAGACTTTTCGTGCGTTCTCGCTCGCGGATCCGCGCTCTTTGCAACGAGCGCATTGTTTGCTGCAAATGTTGATCTTCCGCGCTATCCAGCGATTTCGCCGGACGGAACCACCCTCGTGTTTAGTTGGCGGGGCGATCTGTGGCGGGCGCCGAGTGGAGGCGGTGGCGCGATGCGATTGACGAGCGACGCAGAGAACGATCTTCGTTCCGCGTGGACACCCGATGGCGCGCGCATCGTCTTTGAAAGCGAGCGTGATGGCGCGCGAAACCTCTGGTCGATGCGTGCAGACGGCAGCGATCTTGTGCAACTCACCTTCGGCGATTCGCCGCTTGCGTTGAGCGCCGTTGGTTCGCTGCAAGGGCAGGAACTCGCGTTTGTCGATGCGAGCATCGAAGGAGATTTCTACCGATCGCCGCGTCCTTACACAGTTTCCACGCAAGGCGGCGCGCTTGATCGCTTGCATGACGCATTCGGTAACGCCGCAGTTCCATCGCCTTCGGGCGCACGACTGCTGTTCGAACGCGGCGGTAGCGCGTGGACACGCCGTGGATACAACGGACCTGACAATCGCGATCTTTGGATGTGGACTCCTGCGGGCGATGCGTTTGCGCGAGTGACGACCTACGACGGAAATGACGGTTTTCCTCGATGGATTGGTGAAGATGAGATCCTCTTCATCTCCGATCGCGGCGCGCCACCCACAGCAGGCACGATGAACTTGTTCCGGATGAAGATCGCGGAAGGCGAAGCGAGCGCGGTGCGACTCACGACCTTTGATGGCACGGATGTGCACTCGCTCACCACCGATGCATCAGGATCGAAGGCGATCTTTGGCGTGATGGATCATCTCTACGCGCTCGACCTCAAGTCGCCCGCAGCACAACCGGTGGAACTCGCTTTCACTGCGCCTGATGATGCGCTTCGCAATCGCGAGTTTCGATCGATCGGTAAAGATGTCACCGAAGCTGCGCTCTCACCAGATGGCTTGACGCTTGCGGTCGTTGCGGGCGGCGATGTCTTTGTGCGCGCGACAGCGGAGAAGAGCTTGGCTCGTCGCGTGACGGTCGGCGAGTTTCGGGAGCGCGAACTTGCGTGGAGCCCAGATGGGCTGACGCTGTATTTCGGCAGCGACTCTGATGGTTCGTATTCGATCTTCGCGGCAACAGTCGCGGAAACGCGCGGTGATTTGAAGAAGGAGATTGACGCGGTGGTTGCGCCACCGAAGGTTGTTGAAGCGCCCGCTGTGGTCGCGGTGGAAGTTGCGCCAGTCGTTCAAGCAACGCCCGCCGCAGCAGCAGAAGTTCCTGCGGCTGTTGTCGTTGTCCCAGACGAGAAGAAGCCAGAGGCGAAGGACGACAAGAAGGACGACAAGAAAGAAGAGAAGAAGAAGGATCCGAAGTTCGACGCATCTCGCTGGGCCGACGCGTTGCGCTTCGACATCAAGCCGATCGTCGTTGCTGCAGATCACGACACGATGCCAGTGCCATCGCCTGATGGAAAGCGTCTTGCGTTCACGCGCAATCTCGGCGATCTGGCGGTGCTTGAGCTTGCGTCGGGCGAAGTAAAAACGCTTCGCGCAGGCTTTGATCCTGATCTCGAATACACATGGAGCCCGGACGGATCGTTCATCGCGTTCGCGGAGGATGATCAGGATTTCAACAAGGACATTTGGTTCGTTGCAGCAGATGGATCGAGTGATGCGATCAATATCACGCGCCATCCCGACAGCGACTATAGCCCGCGATTCTCCGCGGATGGCAAAGTCATGGCGTTCCTCTCCGAGCGCACGAATGAAGAAGTCGATGTGTGGTTCGTCTTCCTCGACAAGGATCTTGAAGCACTCGCTGCGAAAGATTTGGAGGAGTACTTCAAGACTGCCAACGAAAACTTGAAGAAGCGCAAGCCGCTTGAAGCCCCTGTTGTCGAAGTGACTCCTGCGGCGGTAGAAACGCCGAAAGCGGTGTACGCCGAACTCGATCTCGCTGATGCATATCGCCGCGTGCGACGCGTGACCACACTGCCTGGAAACGAGGGAAATCTCGAGCTTCTCCCCGCGGGCGACAAGGTGTTGTTCTCGTTTGCAGATGCGGGCGCAGCTGCAGCGAGTCCTGGCGATGGCCCGCCCCGTCAAGGCACACTTTCACTCGTGAAGTACGACGGCACTGATCTGAAGAAACTCGCTGCGAGTGGCCGAGTGCTCGGACTTTCGCTTCAAGGTGATAAGGCAACGCTCGTTGGTCCGAGCGGTGCACAGATCATGGCGCTTCCCGCAGGAGACGCGAAGGGCGCGGAGGTGTCCTCAGTGAATGAAGTGGATCTCGCGCAACTTAATGGACAGAAGTTTGATGATGTCGCTCGCCTCATGGGATTGTCCTTCTATCACCAGACGATGAAAGGGCTCGATTGGTGGGCACTTGCGAAGCAGTATCGAACGCTCGCTGAGCACGCGCGCACCAACGAAGAGTTTGATTGGGTTGCGAATCGATTCATCGGGCATCTTGATGCTTCGCACCTTGGTGTTCGTTCGCCCGAGCCAACCAATACAAGTAAGCGCGCGCAAGGGCGACTCGGAGTTGCAACGGTGGAATGCGCGACTGGTCGCGAGGTCGTAGAGGTCTTGCAAGATTCCGCAGCAGCACGCGCAACGTTGGCATTGAAGCCAGGCGACATCATCACCTCCATCGATGAAGACGCAGTCAATCCTGCGAAGCCACTTGAGTTGCTACTTGCTGGAAAGGTCGGACAAGAGTGCGTAATTGCGTTCACGCGTCCTGCTGCAGATGGAACGAAAACGAGTTTGCGCACGCTTCTGGTTGCGGACTCTTCGACGGAGGAGCGTCGCTTGCGCTATCGCGCGGCAACGATCGAGAAGGCAGCGCTGGTGCAGCAGTGGTCGAATGGCAAACTTGGCTACATTCATATTCAAGGCATGGATCAAGCGTCGCTCGATGATTTCGAACGCGATCTTTACGCCGCAGCGCATGGCAAAGCAGGTCTCATCGTTGATGTGCGAAACAACGGCGGGGGCTGGACAGCGGATCGTTTCCTCGCATCCGTCATGGTGAAGCCGTATGCATACACGATGCCGCGCGATGGGAATCCGAACGACATCGGACACTATCCGCAGGATCGTTTGTTCATTCAGCGATACACGATGCCGATGAGCATGCTCTGTAACGAGAAGAGTTTCTCGAATGCCGAGATCGTCGCGCATGCATTCAAGTCACTCGAGCGCGGCACGCTTGTAGGACAGCAAACGTATGGCGGCGTGATTTCTACGGGCTCAAGTTCGCTCGCAGATGGCACGACGGTGCGCATGCCGTTCCGCGGCTGGTATCTCACTGATGGCACGGATATGGAAGAGCACGGCGCGAAGCCTGATCTCACCGTCGTGCAGACGCCTGAGGATGAGTCGAAGAATGAGGATGCGCAATTGCGTGCAGCAGTCGAAGAAATGTTGAAGCGTCCAGCGGCGCCGGGAACAGCAAAAACAGGAGTTTGATGCACATGACACCACCACTGAATTACAACGCGTTTCGACCACACCCTTGGCACGGCCTCTCGGTTGGTCAAGCGCCGCCCAGTTTGCTTCGTGCGTTCATTGAGATCACGCCGAGTGATTCCATGAAGTACGAGATCGACAAGCTGTCGGGGTATATGCGCCTCGATCGACCACAGCGTTCGAGTTCACTTTCGCCGACGCCTTATGGCTTTGTGCCGCGAACCTATTGCGGCGCGCACGTTGCAGCACTCTCGCCGACATCGGTGAAGGGTGATGAAGATCCACTCGACATTTGCGTGATTGCGGAACAACCCGTTGATCGCGGCGAAGTACTTCTGGATGCGAGAGTTGTCGGCGGCGTGCAGATGATCGATGGCGGTGAAGCGGACGACAAGATCATCGCGGTGCTTGTGAGCGACGCGGTGTACGGTGGGATCACCGACATCTCTGAACTCCCTCGCCCAGTTGTCGCGCGACTCATTCATTATTTCTCAAGCTACAAGTCGATGCCCGGCGAAGCGAACAAAGTCGTCATCGGGGGAGCCTACGGTCGCGCCCACGCCGAAGCCGTTGTGCAGGCGGCGATGCTCGACTACGAAGAGCTCTTGCAAACCATGTCGCAAACGACGCCGTAAGCGGACGCGAGTGATTCAGTCATCTAATGACGAATCATCATTGAGCGCCGCATCTGGCAGCGCGCCTTCTTCGTCGCGCAGCTTCTGCCCCTCGAGTGCGATGGATTCGTAGATGGACGCGAGCAAACCGACGAGCGGAAATTTTCCGCCTAACGGCGACTGTCCGAGTCGCTTGAGAAGCGCGTGCGCGGCGAACGGTTCGGGCAATGACTCGGTGGAGTCAGGCGTGCATTCGCCCAGTGGTCGCCAGAAATGCGCGAGGCACGCATCAATGGGTGGCGCGTGCGTTCCGGAGTCCGCAATCGGAGGCATCGAGTGCGCACGAGCAATGCCGCGCGTCGCGATCGCGCGTGCTTCTTGCAATCGCTCGAGCAACTTCTGACCATCGAGTCCGCGCAGAGTGAACGCGAGCAATGGATCGCCAGCGAGGCGTTCTGCGAGCAATGCTGCAACACACACGACATGCTTGCACGACGCTGTTGGGGTGCACTGCCCACAGTTGCATGTGCACCGCACTTCCTTCATCGATGTTGGAACGAGTGTGAGTCCGAGCGATTGAAACGGCGCTTCGACTTGCGGGGGCATTTCGCCCGCGAGCAGTTTCGCGCTGTAGAGCGCTTCTCGCGCCATGATTTGCACTACGCGTTCCCAATCCGATCCGCTGAACACATCTGCATCGATACGCACTTGATACGCGCGTGGCTCTCGTCCTTGCACTGCGGCTTCAACGCCGTGAGCAGTGATGATGAGCGACGCGGTTTGACCCTGTCGCGCGTAATCAAGCGCTTCGTCGAGGAGTCCTTGCGGCGCGGATTCGCACAGCAGTGTTGTCCATGGCGCAGCGGGCCACGGCAGCGCATCGAGATTTTCTTTGCGGCGGAATCGAATGCCGTGCTTTAGTCGCCGCGGACCTTCTTGGCGGCGCTGCGCGCGAAAGTTGGGCGCGAACGAAGGCGTTGCGATCGCGCGCAAACCAACAGATACGGTGTTGATGATCTCAGGGACATCGGAAACGAAATCCGATTTCGCCAATGACTCCGCGAGCGCGTCCCGCTCGGCGTTGAGTTGCACAATGCTCTTAGGAAGTATGGGGTCTGGCTGGTTCAATCGTCATCCTCCACGCCATCGCGTCGGAGCGAGAGCAAGTCGCGAAGTTGACCGATCGAAAGCTCCGTAAGCCACTGCTCGCCGGTGCCGATGATTTGCTTCGCAAGCTCGGTCTTCTGTTCAATCATGAGGTCGATCTGCTGTTCAAGTGTTCCCGTCGACATCATCTTGTGCACATTGACGGTGCGATGTTGTCCGATGCGGAATGCACGATCGGTCGCTTGATTCTCCACCGCAGGATTCCACCAACGATCGAAGTGGAAGACGTGATTCGCGGCAGTGAGGTTGAGTCCAACGCCACCCGCCTTGAGCGAGAGTACGAAGATCGGGCACGCGGGATCGTTCGATTGGAATCGATCGACAAGTTGGTCACGCTTCGCTTGCGGTGTGCCGCCGTGTAGAAAGAGCGCTTCGAGTCCAAGTTCACGTCGAATCATCGAGACAAGGATGTGCCCCATCTGGCGGTACTGCGTGAAGATGAGTGCGCGATCTTTATTCGCAGAGACTTCTTCGAGCATCTCAATGAGACGCGTTGCTTTGCCGCTTCGACGTGAGTCGACGACGCTTCGCATCTCACCGCTGTCGATGTCGTCGTTCTCTTCTTCGGTGCCAAGTTCCTTCTGTCGCAGGAAGTGCGCGGGGTGATTGCAGATCTGCTTCAACTTCACCAGTGCGCTGAGCACGAGGCCGCGTCGCTGAATGCCTTCGCTCGCATCAACCTTATTGAGCATCTCGGTGACGACTGCTTCATAGAGTTGCGCTTGCTCGACGGTGAGCGGCACGATCTGCCGAGTCTCGACCAGCGGAGGAAGATCCGTGAGCACATTGGGATCCGTCTTGAGCCGTCGCAAGATGAACGGACGCACAAGTGACTTCAGGCGTTCCGCTTGGCGGCGATCTTTGTGTCGTTCGATCGGCATCGCAAAGCGTCGACGGAAATCGCCATTCGAGCCGAGGTAACTCGGCGTGCAGAACTCAAGGATCGACCAGAGTTCGGACAATCGATTCTCCACCGGCGTACCAGTGAGCGCGACACGGTGACCTGTGCGCAACGAACGAATCGATGCAGTCTGCTTGGTCGGCGGATTCTTAATGTGCTGCGCTTCATCGAGCGCAACGCGACGCCAATGCACGCGATTGAGTGTTTCGAGGTCGCGCACGACAAGCGCGTAGGTCGTCACGATGACATCACTCGCAAGCGCGACCTTCACGAAGCTCTCTTCGATCGGGCGCTCGGGACCATGATGGATGTGGACTTGCAACTCAGGCGCGAAGCGATGCAGTTCGCGCACCCAGTTTCCGACAACGGACATTGGGCACACGAGCAGTGTCGGTCCAACAACACGATCGCCCGCAAGCTGTCTCTCATGTTGAAGGAGTGCGATGAGTTGCACGGTTTTACCGAGACCCATGTCATCTGCGAGACAACCGCCGAGGCCGAATTTATCGAGGAACGCAAGCCATGAAAGTCCGACGAGTTGATACGGACGCAGCGTGCCTTGGAACTTCGTGGGCTGTTCCACTTTCGAGAACGATTCGTTCCCCGTGAAACTCAGCAGTTCCGTCACCCAACCTGAACTATCGAGACCAAGAATCGGAAGTCCAGCGTCTGCACCATCGAGTCCATTCGCGAGACGCAGTGCTTGCATCACCGTCATCTTTCCGCCTGGATGTTCTTTCAAGAAGCGCATCGCGCCGACAAGATCTTCAGGGCGAATCTCAACCCATTGTCCGCCGACGCGAAGCAACGGAGAGCCTTGGCTCGCGAGTCGTTGAAACTCTTCGATGGAAAGTGGTTGTTCGCCGAGCGCGATCTGCCACGAGTAGTCAACGAGCGAGTGCAGACCGAGATGCGGTTGATCCGTGGCTCCGGCAGCGCCGCCCATGAATTCTGGCGCGGTGGTTCCGGAATCAATCAGGAGTCGCGCGCCGAGTCTGCTTGCTGTTTGTCCCCACCATGAAGGCGCGAGCACAACGAATCCTGCTTCAGCGAGAATCGGTCGGTAGTCGCGCAAGAACGCGTACGCCTCGTTGGTGCTTAGTTCGAGACCAACGGGTTCGTTCTCTTCAAGCGCGCGTTCAATGCGTGGCCAAATGCGTGCCGCGCGCGCAAGTTCACTCAAGAAAACATTCGTAGCGGGTTCGCCTTCGTCGCCCATGCGCGCAAGCAATCCTTTGAGTCCATCGCGACCGTTCGCCCACACTTGCGCCGCTTCGATGATGACTGGCGGATCATCGGTCGTGATAAGTTTGAAACTGAGATCCCATCGCGCGTTTCGTCCGTCTTGCGCGGATGTGCCTGGTTCGTCTTGCTCGGGTTCAGACAACTCAAGACAGAGTCGCACGAGTCGACCTTCACCCACATCATCCAGTTGCGAGAGCCACTGTCGCGCACCGCGCATGAGATATGTGTCGCTGTGTTTGAGCCCTTGCACCGTGCGGTTGCTGCCAAGAAGTCCTGTGAGCCACGCAACATGCGCATCGCTCTCGGGCTCGCGTTCATCGATCGCATCGCCGTAACTTTCGCGCACAAGTGTGCTGCGCACTTCACCATCGACAAGTCCAACGAGTGCAGCTTCGAGGCAATTCCACGGTTGACCGCGGCATTCATCTTCGCAACAACGCACGACTGGCGGCATCGAGCGAAGCAGTGCTTGCGCACGCGAAGCTGGTTCGCCGTCAGCAAGCCATGGCTGCCAGAGCGCGACGAAGCGTCCGGACTTTTCTTGCACGAGACTCGGCACGACACGCATATCCGCGAGCAAATCTGTCGCGAGGTCTGCAAGCGCGCGCCACCACACCAATTCATGACCAAGCAAATTCGCGCTGCGATCCGTTTCTTGCGCAGCGAGAAGGAAGCGCAACGCCGCGGGCGCTTCGAGTGCGACCACGGGCACTTCGATCGTGCTTGCGTGCAAGATGTCGTCTTCGAGATTACTCAGTCCAAGCGCGAGCGCGAGACGATCGCTCGGCATGGGCTCGGATCCGCGTGCGGTGGTGCGTGTTGGTAGCGTGAGCTTGATCGGTTCTTCCGAACTCAGGATGTCGTCGTAGGCAAGAACACTCGTTCCGCCAGCGATTGCGCTCACAGCAGTCTTCAACGCATCGATGCCGAGCGCGAACGGATGGACGCGCACAGCGGTGACGGTATCGGTGTCGGTGTCACTTGAACTCTGCGCGAGTTCAGCGCCGTCTCGTAGGGTTTGTGCAAGAAGGGCATCTTCGCCCCAGAGTTGCAGGCGGTCCCTCGTCCAAACAGCGTGAATGACGAGCATGATCAGAATCCGTTCAGTCTGAGGCGAAGGCTATGGCTAAAGGGTCTAAAGAAGTGATTGCGCTGGGATTCGAACCCAGGACCTAGCGGTTAAAAGCCGCTTGCTCTACCAGCTGAGCTACGCAACCGCGAAGGGGTCAAATTGTAGCGGAAATCACCCCAACGCCGCATGCGCTCATGCGTCTTTCTTGCGTCAAAATTGCGGCTCTGCATCGCACATGCGTGCGCGCCGTCAAATGTTGGCACGGAGATTGAAGGTAGAGAGTCGACTGACCGACGCACGGAGTGCTCGCTATGAAAACCGCACGGACGCAACTTATCTCGTTCTCTACCGCATTTCTCACGGTTGCAGCGCTTTCAGGCTGCTCGATGTTCGACTTCGGGTCGACAACATCCCCGAGAAATGCGACGCCAACTTCACCGCGAACCGCAGCGAAGCCAACACTTCCTGCCGCGAACCCTGCAGGAGATGCGCTTGTATCGGCAGATCATGCCGGAGGCAGCGCGAGTGCGGGCGGGTCCATGTCGCGCTCCGTTGAGTTCGGCGGTACTGCTTCTGCGGGATCCGCAAGCGCCGGAGGTTCCGCGAATGCGACGACGCGCAAATCGACGATGCCAGTCGGTCTTTACGGCGACACTCGACGCATTCAGGACTCGAACCTCTCGGAGGGCGGCGGAAATCTCTCGCAGGTTTCCTTCGCGACCGAAGGCGGCGATTACAGCCCGGATGTCGATCGACAAGGTCGCTTCGTGGTCTACGCCTCCACGCAGCATCGTCCAACATTCGACGTGTATCGAAAGGCGATCGATGGACGAACGACAACGCAGCTGACCACCGATCCTGCGGATGATTTGATGCCGTGCGCGAGCCCCGATGGCAAGCAAGTTGCGTTCTCCTCCAACCGCAATGGCAACTGGGACGTCTTTGTGATGAGCGTCGATGGCGGTCCGCCCACGCAAGTGACGAGCGACGCCGATGATGAAGTGCAAGCAACATGGGCGCCTGATTCGCGCCGGCTCGCATTTAGTCGAAAGAACGGCCGCACGGAAACATGGGAGATTTGGATCGTCGACACGTCCGCGCCAGCCGCGCGTACGTTTGTGTGTGAAGGATTCCTGCCGCGCTGGTCGCCTGACGAAGGGCAAGATCGATTGCTCTTTCAACGCGCACGGCAGCGTGGTTCGCGCCTCTATGGACTGTGGACGATTGAGCTTGATCGCGGCGAAGGAAAGAACCCAACTGAAATCGTGAGCGCGAAAAACGCTGCAGTCCTGCAGCCGAATTGGTCGCCTGATGGCGCACAGATTGTGTTCACCACCGTGGTGAATCCAGATGGAAACAGCGAGTGGCCCGCGCAGTCGGACATTTGGACGGTCCATCGCGACGGCACGAATCGCGTGAGTCTGACGAACAGTCGATTCCGTAACATGCAACCCGCGTGGGGCATCGATGGTCGCGTGTACTTCGTGAGTAACCGTGGCGGCGTCGAAAATATTTGGTCAGTGGCTGCACCAATGACGCCGAACATCACCGCGCCGACGAGTATCGCGAAGGCAGTTGCGGCGCCGATGATCCCGACGGCGACGGCGCCGACTCTTGCACCAGCACTCGCCGATCCACTTGCAGCTGCGGAAGATCCAACGGGGATCGATCCAGCGAATGGACCGATGCCGTAACGAATTGTTGACTGTGTTTGTTTCAGACCCAAGGATGGGAACTTCGAGCGCATGGAGGCGCACGTATGCACAACGCACTTCACCACATCACGCGAACTACTTGTTTTCTCGCAACTTTCACAGCTCTCGCACTGAGTGTGACCGGCTGCGCGCCGCAGCGACTGTCGAACCCGACGATCCTGCAAAGCCCATATCCAGAAGAACGCGTGTGGGCAGTCGTCCCCTTCGGCAACGAATCTGGCGTGAGCATTGTGGATGGCGCAGCGGTTGCGGATCGCTTCGTGGAAGAAGTCGAAGGCGTGGACGGTCTGCGTTGTTTGCCAGTCAATCGAACACTCGCCGCGATGAAGTCGCTCGGCATGACCGGAGTCTTCGATCGCCAACAAGCGTTCACACTGATGCGCACGCTGCAAGCCGACGGACTCGTGCTCGGTAGCGTCACAACCTACGACCCCTACAAGCCACTCCGACTCGGCATCGCCATCGAGTTGATTTCGGGTTCACCAGACGACAGTCGCAGGCCAATCGACCTGCGCGAACTCACGATGCCCACAAGCGAATCGATCGGATCCGACGCGAGTGGAACGCAAGTTGGCATGGCACAAGCCTCGCGACTCTTCGATGCCCGCGCACACGACACGATCGCCGAACTCGACATCTACGCGACGGGCAGAACCGAACAAGACGGCTCCTTCGGCAAACGAGCCTACGAAACCCGCATGGACCTCTTCGCAAGGTTCGCCAGCTACGTCCTCATCCGCGACCTCCTACATCAAGAGGGTTACCGCGTGAACCCCGTCATGGCGACAGAACCGTCAAGCTAAGCGGCGAGTCAGCACGACCCTCCAATCGAGGACAGGCACTTTTCCTGCAATTGAGGACAGGCACTTCATCCAATCGAGGACAGGCACTTTTCCTTTTGCACGGCTGCGGCTGGTCGTGGGTCGATTCGACGCATTTGTGGCTGCTATGACCTAAAATCGACGTAACTCTTGTTTTTGCAGGCTGATATGTGCGGAACTCGGAAGATCGTTCTTGCTTTCTCGGACTAGTTGTTTCTACTATCGGTCTCTTCCGAACGGGTTTCCGGTCTGAATGATTCTCAGTCACACGACTGAAAAGCATCCAACTTCGATAGTCACTTAGCCGATATCGGTCTGCACAACGAGCACGAACGCGCGCACAGACGGTGGGTCTGCTCGCGAGTTCGAAAGGGTTACAAGCCATGAATGAGAATCTTCCAATCGTCGACCGCTTCCTGAGTTACCTGACTGACGAGCGTCACTTCAGTCCATACACATCGCGCTGCTATGGCCTCGATCTTCGCCAATTCGTCGAGCACCTCACGCAGTCGACCGGTGTCGAGTGTGATCGCGCAGCAGAGCAGACCGCGTTTGACCGCACGTCAACCGA
Source organism: Planctomycetota bacterium (assembly GCA_003671055.1). Classification (GTDB taxonomy): domain Bacteria; phylum Planctomycetota; class Phycisphaerae; order Phycisphaerales; family SM1A02; genus F1-140-MAGs142. The sequence goes on from QWPV01000006.1 coordinate 52,851, forward strand.
TGCGAAGACGCTCACTGGGATGATTCTGCAACTAGATGTGGAACGCGTTCGCGGATTCCTCACGAAGTTGAGCGACGCGAGTTACTCCGCCGCAACGATGGCGCGCAAGATCGCAACGCTGCGCTCCTTCCACAAGTGGATGGAGAAGCGCGGCATCGTCGCTTCGAATCCGATGACGCTCATTCGCACACCCAAGCAAGCGCGCCGACTTCCGAAGGCGATCAGCGTCGATGAAGTTGAGCGATTGCTTTCCGCGCCAGATGATCGAGACTTGCTCGGTGCACGCGATCGCGCGATTCTTGAAACGCTCTACTCCACTGGTATCCGCGTGAGTGAAGTTGTCGCGATCAATCGTGGTGATCTGCGCGAAACCGAAGAGTGCATCATCATCAAGGGCAAGGGTCGTCGTGAGCGCGTTGTGCCGCTCGGCCTCCCTGCGCTCCGTGCGTTGCGTCACTACCTCGACATGCTTGACTCAGAAATGCGCGCCGCTGGTATTCGTACTGAAGACGCGGCGCCGCTCTTCGTGAACAAGCACGGCTCGCGACTCTCAAGTCGTTCGGTCCGCCGCAAGGTTGCGAAGTATCTGACGAAGGTCGGACTCGACCCAGACATCAGCCCACACACGATTCGCCACAGCTTCGCGACGCACTTGCTTTCGAACGGCGCAGACCTTCGTCAAGTGCAAGAACTGCTCGGTCACCAGTCGCTGTCGTCGACGCAGGTTTACACGCATCTTGCGCAATCGCGCATGCGGCAGTCCTACGACAAGGCGCATCCACGCGCTGAAGCAAGCTGATTGCACGCTTCTCCATAGCCTTCTCACGAGCGCCTTCGGAATTCCGAAGGCGCTCTTTTTCTTCCATCGCGTATAAGTCCACGCATGCACTTCCTCACAACCATCGCCGCGGCTTCCATTGCGGTATTTCTCTCTGCCTGCTCGACAAATCCGAAGCATCAGGAAGCGACGCTCGCTGGTGTTGCTGGAAGTGACGCGAAGGATGCTGAGCAACTCGTGGGGACATGGGTGAGCGAACAAGACGGGGCCGTGTTTACGATTTCGGAGGCGGGGCTCTTCGGGCTTGATCGCGGCGCAGTGCGATCGCTCGGCATGTGGAGATTGCATGCGGATCCAGCGGGCTCGCGATTGTCGCTCATCAATGTGCACGAGTCCGCAGCGTGCCCCGATCAAGAAGGGGTGTATGTGGTCGAGATCACGCGCGACACCATGCGACTTGCAATCGTCAAGGACGCGTGCACCGGCCGCGAGGAGTTGATGAGTTGGCCGTGGACGCGAAAGCCTACGGACACGAAGAGCGCCGATGCCGCAAAGTGATCCGCTGACATTCGATGTGCGACTCGGGGATTGCATAAAACTCTTCCCGAAGGTCGCTGCGTCAAGTGTTGATTTCATTTATCTCGATCCGCCTTTTAACACAGGTCGTACGCATCGAAGTTCACGCGGCGCATTTCGCGATGTCTTCGCCGGCGTAGACGCGTACATCGAATTCTTGCGACCTCGCCTCGAACTCGCGCACCGCACACTCAAGCCTGAAGGCAGCATCATCGTGCACTGCGATTGGCACGCATCGCATCGCGTGCGTGTGTTGCTTGATGAGTTGTTCGGGAGCGAGCGTTTCTTGAATCACCTCATCTGGCAATACGGGCTCGGTGGTTCAAGCCCACGCATGTTCGCGCGTAAACACGATGATTTGCTGTGGTATGCGAAGGGTGACACCTGGCACTACACCGCTCCACGCGTGCCAGCAACGAGTCGGCGCATGCAAGGGCTTACGAAGAAGGCAACCGATGTCTTGGACATTCCATCGCTGAACAACATGTCCAAGGAACGATGCGGTTGGCCGACGCAGAAGCCGCTCGCACTCTTGGAACTTCTCGTGGAAGCATGTTGTCCACCAAAGGGCATCGTGCTCGATCCGTTCTGCGGTTCCGGCACAACGCTCATCGCGGCGCAGCGGCTTGGTCGAAGCGCGATTGGTTTCGATATTGCGCCAGAAGCAGTCGCGCTCACGAAGCAGCGATTAGCAACTGGAGTGCGCTAGCGCTTGCTCGGCTTGCGCGAGTGATTCGATGAGCGCGCGCTCACTCTGCGCACTCACGTTGATGTGCCCAGTCTTTCGACCAGCGCGCGCTGCCTTGCCATAGAGATGCAATTTGCACGCGGGGTCGGCGAGAATTTTCTCAGGACTCGGCACGCATCCCACGATGTTCACCATCGCGTTCCATGGAAGTTTCGGCGCGCATGAACCGAGTGGAAGCCCACACACTGCGCGAATGTGATTTTCAAACTGACTCGTCACCGCACCTTCGATGGTCCAGTGTCCAGAGTTGTGCACGCGAGGCGCCATCTCATTCACGATCAAGATTCCATCCGCGACGAAGAACTCGATCGCGAACACACCGACGTAGTTCAACTGCTCCGCAACGGTTCGCGCAGCATCGCGCGCTTGAAGTGCGAGCGCATCCGAGACGCGTGCAGGCGTGATCGTCGTGTGAAGAATGCCGTCGCGATGCACGTTTTCACCGAGCGGATATGCGTCGAACTGCGCTGCGCCCTCGACAACTGTTCGCGCGGCAACGATCGAGACTTCGCGATCAAACGGCACGAGTGCTTCATAAATGCAGGGCACGGCGCCGATGGATTCCCACGCGCTTTGTGCTGCACGCGCGTCTCGCACAATGCGTTGACCTTTGCCGTCGTAGCCGAGCGTCCTCGTCTTGAGGATTCCAGGAACACCAACTGTCGCAACAGCGATGTCGAGTTCCGCTGCACTGCCGACTTCAGCGAAGGGTTGCACCGCGAGTCCGCACGATTGAAAGAATCGCTTCTCGCGGATGCGATCGGAACTTGTCGCGAGCGCGAGTCGTGACGGTTGCACGCGGACGATCGACTCAAGCGCATCGAGGCTTGATGCTGGCACGTTCTCAAACTCAAACGTCACCGCATCGCAGCCGTGCACGAATCGACACAGCGCATTGGCGTCATCCCACGTACCAACCGTGAGCGCGCCAACATCCCGTGCGCACGCATCGGGCGATGGATCGAAGAAACGAAATCGGATGCCGAGCGGCGTGCCTGCGAGTGCGAGCATGCGTCCAAGTTGCCCGCCGCCGAGGATTCCAACAGTGCGCTCGCTCATGCACGAACACCCGGAATGGGTTGCGCGAGGACAGCCACAGTTTGTTGCGATCGGAACGCAGCGAGACGCGCTTCGATTTCACGATCGTGCAGCGAAAGAATGCTCGCAGCAAGAAGCGCAGCATTGATCGCGCCAGGTTTTCCAATCGCGAGCGAGCCGACAGGAATCCCTGCAGGCATCTGCACGATGGAGAGAAGTGAATCGAGTCCTGCGAGCGCCTTTGATTCAACCGGAACGCCAAGCACGGGGAGATCCGTCTTGGACGCCGCCATGCCGGGAAGGTGCGCTGCGCCTCCTGCGCCCGCGATGATCACTTGGATGCCGCGAGCGCGCGCAGTCGACGCATATTCAAAGAGGAGATCGGGTGTGCGGTGCGCACTCACGACGCGGTGTTCGTACCGAATGCCGAGTGCTTCGAGCGTCTTCGCGCAATGTTCCATCGTTTCCCAATCAGATTGGGATCCCATGATGATGCCCACTGGGCCAGTGGCGAGTTCCATGGTCATTGGGCGCATCGTACGGGAGAGGAGAATCCGCGCAATCGAACGGTTCAACCGCTGCGAGGCAGGGTGCTACGATCTCCATCCCATGTCAGCGACTATCAGAGTAAACGGTGAGTATTTCCCGCTCCGCGAAGTTTCGAAAGATCACTTCGCTGGTCTTGTCAAACTTGTGACGCAGAAGATCACCTGGGATGAAGCGATCCCGCAAGTCTTCGCGCAGGCTGCTGGTTTGATCGCGAGCGAGAAGGGGACCGAGGATCTGCTGTACCACGCGGCACTCCGTGCGCTCGCTGAACTCGGCGCGCGCTCAGTCACGGTCGATGCGTCGCAAAAGCTCTGCACGATCGTCGAAGAGAATCCCACGCCGACTGCAAACGGCGATGCGAGCGCGATCGGTTTCTCCGCGATTGAATCTGGAGTCGCGTACATCGCTGCAACGGTGAATGCGTTCCGTCGCACGATTCGCGTGAACGAAGAAGAGATTCGCCTCACGCGCCAATCGCGTGAAATCGGGCAGAAGATCACAGGCCTTGTCACACAAGTGCGCCAAGTGAACGAGCCTGTGCTCATCGCAGCTGGTCGCGTGCTCGGTTCGATGATGAAGGCTGGAAAGACTTTCGACGATCCTGAGTTGCACATGACACTTGTCATGCTCTCGGATCTCGGCGTTCGTCTTGTGCGTGTCGACGTCGAGAAGGGGATCCTCGGATTCGGCCCACTTGATGAAGGCAACGCGGTGGCAGCAGCCTGCATGCAAGGGCTGAACGCGGAGCAAATCGGCGAAGTGCGCAAGCGTGTCGGCGAGTGGAACGAGAAGATGCGTCAGATGTCGACGCAATCGAATCAGCCACAACGCGCGATGATTCCTTCGCTTATGGGCGTTCGTCGTCGCAGATAAGGTTGTTTATAAGTTGCATTCAACCCGCGAAGCGGTCACTATGAGCGGATGCGTTTTCTCATTGCAGCAATGTTCTTCATGATGGCGGGCTTCTCGCAGGAGCCCTCCATGGCATCTATGTTTGAGGGAGAGTCTGAGAAAAGCGCAGCGGCGGCGGCGCTGACGAGCACACAAAAAGACACCGCGTTGCAGCGCATGACCCATGCGTTCAATCAATTCTTTCACGGATACGTCTGGATCGAATTGGTTGCGGGAATGCTCCTCGCCGTGGTCCTCGCATCGCTCATCGCGTGGCATCCGCGCGGGCGTCGACAAGAGGACATGCTTGAAGCGCATGAAGAGCGCAAGACCTTTGTGATTCTCGGCTTGCTCGCATCAGTCGTTTCGATTCTCGTGGTGATCGATCAGACGATGGCATTCGTTGTCTTCGGTATCGGCAGCCTCATTCGATTCCGCACCGTCCTCGACAACCCACGCGCGACAGGCAAGGCGATCCTCGTTGTCGTCATCGGACTCGCATGCGGCCTCACGCAGTGGGTCACCGCAATCGCTGTTGCGATTCTCGGTTGGATCATTCTCTGGTGGATCGAACGCAATCGCGCAGCACGAATCAAGATTCGGCTCCCTGTGGGTTCGGACCGTCAGAAGGCCGCGCTTCTGCTCGCTGACGCGCTTCGTCGCATGGGCTGCAGCGTGAAGGGGACGCAGATCGGAAACTCTGGCCGCACGATTTCGTACTTCACTCTGCTTCCCTGCGCGCTTGAATCAGAGATGGTCGAAGGAAGCCTCGCCTCCGCGATGCAAGCGGAGTTCGGACTCATCGAAGTCGAATGCAAGTTCAGCTGACGCTTGCTTTCCACTCCGCGATTAGGCGAGATTTCTGCGCAGGCTTCAGTGACTTGAATTGATTCGCATCCGCGCGATCTCCGAATCCAATGATCTGCCCTTCGAACTCCACTGCGCACGCGGTGGCGGTGAGATCTTCGCCATCGAGCGGACACGTCTTGGTCGCGATTCCCTTTTGTGCGAGCACTTGCTCTGCAGCAAGTTTCGCGCGCTGGCTGTACTCGAGTGAGGCGAATTGACGAGCATCAGCGCGTGAGGCGCAATACACGGGGTACACCTCGAAGACGGCGCTCGGGCTCTCGATGGTCACGAGTTCACCAGTGACGGGGCAGTACATCTCCGTGAGGATGATCGGCTGCACGATGAGGACGCTAGAGGTGAGAGTCGCTGGTGATGTCGGCGCCGCGGTGCACGCGGAGAGCAGCGTGATCGCGCTGAGCGTGAGGGCTGTCGCGAAACGAGTATGAATCGGTTGCATGAAGAGGCAGCCTCGCGGCTCGGTCGGCACTGTGCAACGGGATGTGGGGCATGTAAAGGAGATCTGCATTGAAAGGAAACACAACGCACATAATTGAGGCGCGAGGAGTTCAGGAAATGCAGGATTCCTGTTTGTCTTGTGTTCAGAAATGATGTGGAAGCGCGGTCTTATTCTTGCCTGAACAATCACGAATAGCAGTGTTTTCGTTCGTTCAAGAATCTGTGCGAAAATTGTTTAGATTGTGTGAACCAATAGGGACGCCCCGCAAGGCATTGCGCGCACCGCCTCAGGGTGCGATCTTTCCTCAACGTAAAATCACCGCGCAATCGTCAGACAACGCCCAGCCATCTCTTCACAAGGATTTCCAAACATGCAACGATCGACCTCTCACTGCGCCGCCTTGTGTGCAACCGCACTTTCGCTCACGAGCGTCGTGCTTGCGGCCGCGGATGACACGAATGCAGCGCTCTCGCAAATCGCAGAATTGAAAGCACAGAATGACGCGCTCTTCGCGAAGGTCGCGCGCCTCGAAGAGCATGCGGTTGAGGATGGTGATTGGTTGACCGAGCAACGCGCTTCTGAGATCCGATCAATCGTGCAGGATGTCCTTGCGGATTCTTCTTCGCGCACAAGTCTTCAGAGTGCGGGCGCAACCGCGGGCTGGAACAAAGATCAAGGCGGGTTCTTCCTCGCGAGTCCGAGTGGTGATTTCAAACTCGTCATTAAGGGACAATTGCAATTGCGATGGGCGTACAACCAGCGTGACACCGAAGGCGGCGCGCCTGCGGCTGGCACCAACACTGCTGCGACCGACAACTGGGGATTTGAGACTCGTCGACTCAAACTCACCTTCGCAGGCTTCATCATCGATCCTTCGTGGATGTTCGAAGTCCAGCCTGTCTACGCGCGCAACGCGACGAACGGGAACAACGGCACGCTGGAGAATGCATTCATCCAAAAGGATCTCGGCGGCGGGCTGCTCTTCAAAGTCGGGCAATTCAAGGCACCCTATGCGCATGAAGAACTTGTGTCTTCCGGCGCGCAACTCGCCGTGGAGCGTTCGCTCGTCACGAGTTTCTTCACCGCCAAGTACGAGCAGGGCATGCAAGTTGAGTGGTCCAACGACCTCGTCCGGTTGCGCGGTTACTACGGCGATGGATTCCAAGCCAACGGCGTGAACGTTGTGACGAATGCGGGCGCAAGCGGAAACTACGCGGGCTCACTCAACACTGGATTCAATGTGAACGAAACGAACTTCGCGTACGCGGGCCGTGTGGAGTTCAAGGGCGCGGGAACGTGGAAGCAGTTTGGCGATCTCAACAGTTACCGCGGGGATGAGTTTGGATGGCTTGTCGGTACAGCGTTCATGACGCAGAATCTTCGCAACTCAGGTGCGTTCGCCAACGCCAACAATATGTGGGGCGCGACGAGTGACGTCACTGTCCAGTTCGGTGGCGCGACAATCTTTGCTGCTGGCTACTACCGCAACGTTGGTCTCAGTGGTCCGCTCGCAGTGCAAGGCGGCGGGACGAGTGACACGATGAATCAGTGGGGCGCAGTGATACAAGGCGGATTCTTCGTGACGGACGATGTCGAGCCATATCTCCGTTGGGAAATCGGCAACAGCGATTCAAATCAATTCCGCACTGGCAATGCATCGAATGGCAACTACGAGCAATTGAACGTGGCAACTTTGGGCGCGAACTGGTTCCCCGCAGGTGTTGCGAACAAGAACTTGAAAATCACAACTGATCTCGGGTACGCGTTCACGCCCATCGTAGATTTCGCGAACAGTGGCGCGAATTGGCTCGTGGACTACACACCAGCCAACCAGGACACGAACGATGGACAGTGGGTCGTCCGCGCCCAGTTCCAATTGCTCTTCTAAATTGCAGGTCATCAACTCAATTGCTTCCGCACGCGCCTCTCAGTGAGAGGCGCGTTGCGTTGTGGAGGTAACGGTTGGACGCCATGCAAGTAATCGAAGCCCATTGAGCGCGACGACAACCGTGGACCCTTCGTGGAACACGACAGCGAGCCACAACGGAACGATGCCGAGCAGCGTGAGTGGAATGAGTGCAAAGACAACGCCCATCGCGATGAACACATTCTGTCGCACCATGCTTCGTGCCGCGCGACCGAGTTCGATCGCGTCGGGAATGCGAAGGAGATCATCACTCATCAGCACGACGTCAGCAGCTTCGAGTGCAACATCGGTTCCTCCGCGCCCCATCGCGATGCCCACGGTTGCAGCGGCGAGTGCTGGCGCGTCGTTGACGCCGTCACCGATCATTGCGACCGACTGATGCGTTGCGAGGAGTTTGCGAATGCTGTCGATCTTGTGTTCAGGCAGGAGGTCGGATTGGAAATCCTCGACGCTTGTTTCCTTTGCGATCGCTTGCGCCGTGGCGCGATTGTCGCCGGTGAGCATCACCACGCGCACACCTTCCGCGCGTAGTCGTTCGACTGTTGCACGCGCTTCAGCGCGCGGACGATCTGAGACGCCGAGGACACCGAGTGTTCGCTCGCCTGCGACGACAACCATCACGGTCAGCGCGCGCGCTTCGAGCGTAGTGATCGCTTCAAAGACACTTCGATGCAACGCAGGATGTCCATCGGTTGCGAAGAGCAACGGTCGCCCGACGACCACGCGCACGCCGAGCACATCTGCTTCAACACCCTTGCCACGAATGAGCGATGCATTGCTGCACGCAGGAATCTCGATGTTTCGCGCGCGTGCGCCAGCGACGACCGCCTGCGCAATGGGATGGTTCGACGCAGATTCGACCGCCGCTGCAAACCGAAGCAGTTCTGATTCGTCAACAGCATCAAGCGTGACGACTGCCGCGAGCGCTGGTTTTCCCGTGGTGAGCGTGCCGGTCTTATCCATCGCGATCGCGCGAATCGTGCCGAGTGCTTCAAGATGCGCGCCACCTTTGATGAGCACGCCCATACGCGCTGCACGCGCGAGCCCTGCCAGAACTGCTGCGGGCGTTGAGATCGCGAGCGCGCACGGTGAGGCACCAACGAGCATGCTCATCGCGCGCAGAAAGGATTGGTTCCAATCGAGCCAACCGACAAGCGGTGGCAGGATCCACGCTATCAGTGTTGTCGCGACAACACATGGGACATACACACGAACAAATTTCTCAGCCGAGCGCTCAGCTTTCGACTTCGACTTCTGCGCATCAGCGACGAGTCGAACCATGCGCTGCACGAGCGTCTCTGATGCTGCAGTGGTGACTCGCACGACGATTTGAGAATCACCGTTGAGCGTTCCAGCAAACACGCTATCACCAACATCCTTCGACACAGGCATCGACTCGCCCGTGATTGGACTCTGATCGACCTGCGTTGCTCCCTCGAGCACCATGCCGTCAGCAGCGATGCGTTCCGCTGGAAACACGACGATCGCATCGCCAATGACGAGCGTCGACGCGGCGACAACTGTTGTGGTTCCATCTTTGCGAAGTCGAGCTCGATCTGGCGCAAGTTTGCTCAACGCTGCAACAGCGCTGCGCGCTCGACCAAGCGCGTAGTGTTCGAGGGCGTGTCCTGTCGCGAAGAGAAAGAGCAGCAGTCCGCCTTCGGCATAGTTGCCGAGCGATGCTGCACCGAGCGCGGCCGCAACCATGAGGAAGTCGATGTCGAGTCGGCGTTTGAGAAGCGCGCGCGAGCCCTCAAGCATCGGCTCCCATCCGCCCGCAAGGTACGCACCGCCGAAGAGCAGGAGTGCGAAGTCTGGCGCGTCACTTTTCTCCGCGATGAAACCTGCAAGCAACAGCGCGCCGCACAATGCAGCAGACGCCGCGTCGCCAAAGCGTGAGAGGAATGGTGCGTGCTCTTCTTTTTGGTCCATGAGAAGGCGTATGAGAACGCCCAACCGTGCATTCGTCCAACAGCAGCGCAGACTTTAAAACGTCGAGTTCGCCCACATCGCAACATTGAGAATTGGCCACGACAGCCGCCAGTGCCGCGAGGGCTCGTTGCGCACGAGTTCAATTGCGGCACTCGAAAGTATCGCGCGTGCGGGCTCGCCTTCGAGCACTCCAGTGCAGTCGGCCATCCACTCTTGAAAGGGCAGCGGAAAACTCGCCTTCGGACGCGTGGCAATCGCGGGCGGAAGCACATCAGCGAATGCTGCCTTGAGCACGCGCTTGCCGACGAGCGTTCGGGTGCATGTCGTGCCCGACGCGTGTTCGGCGAAGAGCAGTGACGCGGGAATGGTTCGCGCAACTTCAAGGACGCGGACATCGCTGAATGGAACGCGTCCTTCAACGCCGTACAACATGAGTGACGAGTTCAACCGCTCGAGCAGATTGAGAAGATTGAACTCTTGCTGCACTGCAAGATGCGTTTCAAGCTGCGATGCATCGCCTGCATGTTCAAAGCGGTGCGCGAGTTCTTGTTCAAGCAACGGCTCGAGTCGCGCAGCAAGCCGAGCCTTCGGAGCAAGCAGTTCAGAAACAGCTGCGCCAGGCGCCCATGAGAACGCATCGAGGTGGAACGCGGCTGCTTCCTGCGCGGAGGGTCGGGTGCCGTGATGGTGCGCGTGGTCGAGGAATCCTTGGATTGCGGCGATCGCCGGCTCATAGCCGCCAAAGAGTTCGTCAGCGCCTTCGCCAGAGAGCGCGACCTTTGCATGCGGTTGAATACTCTGCGCGAGCGCGCCGATTGCGATCTCGTTGGGCGTTGCTAACGGAACGCCAAGCGTACGAATCGAATGTTGCCAACGACGGAGAAACTCGCCGCGTCGCACGATGCATTCGTGATGTTTACTGCGAAGTCTGCGAGCGACATCGCGGGCGTGCGCGACATCCGTACCGGCAGTGGAGTCATCGCCTTCCGCGCCAGCGGCAAATGTCGATGCGCCACAACCATGCGCACGCGCGATCGCAGCGATGATCGTGCTGTCCACGCCACCAGAGAGCAAGCTCGCGATCGGAACATCAGACTGCAAGTGCTTCACGATGCTTTCCACAACCACTTCACGAACCCGCGCGGCTGCGTCGGCGAAGGAAATCTCCTCTTGCGGCTCTGCGAGAGGAAATGCATTGAACGCGAGAATCTGCACATTCGGCTCGCACTCGCTCAGCGATGCGTGCAACAGATGTCCTGGTCGAAGTGAACGAATACCTTCGTAGAGCGTGCGCTCGCCGAAAGTCCTTCGCGGCATACGAAGGTACGCAGCAACGGACGCGAGGTCGGGCGCTTTGCGAACCGCGGGATGTTTGAGAATCGCTGGAATCTCGCTGCCGAATACGAGCATCGGGCGGTTCGAACTCTGCGCAATCGTCCAGTGCATGGGAACGATGCCGAGTGGATCGCGAGCGAGGAGAAGTTCGTTGCTGTCGGGAAACCATGCGACGAGTGCGAACATTCCGCGAAGGCGCGGCAGTGCTTCCGCTCCCCATGCGCTGATCGCCATCGCCAGCGTTTCTGCATCGCCGTGCGTGTGAAACTGTGCGCCGAGTGCGCTTAACTCGCGACGGATCTCGACGTGATTGTAAATCTCTCCATTGAATGCGACGAGCACCTCGCTCCCCGTGGGGCATTGCGCGCGAGTGGGTTGAATGCCGCGAGCGGGGTCGAGGATGGCGAGGCGCGCGTGACCGATTGCAACGGACGAAGTGCATTCGACGCGTGTGTCGTCAGGACCGCGATGCGCGATCATCTGCAACATCGCGTGCACAACGCGACGATCTTCATCGCGATCACGCGAAGATCCACTCCATGATGCAAATCCTGCAACTCCACACATGCCAAGGGCTCGGGTCGGGGGCTCATTTTTCGCGATCGCGAGTGCGACCGCAGATGTGCATGAATCGGCACTTCTGCGCTGTGGCTGCAGCGTTTTTGAGAGAAGTCGGTTGGCGGAAGGAAGTAGGGCGCTTTCCGCGCCCGAATGCGCCTTGCGCGGCGGGAGCGAAGGGAGGAACATCGCAACATGGTCGATCGAACTCTCCTCTCTTCTTTCGCGGCACTCTCGTTTTTCATCACCTCGCTCTGTGATGCAGGATTGTCGCTTGGATCGCCGTTTTCTGAATCGATGGTGTTGCAGCGCGGCGTGAGTGTTCCAGTTTGGGGAACCGCCGACGCAAACACACTCGTGACGGTGCGCTTTGGCGCGCAAGCGAAGCAGGTGCAGTCGGGTGCAGATGGAAAGTTCGTCGTTGCACTCGATCCACTTGACGCAAGTAAGACACCGCGCGTGTTGATCGTCACCAGCGGTGCGGATGAAGTAAGCATTGGTGATGTCCTCGTGGGTGAAGTGTGGATCGCCTCTGGTCAATCCAATATGGAGTGGCCCGTGTCGCAATCGGACGATCCTGCACGCGATCAACTCGAAGCGACGAACGCGACGATTCGAATCTTCAAAGCGCCGCACCTCACGGCGTCGTCTCCGCAGTCGAGCGTTCCTGGCGCGTGGACTGTTGCGAGTCCAAGCACAGTTGGATCGTTCACAGCGATTGGATACTCGTTTGCTCAAGGTCTCTCGAAGACACTTGATGTGCCTGTCGGCGTGCTCGATCTTTCGTGGGGCGGATCGCGCATCGAGCCATGGATTCCACGCGAAGGATTCGCGACGCTTCGCGAATGGGATCGCAAGATTGAAGCGATGGATCGATCACAAAAGACCTGGCGCGAACTCGATGGGTCGACGATCGCACAGTTGCTCAATCGCGCGGAGAGTCATTACACGCGGCAGAAGGAAGATTTCTTCGCAGCGACGTTGGGAACGGAGCGCGGCAGCACGGAAGGTTTCTACAAGCCGGAATACAACGACGCAGCGTGGGCAACGTGCACGCTCCCGAACATGTTTGGCTCGATTGATCCATCGCTCGCAGCATTTGATGGAACAGTCTGGTTTCGCCGTACTTTCACGATTCCCGCAGCGATGGCCAACACGTCGTTGCGCTTCGAACTTCCTGCGATTGATGACAGCGATGTTGCGTACGTCGACCACATGCGTCTTGGTGACACAGCGGGCGACTGGGAGAAGCCCCGCGCGTATCGATTGGCCTCCGGACTCTCCGCAGGATTGCACTCGATTTCAATCTGTGTGATCGACGCCTCAGGCAATGGGGGATTCGCAAAGGATCAACCAATGCGGATCGTGCGTGAAGATGATGCGACACAAACGCTTTCACTCACTGGCGCATGGAAGTGGGAGAAGGGCGGCAACGTGCCACGCATCGCCTACCCCGATCGCTTTGATCCACTCAAGGAGCCGAACGTCAAGTTCGAGTCACCGATGGCGATGTACAACGCGATGATTGCACCGTGCGTTCCATACGCAGTGCAAGGCGCGATTTGGTATCAGGGTGAATCCAATGCAGGCGAGCATGCGGAGTACGCGCTGCTGCTGAAGGCGCTCGTCGATGGTTGGCGAACAGTGTGGGCGAACCCAAATTTGGCATTCGGTAATGTGCAACTCGCGGGATTCATGGCAGCCGCGCCAACAGAACCAGTACAGCCAGGTTGGGGTTCCATTCGCGCCGCACAAGAAGCAGGCGTTGACGCGATCAATCGAGAGCACCGCGGTGCAGCGGGTCTTGTGACCGCAATCGACATCGGATCATCAGGCGATATTCACCCTAAAAACAAGCGAGAAGTGGGCAATCGGCTTTCGCACTGGGCGCTTGAGCAGGTGTACCACGCCTCCACTGGCGGCTGGGCGGGACCACTCTTCACGAGTGCATCTCGCGTTGGACCGAGTGTGACGCTTCGCTTCGATCACGCGAGCGGTCTCACGACGCGCGGCGGTGGCGCACCGAGTGGATTCGCACTTGCTGGAGACGATGGAGTCTTTGTGTGGGCTGATGCCGTGATCGAAGGAGACACGGTGATCGTGTCTTCGTCAACCATCGCGAACCCAACGCAGGTTGCGTATGCGTGGCAGAATTTCCCTGAGACGTCGAACGTCGTGAACGCAGAAGCGCTTCCGATGTATCCATTCCGCAGCGCGTTGAAGCCGTGAATTAGGCGGAGCCTGCGTCGTCGACTTTCTTGAAGATGAAGCAATAGTTGAAGCCGCGCAGGAAGAAGTTTCCTTCTTCAGCGGCCTTGCGCCAATTACCGCGATCGAGTTTTCGATTTCCACGCACCACGGAAATGATGTCGACAGGTGTCATGTACTTACGCATGATGGAGAAGAGCTCGAAGCCGATCGGCATGAACTCGCCACCACCGCCACCCTTCGGACCAACGCGCTTTCGCCAAGAATCGCTGACATAAAGCGCCATATAGCGGCGGTTCTTGAGCACGCGATGGATCTCGCGAATCACATCGTCCATTGCACGATAGTACGAGGCTCCCTGATCTTCGCCACCAGAGTCAAGCCGGCCGATACAGCGAGGATCATTGGAGTATTCGACGTGGGTTGAGTAGGGCGGATCGATAAACACGAAATCAGCGCTTCCGGTTTCGAGCGGAAGTTTGCGCGAATCGTTCTTGCGAATCTCTTCGCGTTGCGGATTGAGATCGAAGCCAATGCCCTTGCGGTCGAGGTCGCGGCACACATCGAGCGTCGTTCCCGATCCGCACATCGGATCGATCACGGTGTCCTTCTCGCGCGTGTAGCGTGTGAGCAACTGCCAGATGACCCATGACGGCGTTGCGCCAACATAATCCTTGTCACCCTGCATGTTTCCTGCGCCCACAACGGAGTCGCCATCAATCACAAGCGGGCGATCGCCCTGCGCGCGACGCATGTTCGGACTGTCGTAGTGTTGGCTCGGATACTCCCAGAGCGTGGTGGGGAACACGGTCAGTGGAGGGCGGCGTGTGCGCTGTCGGCCATCATCATCATCGCGAGAAGACATGCGCGAGATAATACGCTCAACGCATCAAGGGTCAGAACGCGAGTGACGACAACACGCCGATGAGCGCCGCGGTTGCCACGATGAGCACGCTCGTCCAGATACGGCGATAGAGCGTCGCGATGAGCAAACCACCGAGAAACAGCGCAAAAGGCAGCGTGCTGTGGAGACTGGCTGCGCTGGTGCTCGCAGGTTGCAGCGCAGCGAGAGTCAGAAGGATTGCTGTCGCGCAAACGACGCCTGAGGCAATCGCGGCGACTCCGTCAAGCAACGCATGGAGCCGAGGCATCTGTATCACGCGTTCAAAGAAGTTGTGTCCAATCAGCGTGAACGAGAACGCAGGAAGGAAGATCCCTGCAGTCATGGCGAGCGCGCCCGACCAGCCGCCGCCTATGTATCCGACGAATGTTGCGAACACGACGAGCGGCGCTGGCAGCACGCTTGCAATTGCGATGGCATCGAGAAACTGCGTGTGCTGCATCCATCCGTGTGGCCCGGTGGATGTCGCTTCGAGGACCGGTATCGCGACGTAGGCACCACCAAAGCTCGTGAGTCCGCCCCAGAGTCCATCGCGAAAAAGCGCGAGTGCTTGTGGAGGAATCGTTGGTATTCGCGCGCCTACGGTTTCACTTTCGAGCGCTGACGCTGGTGTGAAGAAGTGCAACGCGAGCATCGACACACACGCGACGATCGCGATGCACAGAGTCACACGCGTTCGGGTCATGCGGCGAAAGATCAACCACGCCGCGCGAAGGATCACGCCCGCGATCGCCGCTTGTACTGCGACGAGCATCGGTTGCATGAACCCTTGCGTATCGTGAAATTGCGTATAGAGCACGCTCGCAATGAGCATGAGTGCAACGCCTGGCAGCATGAATCCAGCACCCGCAGCGATCGCGCCGAGTCGTCCGCCGCGGAGCATGCCGAACCAACAACACAACTCATGCGCTTCAGGTCCTGGGAGTGCTTGATAGACCGCGAGCGCGCGACGGAATCTTTCCTCGCTCACCCAACGATCTTGCGTCACAAGTTCCTCATGCAGCAACGCGATTTGTGCAGTCGGTCCACCAAACGCGCGGGCGCCGAACCCTAGAAATCGCGTGAAAATGCGGTGCGCCGGTAAGGGTTCGATCGCGAGTGGCGAAGTGGAGGTTGCGTCGTCCGTGTTCTGCATCGGTGCGTGCGTGTGACAATAACCCCTAACTTTGGCTTTGGGTTTTAGGGATCCTTGAGATGTGGTGTAGAGTCGTATTCGGACAAACACGCAGCCATGACCTCGCAACGAGCGACCATGATTAAGTTCCCTTCACTTCTCGCCGTTGGAACAATCGCGATGGGGTTGTTCGCAAGCGCAGCCACCGCAGTGGATCTCACCGTTTCCGCGATCGAAGTGACGCAAGGATTTCAAGCGAGTGGAAACACAACCGCGCTGGTCGGGTTCAATCCAACCTCGATTCGGGTGAAGGTCGCGCTCAATGGGCAAACGACCCCGCAGCCAGGCGTCGATGCACTTGTGCGCGTGTACTCCAACGGTGTGGAGATCGCAGGCTCGCCGCTGTACAGCACGAACGGTCCGATCAGTGCGCCGGTCGCGCCAAACAGCGCCAATCTCAATGACACGTTGAATTTCTACTTCGTTCCACCTGTTGGTACGGATGTGGATTTCGTTGTCGCCGTGAATCCGTTTCGCACGATCGTTGAAACGAATTACGCGAACAACGCCGGCTCCGTCCTCAATCGAAATTTTCAGTGCCGCAAGATTGTGGAGTTGGCGTACGTGCCGATCAACTACACCCTCGGTGGGGGCTTGCCCTCGGCGTCGATGATTCAACCGGGCAATGGCGACAATTTTGTTCGTGGCATCTATCGCGTGCGTGATTGGAATTACCACCGTTCGCCGCTCGGGAACTTGAATTGGACGACGGATGTCAACGCGTCGTCCACGACGTTGCTCAACACACTCAACGACATTCGACAGAATCAGATTCCAGCCGCGGGGTACACACGACCAGAGTTCATCTACGGCTGGCTCCTCGGAAATCCCTACAGCGGCAATGGTGCTGCGATTGGTGCTCCTGGCGCGGCAGCGTTTGGAAACACGCAACTCTCCAAGTATCAGCGCACATTCGCCCATGAACTTGGGCATCTTTGGGGACAACAGCACAACACGACATCCATCGGCACGGTCGGGTTCGACGTCGAGAATCATCTGCGTGATCCACTCTCGCTTCCGCAGCCGATGCCGACAACGAAGAAGGACATCATGTACGCAGGGCTCGACACGATCGACGCGTGGGTGAATCAGACGACCTACCTCGACGCTATCAACGATTCGCGTTCTGCATGCACGGCAGCAAGCGGCGAAGGAGACGGCGGTGCTGGCGGCGCGTCTGATGCAGGACAACCGGCGATTCGATTCGCGGGCACGCACGATCATGCGCAGCGACGCATCACGCTGCAGCCCGCGTTTGATTTGGTCTCGGGCATCATTGATGTCGACGACCCCACCGGCAACGTGTGGGTCGAGGCCTATGACAAGGATGGCGTGCTGATCCACGCGTTGCGCAAAGACACCGCTCGATGCCGAACGCAATGCGATGCGCAGTGCACCGTGCACAGCAAGACATCGTTTTACGCGGTCTTGCCGCGCTTTGAAGATGAAGGGGAGATCGCGAGTGTGACGCTGCGTGAAGTTCGCACAGGCGAAGTGCTCGCGGAACTCGACCGCAGTGCGCACGCGCCCGTCGTTGCATCGCTCACGATTGCGCCGATGAATCCTGTGATTGGAAAGCCTCGCGAGATTGTTGATGTACTCGTCGATCAAGTCGAACTGCAGTGGAATGCGAGTGATCGCGATGGCGATGCGCTCGTCGCAAACCTGTTGTATTCGCCCGACTGTGGCGACGCGTGGTTCGCGATCGCGCTCGACGATGCGTCGGGATCCATCGCGTTCGATGCAGCATCGCTTCCCCAAAGCCGCGCACATGAAGGCAAATTCCGCCTTCGCGTGAGCGATGGATTCAACACCACTGACGCTGAGTTATCGCAAGGATTCTCCGTTGGCGGCGGCGCGCCCCCCGATGTGCATCTGCTCTCACCGAACAGTGGCGCGGTTGTTGCGCAAGGTTCATCTGTCATCTTTCACGCCAGTGCGTGGGATATGGAAGATCAGTACTTCAACGATGGAGGCGTGACATGGACGAGTTCTATTGATGGCGCACTCGGCACTGGTCGGGTGCTTGCGAAGCGAAACCTCTCTGTCGGTACGCACACGATGACGCTTCGCGGCACGGATGCGTCGGGATTGTTCACCGAGGTGGTCTTCTCCTTGATAGTCACCGCGCGTGACTTCAACACAGGCGATCTCGACGCGGACGGATTCACCGACGCGGCGGATCTCGCGATTCTCCTTTCGAGTTGGGGCGGCAACGGGTTGGCTGACCTCACCCTCGATGGCACGGTTATCGCAGACGATCTTGCGATGCTGCTCTCGCGCTGGGATTACTAATCGCGATGCAGCACTTCGATGCCATCGTCCTCGGCCTTGGCGGAATTGGATCGTCCGCGCTCGCGTCCATCGCAGACAGAGGCACGCGTGTCCTTGGCGTGGATCGATTTGAACCACCACACGCAATGGGAAGTTCACACGGCGGAAGTCGTGTGATTCGATTGGCATATTTCGAGCACGAGGGATATGTGCCGCTTTTGCGCGAAGCGTTCGAAGCATTCGATCGACTCGCACGCGATGCAGGCGTCGCACTCATTCAACGAGTCGGATTGCTGCAAGGCGGCATCGCGAACAATGAGATTGTGTCGGGGACCATTCGCGCTGCGAGGACGCACGATCTTCGCGTCGATGCGATGAGCGGCGCAGAAGCGACGAGGAAGTTCAACGCATTCGATCTGCCCGCGGCATGGGAGCTCGTGTACGAACACGACGCAGGATTCATTCGACCAGAAGAGACGATTCGCGTGCAGCTCGAGCGTGCGCGCAATGCAGGCGCTGAGATTCGCACCAACACAGAAGTCACGCACTGGATCAATCACAACAACGGAGTTCGCGTGCATTTTGCCGACGGCAGCACGGTGGACACATCGACGCTCGTCGTGTGCGGTGGAGCGTGGGCGCCGAAGTTGTTAGCGCATGACGAGAGTTTGCGCGCATTCAATCTCACGCCGACGCAGCAGATAATCGTGTGGCTCGGCGCAGGCGCCAAATCCGCAATCGCTTCAGCATTGAGCACGAACGCGATGCCCGTGTGGCTCTTCGACGATGGTGAAGGTGGCGCGCCGTACGGAGTTCCAGCGTTTGAAGGCATGGGCGCACCGCATGGGCTCAAGATTGGAATTCACCAGCACGGGGGAAGCGCGGTTGATCCTGCGTCGATGACGCGCAGTGTGTCGGATGCTGCGGCTGAAAGCGTGCGTCAGCGCGTAGGGCAGTTTGTGAAGGTTGCGCGTGATGCTGAGGTCGTCGCGAGCGCATCGTGCTTGTATACGGAGTCGATGGACGGCCACTTCATCGTCGATTCACTCTCCCCAGAGTCACCGAATGTCATTGTCGCGACAGCGTGTAACGGTCACGCATTTAAGTTTGTCCCTGTTCTTGGGCGCTTACTCGCTGATGCGGTAGCGGATCGCGCAAGTCTTCAATCGGGCCCGGCAGCGTTTCTCACGCGCGGCGTTCGGTCAGCCCTGCAGCGCTAGGGAAAGCTCGTGACCAAATAAAAAGGGCCACTGTCTGATCGGCTAGACAGTAGCCCCATGGGGGAAAAGATCTTGTTTGGTGTCGGCTCGCTTTCGCTTTCCGACAAAAGAAATATAGCGGGACTATTTGCAAAAGGGAAGAAGCAGTTCGCCACTAAGTGACAATTTTTCAAAATTTTTCACAGATTCTGCCCGGCTCCCATGCCGTTAATTCAGCGGTGTGAGAGGAGTTGTGGGGGCAGTTGCGGATGGCATCGACTCGCCCGCAGCCCAACGAATTCCCGCCTCGATGTGCGCACGAAAGAGCGGCTCCGCGTAGCTCTCCTTTGTGTGCCCACCACCGGTGTACCACGAGCGTCCGCCCTCAAACTCTTGGAACCATGCGATGGGGTGATCGCCATTCATGTCGTCGCCTTCGACAGTGCTGTCATCGAGCGAGGCAAGCACATGCACGCGAGCGCGAGGGTTGTCTTTGTAGACATACCACTCATCAAATCGCGTCCATCGATCTGGCAGCATCGCGGTGGAGGGGTGGTCTTTTTTCTCAACTATCACGGTCGATTCTTGTGGTTTCGGATGCGTGAGAAAGTACGCACCGACAAGTTTTCCGTACCACGGCCATTCGTGTTCCGTGTCGGCAGCCGCATGAATGCCAGCAAATCCGCCGCCAGCATGCACGAATTTCTCAAGGGCAGCTTCTTGCGCGGGATCGAGAATGTTCCCTGTGGTGGAGAGGAACACGATCGCCTTGTATCGGGCGAGATTTTCTGCGGTGAAGACAGATGCATCCTCCGTCGCATCGATTTCATATCGTGCGCTGAGGAGTTCGCGAATGCACGCGATCCCAGTGGGGATCGAGTCGTGTCGAAAACTAGCCGTCTTTGAGAAAACAAGGAGTCGAGGCAGCGCGGTTGCCGGTGGAACTGTCGGCGCAGTCGCGGCGGGTTTGCTCTGAGGGACAGACCCCTGCGCAAAGGCTGCGATGAGCGCAGCACCAATGAGGAGGCAGGCAATACTCCGAAGCGACCGAGAAGGTGTTACCTGCATAGCGAGAACTCTACAGCCACTTACTCGAATCGGAAGTGAAGGCCTTGAATGGGGCAGGTTCCCCATTTGTTCAACCGTGAATGGGGAACTTGCCGCCTCAGCCGCAGCCTCATGTATCTTCGACCGCAGAACGCGCCTTTCGTGGTGCGAGTCGACACGTGGTTGAGGAGCCATGATGGATCCGATGAGAGAACGCGATAATTTTGACGCGCTATGCGACATGCCACGAGCGAGGCTCGGTGAGCGCGTGTTGTTCGTGGACGATGAACGCGTCGTTCGCGAGGTGGCACAGGCACTCCTCCACGAACTCGGTTACGCCGTGGTAGTCGCAGAAAGTGCTGAAGCAGCGTTAAAGATTCTTGAGGTCGATGCTGCATTCTCGCTGCTCATCACAGATCTCATGATGCCGGGCATGTATGGCATCGCACTTGCGAAGGTGGTGCGACGGCGCTGGCCAACGCTCGGCGTGGTGTGTTGCACTGGCTACGGCGATGCGTCCGATCAAGCGCGCGCCGAGGCAGCAGGAATTCTGATCCTCGTTCGCAAGCCCGTCGCACTTGAAGCACTCGCGCGCATCGTTCGCAACGCGATTGATCGGGTTTGACTAGGCGTAGGCGATGAAGCCCATGTGCATCTGCGAATGCAAGAGGTTGAGGCGCATCCACTTCTCATGCGTCATTGATCCTAGGAACGGACTGCGCTTCGTCATCTTCTCGCCCGCATCGAGTCGCGCTAGCACTCGGCGCATGCGCTGCATGCCTTGATCGAACGTGACTCCAGGCGTCGGGAGAAACGGCGAGCCTTTGGGCAGCGTGTATCCCGATGGCATGGCCTTCGAGCGGAGGATCATCGGTTTGAAGAGGAATCCCATCAGGCGCGGGAGGAATCCAAGGCTTTCGGAAGATCCATCGAGCCCAACTTCGAACAACTTCGCGGAGTGATCAAGAATCTCGCCAGCACTCCAGTTTCCAGTTGTCGCGAGCGTGTGCGCATCTTCAGCCGCTTGCACGCGATCGAGTTCGCTCTTCATGCATCCAGTGCAATGAAAGGACAGCATTCGTCGCGGCGCTTTTTTTGTGTTGATTGGCATTAGTAGGTGCGTCCTCGCTGAAGCACGCACGATACATCCCGCCTTCTCGGGGCAAATGAGTCGATCGTGTTATCGTTCGCAGATGCGCGGCCTTCCCATTCCTACCGATCCATGGAAATGGCTCAAGAATCGCACTCTGCCACTGCTCTTCGTCTTGGTTGCGTTGCTCGCCTTTCATCCATTCTTCGTTGATGGCGAAGGTCGGCCCACGACCGCTTTCCCTGCACTCTTCGCGTTCGTTCCGCTCCTTGGTCTTTTTGCACTGACGAGTTGGAAGCGTGCGGTGCCACTCGTGGCGCTCTTTGCTGGCGCGGTGGTGTGGGCTGGCGTCGGATACGGATTTGATATCAACGCAATTGCGAAGAGCCCTCTTGAAATCATGCTCTTTGTGTACTACATGTACGCAGCGCTGCTTTTGGGTGTCACGTTGCTTCGAAGTTCCGCGGAACTTGACGATCGCGTGTACGGCGGGTTTGTGGTGTACCTCTTGGTTGCCGTCGGATTCTCAACACTGCACAGGCACATTTCCGCAGTCGATCCGAGTGCGTACTGGAGCACGGTGCACGCGCACTCCGAACTGCTCGAGTGGGATGAGGCGCTGTATTTTTCAATGGTGACGATCACTACGCTCGGCTTTG
>QWPV01000060.1 GCA_003671055.1 Planctomycetota bacterium
GCGGCTGTTGACGAACAGCCTGCCGCGCCTCCAGTGCCGGCGACTCCGCAGTAGAGCGTTTCAATGTGTGTCGTTCAGGAAAGAGCGCATTGGAGAGCGCATTGGGAGAAAGTGCCTGTCCTTGATTGGGGGGAAAGTGCCTGTCCTCGATTGGAGATGCGGTCTCTCGCAAAATGGCGGGGTTCTTCGAATGTGCGAAATCCTGCGGTACGCTCGGGCGGCTCGGGGTTGTTTGTGCGGGTTTCTCTTTTTGGCTCTTGCTCCCATGACTACTCATCCTTTGTTGTTGCATGACCTCAAGCGTGTGTTTGGGTATGACACGTTTCGTCCTTTGCAGCGCGAGATCATGGAGGCGTCGCTTGATGGGCGGGATGTGCTTGCGATTCTTCCGACTGGTGCTGGGAAGAGTCTGTGCTACCAATTGCCGGCGCTTGCTCGTCGCGGGTTGACGGTCGTTGCTTCGCCGCTCATTGCGTTGATGAAGGATCAGGTGGATCAGATGCAGGCGGCGGGTGTTGCCGCGACGTTTCTCAATTCGACGCTTGATGGTGCGCAGTTACGCAAGCGCGAGTTGAAGCTTGAGCGCGGTGAGTATCAGATTTTGTATGTCGCGCCCGAGCGATTGGTGAGTCGTGATTTTCTTGCGCAGCTTGCCGGCTGGAACGTAGAAGCGTTCGCGGTTGATGAGGCGCACTGCATTAGTGAGTGGGGGCATGACTTTCGCCCCGAGTATCGACAGATTGCTTCAGCGCGCGATGCGTTTCCGGATGCGCCGATTATTGCGCTGACCGCGACTGCGACCGAGCGCGTTCGTGAAGACATCGTTCGCCAACTGCGATTGCGTGAGCCGTCGGTGTTCTTAGCAAGTTTCGACCGACCGAATCTTTTGTATCGCGTGGAGCCAAAGTCGGGCGGCAAAGATGGAACGGCAAAGCAAGTGATCGACATTGCCGCGCGAATGCCACGCGATTCAGGCATCGTCTATTGCCAGTCTCGCAAGGGCGCGGAGGCAATCACTGCAGCACTCGTGAAGGCTGGTCACAGTGCGGTTGCGTATCACGCGGGGCTTGATGCGGGTCTACGCGCGCGCAATCAAGACGCGTTCCTTCGCGATGAAGTGCGGATCGTGTGCGCGACGATTGCGTTCGGCATGGGGATCAACAAGCCCGATGTGCGATTTGTCGCGCACGCGGATTTGCCGAAGAACATCGAGGGCTACTACCAAGAGACTGGTCGCGCTGGTCGTGATGGATTGCCGTCCGAGTGCGTGTTGCTCTATTCGCGCGGCGATGTTGCCAAGCACCTTCATTTTCTCGCTGAGATCACCGACACTGCAGCGCAGGCAGTGGCGCGCCAGCAACTTGGCGGCATCGTTGGATTTGCGGAGAGTGCGCAGTGTCGGCGCCAGGAGTTACTCGGGTACTTCGGTGAAACCTACAACGCCGCATCCGAGATGAGTTGCGGTGCGTGCGACAACTGCCTCACGCCGCGCGCGCTTGAAGATGTCACACTTGACGCACAGAAACTCATGAGTTGCGTGCTTCGTGTCCATCAGAAGAGCGGCTTCTATGTGGGCATGCAGCACCTCTCTGAAGTGCTCTGCGGCGCGAACACCGAGAAGATTCGCAAATGGAATCACGAAACGCTTTCCACCTATGGCGCTGGAAAAGATCGCGCGCGGCTTGCGTGGATCGAACTTGGTCGGCAACTCTTGCAATCTGAATTACTCGAACTCGGTCGTGATGGATTTGCGGTGATCTCACTCACCAAACTAGGTGTTGAAGCGCTGCGCAGTCGTGAACCGATTCTCGTACGCAAGGCAGTTGCGCCAGTGCTGAATGATCCGACAGGCAGCGAACGCACTGCAACGCGCAAGCGTGCAAAGGGACGGAGCAGCGTGGAGCAAGCAAACACCGAGTGTGATCGCGAACTCTTCGAAGTGCTGCGAGCATTGCGTAAACAGATTGCTGACACGCGCGGAGTCCCGCCGTATGTCATCTTCGGCGACGTGTCACTTACAGCAATGGCGCGAATTTTCCCACGCACGAAGGCAGAGTTCCTCGACATTCCTGGCGTTGGCGAGAAGCGCTACGCAGACTTCGGAGCACAATTCACTGACGCGATTTCGGAGTGGATCGCGACGCCGAAAGACGTGGAGCCTGCGTTCAATCTGGATTGATGGACTCGGGCTGCATGGCCCGCTGACTTGGCTCGATCGTGGGATGTATCCAGAACGCGCGTCGAAGATCCGTATACACCTCTGGCGTAGTGTTTGGATCGCTCGTCCAAAACGGCCTGGTCATAAGCGGTTGTGTGACGGGGTCGATTGGTCCAAACCATGCAGCCTCCGTCCACGCACCGACCCACACGCTGATCCATGTTCCAAGGAACGCTTCGCGAGACGCTTGATCGCTGGAATTGTTGTAAAGCGTCGCGGGTCCCGAGAATGCGTTGTAGTGCACAGTGCCTGCGATTGCGACGGGCGCAGTTTCGCTCGCTCGGCGAAGCAACGGAATTCTTGCTTGCTCCGCGAGCGCTGCAGTCAGCACTTGCATTTCCGTATCGTTGATCGCGCCTGCAGTTCGAGCAAGGTGAAGATCAGCGAGTTCAACATCAACGGGCGAGTACAAGCCGGGCAAGTAAGTCGGGTAGTTTGTTGGCGTTGTCCGCGCGATGTCCCGTACAACCGCGCGCATGTTCGGTGGGTTTGAGAGGAGCCGCATGCGCGTGAGAAGAGCACACTCGCGCACGTGGTCGGGGGACATCCCGCGTCGCGCGGCGAGCCACTCACTGAACTGCGGCTCATTCGTGAGCGCAATCGCGCGGAGCTTCTCGCCGGTGGTGATGTCTTGATCAACGCGCGGGCGGTAAAAGAAGCAACCCGTGTTGAAGGCGAGCGACAAGTAGCACACGATGCGCAGCGCGTGTTGCTTCACTTCGCAACCTCGGTGCTGCGCGTTTGAACTGGCGTGGTTGCGATCGCTATCCACAGCGCGATAGTTTCCGCTCTCCGCTCGGTGTATTCAGCGTGCGTGAGGAGTCCGCAGTCTCTCGCGGCATCGAGCGAAATCAATTCTGAGCCAAGCGTTGGTGGCCGCGAGATGACGGGTTGATTCGCGACGCAGCCAGAAGCACTCAGCACGACCGCGCAAGCCGCGCAGACGAGCACTTCTCGAGGAAGTCTGCGAAGGAAGGCGTGATGAAGCGCGCGATCCAAGGTCAGCGCAGAGTAACACGTTGCGTCATCGAGCGCGCATGATCAACCAGGGCACGGGCCCCACGCGTCGAGGAGGATCGCAAGATCGGCGCCGTCTGTTGCGCCGTCGTTGTTGATGTCAGCGACGCTTGGCATGCCCCAGTAATTGAGGAGCGCAGCTGCGTCGTCACCGTTGACGATGCCGTTCATGGTGATGTCGCCATCGCAATGTTGCAGCGACGCTTGCATCTGGGTCATCTTGGCGAGCAATCGGTTGTAGTTGAATTGCTGCACCTTTGTCATGGTCGTGCCAGTGGCGAGCAAGTTGAAGCTGGGGTTGTCGATGCCGCGTCCCCAAAGTAGGTGTGCGGCGAAGCACTGCGAGAGATCGTAGAACTCATAGTCGGACACGCCAGCCTCGACCATGCATGTTGGTTGATCGCTATAGACGAGTTTCCATCGTCCATCAGTCAGCGCTTGTTGCGATGCGTAGATGAAGTTGTACGTTGTCCCTTCAGGCTGCTGACTCAACAACTCGCAGCAGGTTGATGCCACTGCAGGAGCGGTCGCTGTTGGTCCGTACCACACACCGCCTTGCGAATTGCAGAGCGACTCGGAAGTGAGGATCGTGTCGGTGCAGGTGGCGACGCTGCTGGCGCTAATCAAGCATGGATAGCAGGGGACCGCGAGGTACTCCGTGCCGTACTCGGAGAAATTCCATTCGCGCGCAGCGGGCGCATTGGCACTTGTGAGGTAACGAAGCATCGGACGGCAGTCAAGTTTGCGTCCCACAGGAACTGCAGTGTTCACGTTCACATTCGCGCACTCGCCCCAGAGTTGGAAGAGGTCGACGACGTTCACCATCTCGTCGCAGCGTCGACCTGGCGCAACAGTTGGTCCGCCTGCAGCAACGAGAGGCACGCAGATTCCACTTTGATACGCAGTCGCTTTCGCGCGCAACGGATTGAATGGCGCACGCACGGTGTTGAGGAAAGAGCCGTTGTCGCCGACAACCACAATCAGAGTGTCAGGAGCATTGAGCGTGAGCGCGCCTTGCTTGTTGAGCGTCGCGAGATTGGTCGCGAGAAGCACTCGACGAAGCTGCACATCAAGTGATTCGATCGTCCAGTTGGAAATGAGTCGCTGCTGCGCGGTGGGGTTCGGCACATTCGGTTGTACATCACACGCCATCGGAAGACCCTTGGGCCACACAGTTCCTGGCGGAAGACTCGACTGCTGCGGTGGTTGCCACGGATCATGATCGCCCGTGAACGAGAGTGTGCACATCCACTTTGCGCCTGCCTGACTGCGCTGCTCATTGATGAACGTGATCGCATCATCCGCTTGGACAATGTCTGCATGCTTGCGTACAGGAATGACTTGCGTCGCTGCGCCATCACGATTGATGGTGCGAGGCCACGCATACGAACCGTTCGTTGCGGTCCAGTCGATGCGCGCAGCTGCTTCGGCGCTGCACTCAAGAATCGGCGTACCATCGGACGCCACGAGCGGCAAACCGCCTGCAGCAAGGCATTCGAGCGCATTTACGCCAGGTGTGCAGTCGCCATTGGGAAACGCGCACGCGCAAATCGCAGGCGCACTTCCACTCACAGGAAATCCACAGCTGTAGACAACGGTCGTGGAATCCACTTGACCAGCAATCGTGGGATCGATGAAAGGAGGACCGCCGAGCAGAGTGCCGTTGAAGTCAGTAAATCCGTTCGACGCTGGCGCAGCGATGCCCGCGGGATTGAGATCTTCTTGCGAGAGATGGAACTTGCCCACGAGCTTGCAGTGGTATCCATCCGCGCCAAGGATCATCGGCGTGGTCGTCTCATACGGCGAACACTGTGATTGAGGAAGCGTCTGTGCGGTGAGCGCAGTCACGACCCCAGTGCGACTCGGGTAACGACCAGTGAAAAAACACGTGCGACTCGGCGAACATTGCGGCGTGGCCCAACAGTTGGAGAAGTTCACGCCTTGCGCAGCGATCGCGTTGATGGTTGGCGTCGACGCGAGTCCCACGCCAGCGGGATTCGAGAGAGTGAGTTGATCCGCACCCACGTCATCGAGAATGACAAACAAGATGTTGTAGTCAGGATGGTCGCCAAAGAGCGGCGCGTGCACCGTCGCACTTGACGTGACTGCCGCCGCATTCAGAATGCTCACGCTGACGAAAGCAAGTGGAAGCGCGAGGAGTGAGAGACGACGACGGGAGGGGAAGAACAACATGTGGTCAGATCTCATCGACAGGATGGGGAGGATGCCCAACGGAATCAGCCTACTTCGCGCAACCGCGGCGACAGAGTGATTTGCGCGCAGAAGCACAAATCGCGACATTTTTGCGCGATTGCGCGACTCATAACCGTGCGGATAGCAAGGACCGTTTTTTGATCAGTTTGGGGTTTCGCCCGAAGGATGATCCGTGTGTTGTCAACGGGACTTGCCTCGTGTATTACGAATGTTATACTTCGAGCATGAGCGCTATTCGAGTCACAGCAGTCGGGAACTCCGTCGGGATCATTCTTCCGAAGGAGCTCGTGGTTCGCCTCCGCCTTGCGCGCGGGGATCAATTGCATGTCGTGGAGACTTCTCGCGGAATCGAATTGACTCCATACGACCCCGCGCTCGAAGTTGAGCTCAAGGCTGGTCGTTCGATTGCTCGCCGTTACCGAAGTGCACTTCGGAAACTCGCACGATGACGACACCGAGACCGAAACGCAAGGGAAAGAAGGCGCCATCAAGTCGAGGAAGCCACGAGTGGCGTTTTCTGACAGCGAGTGCTGTGGAGGCACTTCATCAGGAGACTCTCGCTGAGCATGGCGGGCTCGGGGGCGTTCGTGACAAGGGCTTGTTGACTTCTGCGCTCTCGCGTTGCAAGAACAAAGTGGGTTACGAAACCGAGCCGACGGTACACGCACTCGCCGCGGCGTTGGCATACGGACTCGCGAAGAACCATCCATTCCATGATGGCAACAAGCGAATTGCGCTGATCGCTTCCTTCACGTTTGCAGAATTGAACGGACTTCACATGACCGCCACGGAGGCAGAAGCAGCGAAGACCTTTCTCGCACTCGCGGCTGGAGAGATCTCAGAAGTAAATCTCGCGCGGTGGTTCGAAGCACATTCGAATGTGCGCCGCGCGCGGAAGTGATTCCGTCGCGCGCACATTGGACACATGCAGTTTGTCATCCCGTCCAAGCGCTCAAGAGTGCGGCGAGATCTGCGGCGTCGACGCTGCCGCTTGCGTTGATGTCGCCAGGACCTGCGGTTCCCCAGGCGTTGAGGAGGATGGCGAGGTCGGCGGCGTTGATGATTTGATCGCTGTTGAGATCTGCGGGGTTTGTTGGCGCGGCTGGGCCTCGGAGTGCAACGGTGACGGTTGGAAGTGCGCCGGGCTTGAAGAGTCCGAGTGTGCCGGTCGCATTCGCGGGCGGGAAGTTTGCATCGAACGCGAAGTTGTAGAGCGTTGCGAAGCGGAGAGCGTTGCCGTTCGCGCTGGTTGCGTAGGTGCCGCCCGTCCATGTGACGGCGTTGTTCGCGGTGGAGCTTGTCCAATCTGTTGCGGCGTAGGCGTCGCCCGAGTGGTAGTTCACATCTTTGAAGTAGACATTGCTGATGATCGCGCCAGCAGGAACGGGCACGCTGAAGGATCGACCGCTGCGATCACTGGTGATGTTTTGAATCGCGTACTCGTAGTGCCACTTGCCGCTGCCGATGTCGGTGACGTTGTAACCGAGTATGAATCGACCGTCGCCTTCAACATCGATATCCACGAGCGTCACTGCGGGAACAATCGTGCGCCATGCGTTGATCGCGCTTTGCTGTTGGTTCGTTGCGCCTGTTGGGGTGAGCAAGTATGCGCCACTCGTGAGCGCGCCGACTGTCATCGAACGCCATGAGCCGTTGTTGTTGTCGTTGCCTGCGGCAGCATCGCCTGCATGGATGTACTGACCTTCGCAGAGATACACAGCGCCAGGATTCATCGCTGGATTCAAGTCATTTGCATTCACTTGCACGCGTCGACCAATTGTCGCTAGTGCTGCAGGCATTCCCGCGTTGAAATTTCCAGGGAAGATGCCGGTGGCTGCGTTCACTTCAGTGCGCGTGCCGAGTCCGCCTTGACTGCCGTTGAGACCTGCGCCGTAAGGATCAGAGCAACCAACGCCGAGCCACGTGCCACTTGGTGATGGAATGCATGGACCGCAGAGAGAATCTTGCAGCGCGTAGAAACCGTGCTTACCCCAGCCCATGCCGATTTGTTCGATGCGTCCGCCCTTGATGCGATACATGTTCTGCGGAATGAATGGGTGACGATTGTCTGGCGAGGAGAACCAATCAAGCAACGCGTTACCGATGTTGCAACTCGTGGTGCCGATCGCGTAGGCCATGATCGTTTGCCCGCCGACAACGACTGAGCCGTACTTCTCGATATCCGAGAGTGATCCCACGATGACATCAGGACCCACACCACCACCACCGCCGCCACCACTATTGAAAGTGATGTTGATTATGCCAGCGCCGCCGTCACCGCCGCCGTATCCGCCGATCGCGAGGCGATAGGTTGTGTTCGCGGTGAGGACTGCAGCGAGTTGACTCTGATAGTTGCACGCATCGTCGTTACACGCGAGCGGCACTTGGCTCGCGCCACAGATGGAGAACACCGCGAGTCGCGTGTCCCAGAGTTCTTCGTCGCAAGTGCTAAAGACGTACATCCCATCTACGGAAGGCGTGAACGTGAAGTAGTTCACCTTGAACATCGTGTGCGTGTCACATCCGCCGCCCGCAGCAACATCGAGTCCGACAGTTGCGTTGGTCGTGTCGAAAGGATTTGCGCCGAGGATTGCCGCAGGGGCAGTCGCGCAATCTGCGCTTCCACCCGCGACGCCGCCATCACCCTTGCCGCCGCCCATTCGCGCGTGTGCGTTGTGACTCCACTGACCAAGAAGAATGGCAGCGGTAGCAAGCGCGAAAGAGAAGATGAGGGTGCGTTGAGTAGACATAGCGATTCGATGAGATTCGTTGAGAGTCGCGTGTGAGACGGGCGCACAAGCGGAAGAAGTAGGCACATCAACCTACATCATGGATCGAAGTTGTGTCGGGAGATTCTTGGATGAAAGATGGCATCTCCGCGAGGCTGACTGCCTTTCTGAAGCGTTGAAGCGCTGAAGCGCATGAATCGAGCGATTCTGCAACACTTCGAGGATGTTGAAACGACTGCACGGTGGAGCGTTGGTCGCATTCGTATTGGTGTTCGGCTGTGGACCGAAGGCGTCGACTGATCTTTTGAGCGCATCGGCGTGGAAATCGCGACCGAACGACGCGGCACTTGCGCAACTCGCGTTGATCAATCCTGTGTGGCGCGAGAGAGGCCACAACGCTGCGGGCTCGATGCCGATGGGAAACGGTGAGCTCGGCGCGAATGTGTGGGTGGAAGACAACGGCGATCTCGTGCTGCTGATCTCGCACACGGATAGTTTCAGTGAAGCGGAACGACTACTGAAACTCGGCCGCGTGCGCATTGTGTGCGAACCTCCGCTCTCGATGGATGCATCGTTCACGCAAACACTGTTGCTTGCGCGCGGAGCGCTTCAGATTCAAGCGGGCGACGCGCGAATAGAACTGATCATCGACGCAGCATCGCCGAGCATTTTCATTCGAATGGAAAGCGACTCGGCGCGGACGATGACCGCGACGCTTGAACCGTGGCGCACGACGGAGCGATCCTTCACAGGCGATGAGTTGAAGTCTTCATGGCTTATGCACGACGCACCCGCGACGATTGAGGTGAAGGAATCAGCGGATGTGCTCGTCGTCGACCCCGATGCGGTTGTGTGGTACCACCGCAATGAGTTTTCGTACGCGCCAATGTCGCTTGAGCATCAGGGACTCGCGAGCGTCGCGAGCGCTGTTGAAGATCCACTCATCTTGCGGACATTCGGCGGGCGCATCGAGGGCGAAGGATTTGCTCGCGTCGACCGCGTGACGATGAAGTCCACCGCGCCTGCAACGGAGGCAACACTGCACATCACCGCGAGTTGCTCGCAGGCGGATGATCTCGATGGCTGGCTCGAACGACTTCAAGAGCGCGCGGCGTCCGTGCCGGACTTCACCGAAGTTTCTGCGCGCACGGCGGCCTGGTGGAGCGCGCGATGGACCAACTCGTTCGTGTTCATCGAATCCGCTCCCGCGAAGTCGATTCTCGAGAACGCGCATCCGCTTCGGATTGGGTACGACTCCAACGGGCAGAATCAATTTGCGGGCGAGATCAAAGAAGTTCGCTTCGTCACTGCAGACACGAGTGTCGTGGTCGCGAGTGAGAATGGAGCAAAGTTGGAACTCGCGCCTGAGCTCGAAGCGAGCGTCGACTTCACGATTGATGCGTGGGTGAAGCCTGCGTCCGCGAATTTGACAGGCCGCATCGCCGACAAACTCACCGCAGGCGGCTCCGACGGATTTCTCTTCGATCTTCAGAATGGGAAGTTGCGCGCGATTGTCGGCGACGCGTTGTTGCAGAGTCAGGCGTCATTGAGCACCGAGCGCATCTCGCATGTCGCACTCGTGTTTCAGAGTGGTGTTCTTCAACTCTATGTCGACGATGTGCTTGTCGGCGAATCAGCGCAAGCGGCGCTCGCCACCCAAGGCGCGACGACACTTGAAGAGGCGTATGCGTTGCAACGATACGTGACGCTCGCTGCAACGCGCGGCGCGTTTCCAGTGAAGTTCAACGGTTCGATCTTCACGATTGCGCCAGCGCCCATCAACGGCAAACCGTTCAACGACGATTGGCGCGCGTGGGGTGGAGCGTTCTGGTGGCAGAACACGCGCTTGCCCTATCACGGCATGCTTGCGCGTGGAGATGGCGATTCGATGCAGTCGCTCTTCGCGTTCTATTCGCGACTGCTTCCGATCGCGAAGGCGCGGGCGAAAATCTATTACGGCGCGAGTGGCGCGTACTTCCCCGAAACGATGACGACGTTCGGTGGGTACTCGAACGAAGACTATGGATGGAATCGCGAGGGCAAGGCTGTTGGCGATGTGGACTGCGCGTGGTGGCGATGGGCGTGGAATCAAGGACCTGAACTTGTCGCGCTTATGCTCGATCATTGGGATTACACGCACGATCGCGCGCAACTTGACGCGCAAACGATTCCGATGGCGAGCGCTGTGTTGGAGTACTTCGCGACGCGTTTCTCGCTTGACGCAAATGGCGTACTTGTGATCACACCTACGCAATCGCTTGAAACGTACTGGACGGGAGTCGTCAACGATTTGCCTGCGATCGCGGGGATTCGCGAGATCACATCGCGTCTGTGTGCATTGCCGAGTGATGCTGGATCGAGTGCAGATCGCGCGCTCTGGGAACGGATGCGCGCTACGTGTCCAGCGTTGCCAACGGTGAAGAACGCGGCGACAGGTGTTGAGACATTTGCAGCAGCGGAGAAGTTCGATCCGCAGCGTTCGAACTGCGAGAACCCAGAACTCTCCGCAGTGTGGCCCTTCAACTTCTCAGGAGTTGGTCGCGGTGATCTTGCAATGGGTCGCGCGAGTTTCGCCGCACGCATCGAGCGTTTCGTCAACGGTTGGCCGCAAGATGGGCAACAAGCGGCGCGATTGGGTCTTGCGGATGAGGCGGCATCCATCGTGCTCGCGAAGTCGCGCAACACGAACAAGGCGTTTCGATTCCCCACTTTCTGGGGACCGAACTTTGATTGGGTTCCCGATCAATGCCACGGCGGAAATCTTCTGACGACGATGCAAGAGATGTTGCTGCAATCGGTCGGTGACAAGATTATCGTGTGCCCTGCACTGCCGAAATCCTGGAGCGGGAAGTTTCGGTTGCATGCTGCGCACAACACAACAGTCACGGCGTCGTTGAAGGACGGTGCGGTGGAGTGGATGACGGTGGATCCGTCGTCGAGAGCGAAGGATGTGGAGTTCGGTGAAGGCTGGTCGCTGCGATGACAGCAGCGAGCCTGCCGCTGCGCGCACCATCGCGACGGTAACTGAAGAAGCGCGCTGCGTCGGCAAAGGTGCACGGCGGATCTGCGTCGATGTTCGCGGGGTGTACGCCAGCGCGTTCGAGTTGAACGCGCACAGCAAGAGCAAGATCTGCGTGCAGTTTTCCCTGCGCGTTGCGTGTCGGCGCGAGACACGCGGCGAGATTCGCGTTCCGGAGTGCGTCTGCAACTTCATCGCCGATTTCGAAATGCGCGCCGCGGATGCATGGTCCAACTGCAGCGAGCGCTCGGCTGATGTCGCAGCCTTCTTGACGCAACGCATCGATCGCCGCAAGCACAACTTCAGCGACAACGCCGCGCCAACCCGCGTGGACTGCAGCAACCATGCCGTTTGACGGGCACGCGATCAAGATCGGCACGCAGTCCGCGATTCGCACAAGCGCCGCGGGATCGCCTGGCATGCTCGTCATCGCATCAGCGAATGTGCGCGTGAGAATCGCATCACGCGTTCGAGCGACCGCGTTGCCGTGCACTTGACTCACTTCAGCGATGCGCGCGTCGGTCGCGAGCCCCGCAGCACACGCAAAGCGCGCACGATTCTCTGCGAGGTTTGACGCAAGGTCACGCTCGCCGTCCGCGAGTTCAGCGTTCGCTCGAGAGGATTGCAGATTCAGCGCATCAAACGGCGCAACACTCACGCCGCCGATGCGAGTGGAAAATCCGTGCGCGAAACCCGCGCGTTCGAGAAGTGCACTCTTGAGTACAAGCACACCAGACGGAGTGATTCGTTCGACCAGCACGCTCGCTCTATCGGCTCATGGGCGCAGTCGGCGACATTTCGATGAAGCAGCCGATGGCATTCGTTCGAGACGGCAGAGGGTTCAATCCCGCGTGCGCGCTGTCGATTGCATCACGCAAGTCATTGCGTGTTGGCGAAGCGCGGCGCTTGCCGAGAGAGGAGTAGAGATCGTTCACGCGTCCGTCGTAGAGAATCTCGATCGCGCCCTGTGTTCCTCGACGAAAGAGCACGGCTTCAGGCATCACCTTCGCGCCGGTGAGCCGCGCGAGCGATTGATCCTTGTCGAGGAGAATCACCATCGCGTCTGCAAAGCCGTAATCCCTCGCGTGTGCTGCGACGAGCGTGAGATCTTCAGGCGGGTTCGCATGCACAGCGTAGAAACTGATGCCGCGATCTCGCGCACTCTGCGCGAGCGAGCAAATTTCTGGCGCGAGTGCGTTTGAAATCGGACAGTCGTTGGAGATGAACACGACGACAGCGAGCGACCGATCCAGTCCGACGCGTGGATCAGTTGGCGTTCCATCGAGCGTCGTGACACCGACGAGCGCGCTCGGTGTCGATGTCGTGGTTGCGGGCGTTGCGTGGCAGCTCGACAGCCCAATCGATATGAGTGCGACGCAGAGTGATGTCACAAACATCGCGCAATGCATTTGTCGAACGAGGATGCGATTCAACCAGTCCATGCGCCGAGCAGTATGGCAAGATCTGCAGCGTCAACTGATCCACTGTGATCAAGATCCGCTGGACCCTTTCCGCCCCAAGCGCTCAGCAGCGTCGCAAGATCGGGTGCGTTCACCGCGCCATCGCTATTGAGATCGCCGATTACAACTGGAGTCCCAACAGTGATCGAGCCCGTCATTCCCATAAAGCAGTGTGGTACGCAGAAGTACGAGACAGTCGTTCCAGCAGCGCTCGCAGGCACCGTCCACAGGAACAGTGGATTCAAGACATTCAGCGGCGAATCGAACGTGCCATCTCCACTGCAGCGTGTTCCGCTCGTCACCGTGTGATTTCCACCCGTGCGCACGAAGCGAATCACGTCACCAGGAAGTGCACTCACCTCGGACGGACTAAACGTGAAGCCTGTCTGCGTGACAGTGATATCTGCGGCAGAGACAAGGGAAGTTGTCGCTAAAACGGTGGCTAAGAAAAGTCGCATAGTTGTCCTATGGGGAAAGGGGGAATGGACGATCCAAAGGTACCCCGATTTCCGGCAGTTCAAAGTCGAATGGAGAGAGTTCCGAAATCGATTCAGAACAAGAGCATTTCAAGACCGTGCGTGGGGGGTGGCGTCCATGAATTCGCTATTCTTTCACCATGCTCAGCGGTTTCCCAACCATCGCACGAACAACTTCCATGGCTCTCCTTACGGGGCTCATCCTTCTGGGCTGCGGAGATGGTGCGGGCAAAGGCGCGCAAGAGCCACCGCCATTCGTGCCACCCGCAGCAGAGTTGCAGGCCGCGAAGGATCCGAAATTCAAGCCACTCATCGCAGCGATTCTCGCGCGTCATGCGGCTGACGACGCGCTCGGTGCGTACCGCGGTTCTATCGGTGATGACATGGATGAGGCGCAGCGCGCGGAGTTCAACCGTCTCTTTGGCGTAGTGCAAGCGAGCTCAAAGCCCATTGGAGATTTCGTGAATCGCGAAAGTTGGTCCGACGACGATCGAGTCGTTATGGATCTCATCATGTCGCTGCCGCTCGATCAATTGAAATCACTGAAGTGATTGCTTGACGAGGCCAGGAATCACGCGATCCGAGATGTACTTGAACGCGGGACGAGATCCGCCCTCAATCACCCAGTGCGTGTCGGCATCAATTGCGAATTGTCGTGCGAGTGACGGGTAGAGGATGTCAGATGCTTCGACGGATCCATCCATGTAGGACATGTTCACGCGCGAGCCATTCCACAGTGCAGGGGAATCAATCCATTCACCAAAGAGCGGATGGTCGTAGGAGGGGTGAATCGAAATGCACCAGCCATGCAGGTTGTAGCCGAAGCGATCCTCCTCGGTGATTGCACACATCGTGCGCGATGGCTGTGGAATCTGTGCGATCGTCACAGTTTTGTACCACTGCTTTTTCAATTCAGGCGGCGTCGTTGGATGTTCGGGGTGTGGAAAATCCCAAAGGTCCGAGCAGCGATTGGCGTAACTTCCCGCACCGCAACCAACGAATGCGTTGAGCGAGTAACTGCGAACGCGTTTGGTGGTGTCTTCAGTGTCCTGCGGCGATTTGTACGCAGCTGGATTCTGTCCGAGGTATGTCCAGAGTGCGCCTGCTTTGAGTGATGTCAATGTTTCTTTGTTCCCAATCCTGCCAGGCGGTTCTCCCGGCCCCGGACTCGGCGCTTCAGTATCGACCCACATGTTCATATAGATGGGAATGCCCACGCTACCGATGTGATCCGTGCGCGACGACGGCAATCGACCCATGCTGTCATTTGCATACGCAACAGATGCGAGCGCGATCTGTCGTTCATTCGACAAGCACGCGGTCTGCATTGCTTGGCGTCGAAACTCGCCGAGGCTTGTGAACAATAATCCGATGAGCAGCGCGATGATGCCAACCACGACGAGGAGTTCGACGAGCGTGAACGCGTTCCTGCGGTTTGACATGCGGTTCACCATACGAAGAGTTTTCCCGAGAGTTACGGAAATCACAACGCTTTGAGAATCGACTCAAAGTGTACTCCTCATCCGAACAAAGTTGTTTACGGACCCCAAAGTGGAGCGCGGGGCTATCGCGTCGCCGGCGTTGACCTACCCAACTTCGCGCGCCATCAAACAGAGAGCATGCACGACGAACGCGCTGCCGCTCGATCAATTGAAATCACTGAAGTGATTGCTTGATGATGCCGGGCATCATGCGATCCGACATGTACTTGAATGCGGGGCGAGATCCGCCTTCAATCACCCAGTGCGAATCGGCATCAGCTTGGAATTGGCGTTGAAGTGATGGGTAAATGATGTCCGCGGATTCGACGGATCCGTCCATATAAGACATGTTCACGCGCGAACCGTTCCACAACGCAGGGGAGTCAACCCATTCGCCAAAGAGCGGCTGGTTGTAGGACGGGTGAATCGAAATGCACCAACCTTGCGTGTTGTAGTTGTAGCGATCTTCTTCGGTAATCGCACACATCGTGCGCGATGGCTGTGGAATCTGTGAGATCGAAACAGTTTTGTACCACTGCTTCCTCAGTTCAGTTGGCGTGGTCGGATGTTCCGGATGTGGGAAATCCCA
Organism: Planctomycetota bacterium; assembly: GCA_003671055.1. Classification (GTDB taxonomy): domain Bacteria; phylum Planctomycetota; class Phycisphaerae; order Phycisphaerales; family SM1A02; genus F1-140-MAGs142. The sequence continues at coordinate 15,204 of QWPV01000060.1, forward strand.
GAGGTCGTCGCATCGTTCGTTGTAGTTTCCTTCGCCAACACCCACGAATCCATTGAGCGCGTAACTGCGAATACGTGTTTTGACGCTGGCGGGATTTGTTCCAGGCGGATTCTGTGGCACGGGCACGGGATCCTGCGGAGACTTGTAGACGGACTGATCTTGGCCGAGGTATGTCCACAATGCACCTCCTTCGAGCGACTTGAGCATTTCATAGCCGTTGACAAGCCCGCCTGGTGCAGCAGTGTCAACCCACATGTTCTTATAGGAGACAGCGGAATCGCTCGCGAGACGATCCGTGCGCGGCGACGGCAATCGCCCGAGGTTGTCATCCGCATACGCAGCTGACGCGAGCGCTATCTGCCGTTCATTCGACAAGCACGCGGTCTGCATTGCTTGGCGTCGGAACTCGCCGAGGCTTGTGAAGAGCAAGCCGATGAGTAGCGCGATGATGCCGACCACGACGAGGAGTTCGACGAGCGTGAATGCGTTCTTGCGGTTTGACATGCACTTCACCATACGGAGGGACATTGCGAGAGGATCACCGAAAATACCGTTCTTGAAGAATCGACTCAAAGTGTACTCCTCCGCTTCACAAAGTCGCTTACCGATTCCAAGCGCGTGGGGAGTACGCTTCCCCGCATGCCCATGCGCCGAAACGCCGTCGGACTCGCCGTTGTTGTTGCTGCGCTGGGTTATTTCGTCGATATCTTCGACTTGCTTCTCTTCGCGCTCGTCCGAAAAGACAGCCTTCAAGAGGTACTCGCCGCGGATCTCGTGGGTTTAGCGCCCGATGCTGCGGATGCGTTATTAAAAAGTTGGGGGCTCTGGCTCGACAACACGCTGCAGACAACAGGGTTGCTTCTCGGTGGTTTGGCGTGGGGAGTGCTCGCTGATCGAAAGGGTCGGATTGCGGTGCTGTTCGGTTCCATCCTCGTGTACTCAGTTGCGAATCTGTTGAACGCGAATATCGCGGACATCAACCCTGATGGAAACTTTGGTTGGATGTACGCCGTCGGGCTTGGTCGCGCGATCGATCAGTACGAAGTGCTGCGATTCGTCGCGGGATTTGGGCTTGCGGGAGAACTCGGCGCGGGCATCACGCTCGTTGCAGAATTGGTTTCGGAACAACGCCGCGGGTATGCAACAACAGTTGTTGCGACAGTCGGAATTCTCGGCGCCGTCGCTGCCTATCTCGTCACGCTCTACTGCGCGTGGCGAACCGCGTTCATGATCGGCGGAGGATTGGGGATTGGATTGCTCTTCCTTCGCATTGGTGTTGTCGAAAGCGGCCTCTTCAAAGAGATGGCAGGAGCATCGAAAGGCGCGGGCGCATTCTGGCGACTCGCGTGGCCGCCGCGACGACTGCTGCGTTACACGAGCACGGTGTTGATCGCGGTGCCAATCTGGTTTGCCGTCGGCGTGCTTGTGAAGTACGCAGATGTCATCGGCGCTTCACTCGGACTCACAGGCGAGAACAAACCATCGCCGAGAAACGCGATCTTATGGTGCTACATCGGACTCGCTGTGGGTGATGTCTGCAGCGGTCTGTGTAGCCAGTGGATGCGCTCACGCAAGAAAGCGATCCTATTGTTCCAACTGCTCACCGTCGCAGCGATCGCGCTGTACTTCACGCTCGGCGCAACATCGTTGCCGATGTTCTACGCATCCGTCGCTTTCCTCGGCTTCGCAACCGGCTATTGGGCGGTGTTCGTGACAACAATTGCGGAGCAGTTCGGTACCGATCTTCGCGGCACTGCTGCAACGAGCGCGCCCAACTTGGTGCGATGGTCAGCTGCAGGCTGGGGACTACTTTGGGTCTTCTTTGAAGGCGTTTTTGCTGCGAGCGGCTTCGGAACAAGTGTCGCGTGGATGGCCGCCGCTGCAACGGCTGCAGTCGCGATGCTCATCGCCATCCCTGCGGTGTTCGGCATCCGCGAGACCTATGGAATATCGCTTGATTTCAAGGAACCGTGAGTCGCTATTCTCCCTACCACTATGAAGTCGCTTCGCACTGCACTTAGTCTTTCGCTCGCGCTCACTTTCGCTGCATGCAATGGCGCGGTGAAGAGCGGCAGTTACCTCGTCACGGTGCGCGATGCAACGACGGGCAAGGTTGTGGAAGGCATCACCGTGACTGCCGCTGCAGCAACACGCCTTGCGCCAGTGTTTGAAACGGCAACCGACGCGGATGGCGAAGCTGTCATCGCGGTTGGCGCGTGGGGTCGCATCGATCTCAAACTCAGCGACGGCGTTGCGCAAGACACGTACTACATCGCGCAGGATCGAGTCGCGGTGAATGGTGGAACTGCAAGCGTGAATCCAACCACACTCATCGTGGGCGGCAAGAATGGTTCGACCGCGGTGTGGACTTTCTCCATCACACGCATCGAACGCGGTGCTGCTGTCGACAAGTAATCGAGTGCCTACGCGGGTCTTGTTAGATCGACACTGTGTCACCAATGTTTGGCATCGACACTGGACATCCAATCTCGGTGCGCACACGAGTTGCGAGCGCGCTGCGTCCTTCATCGGTGCCGTGATTGATGATGACGCGACCTGGTGTATCGGAGAATCCACCGAGCCAGCGCATGAGATCATCTTGATCCGCGTGTCCGGAAAGACCTTCAACACGGGCGATTTTTGCACGCACTGGCACGATGCGTCCGTTGAATTGCAGGCGATCGGCACCGTTGGAAAGCTTCCACGACATCCCGCCTTCGGGCTGATAGCCGCCGATGAGCAC
>QWPV01000061.1:0-14597 GCA_003671055.1 Planctomycetota bacterium
TTCGAACTGCGCGCAAGTCACTCGATCAAATTCTGCTCGGCTCGCGGCGCGATGCGGATTCAACTTGCAACGCAGTTGGTCATGCGCACATCGACACCGCGTGGTTGTGGCCGCTGGTCGAAACGCGTCGCAAGTGCATTCGGAGTTTCGCGAATGTCCTCGCGTTGATGGATCGCTTCCCGAACTTTCGGTTTCTCTGCTCGCAAGCGCAGCAGTATGCGTATGTCGAGGAAGACGCGCCTGCCTTGTTCGCACGCATCAAACGCGCCGTGAAGGCAGGTCGATGGGAAGCTGCTGGTGCGATGTGGATCGAACCCGATTGCACATGTCCATCAGGCGAAAGTTTCATTCGTCAAATGTTGCATGGCTGCGCGTATTGGCAGCGCGCGTTCGGCAAGGACGCGCCGCAGCGGCAGGTGTATCTCCCCGATACTTTCGGGTTTCCTGCATCGTTTCCGCAGATCTTGCGGCACGCGGGCATGGATACCTTCGTCACGAACAAGATGAGTTGGTGTGAGACGAATCGCTTTCCGCATGTGACATTCATGTGGCGCGGCATCGATGGAAGTGAGATTCTCACCCATCTCACGCCCGGACATAACTACAACAGTTCCATTTTGCCGCAAGACTTCCTCGCGGGCGAGAAGAATCTCGTTGCGAGTGACTCGGTGAGTTCGCATTGGTTACAGCCGTACGGGTTTGGTGATGGTGGTGGTGGTCCAACGCCAGAGATGGCGCAGCGCGCGCAACTCGGTGCGCGATGGGATGGACTGCCGCGCGTCGAACAGAAGAGCGTGCACGAGTGGTGCGGCGCGTTGCATCGCGATGTGGATGCTGCTGAGCGCACGGCGACTCCAGCGCAGCGATGGGACGGCGAACTCTATCTCGAGTTACATCGCGGTACGTACACAAGTCAAGCGTGGATTAAGCAGGCAAATGTAGAGAACGAAGAAGCGCTGCGTCGCGCGGAGTTCCTTGCTGCTGCGGTCGCCAAGCGTGGCGACTGCTCCGCAACGCGAGTCTCTTTGGATACAGCGTGGAAGTCGCTCCTCCTGAATCAGTTCCACGACATCCTGCCAGGCTCGTCAATTACGGCGGTCTATGAAGACGCCGAGCGCGATCATCAAGCGATTCGTGATGCTGCATCGCGCGTAACGGAGTCCGCAGTCTCGACGCTACTGCAAACACTCGGCGGTGCGAACACGCTTGTTGTGATGAATCCTGCGTCGAGCAATGCGAGTGGAGTCGCGGTTGACGCAAAGGGCGCATTACATTTCTTCCCTGAGATTCCAGCGTGTGCAGTCGCTGCGGTCGTGCCGTGGTCGAGTGGTTCACCCGATCCCGTGGAGGTTTCCTCACACTTCCTTGCGAATCGTTCTCTCGCGATGGAACTCGACGCCGCAGGTCGCATCGCACTCTTGGTGCGCACCGAGGATGACCGAGTGCTCAACGCAAGCCATGCGTCAGGGCGGGGCTTCGCGCCATTGAATCAGTTGATGCTCTTTGAGGATCGACCGCGACGGTGGGAAGCATGGGATACCGATCGCGACTACCGCGAAAAGTCGGCGCCTGTAGAGCACGCGGCACGCACGCGTGTCTTGACGAACAACGGGATTCGTGGCGAGATCGAAGTGCTGCAAAAACTCGGCACACAAAGTGAACTGCGCATGGTCTATCGACTCGACGCACTTTCGCGCCGCGTGGAAGTGCTTTGCGAAGTGGACTGGCGAGAGTCGCAAACCCTTCTTCGCGCAGAGTTCCCGCTCGCTGTTCGCGCGCGACAGGCAACGTATGGCATTCAATTCGGCGCAATGGAACGGCCGACGCATCGCAACACGAGTATCGAGAAAGCGCAGTTCGAAGTTCCAGGTCATCGTTGGATGGATGTGTCGGAGCCTGGGCTTGGTGTTGCGATTCTTGACGAAGGAAAGTACGGACGCGATGCGCGCGCTGGTGCGGATCGGACGACGCTCGGTCTTTCGTTACTCAAGTCGCCGAACTTCCCTGACGCAACCTGCGATCGACGTTTACATGCATTCCGCTACGCACTCGTTGCGCACGATGGTGATTGGCGCGCGTCGGATATCGATGCGGAAGCAGAGCGATTCGTGCGCCCACTCACAGTGCTCGGTGCGGGCAAAGGCAAGGGCGCCCTCGCGCAACCATTCATGGTGACAGCAGATGCGCCGATGTCGGTGGAGATCGCAGCGATCAAGCCGTGCGAGAGTGGCGCAGGCGTTGCCATTCGCCTCGTGGAGAAGCACGGCGCGCGTGGATTGGTGTGTGTCAGGCTTCCTTCATGGTGCCAAGACGCGACGCGCACGGATGCCTTTGAGCAACCGCTGTCCGCAGCCGATGGCCGCGCGCGTTACAACGCGAAGCGCAATGAAATTACGTTTGACCTTCACCCGTTCGGCATTGCAACGATCGTCGCGCGTTCCTGACGCGAACCCCTGAGCACTCTCGCATGCACATGACCTTGATTGACTGGCTGATCCCACTCGCGCTTGTCGTTGTGCTTGCGATCGTGGGTATCTCAACGCGAAAGTACGGCCGAAGTGTCGCAGGCTTTCTCGCTGCGAATCGTTGCGCGGGTCGCTATCTAATCGCGCTTGCGGATGCGCGCGCGTCCATTGGGCTCATCACGCTCGCGTGGTTCTTCCAGCAGAACTACGACGTTGGATACACCTCAGTCTGGTGGGGACTCATGGAAGGTCCTGGCATGATCTTCCTCGCACTTACAGGTTGGGTTGCGTATCGCTATCGCCGCACGCGTGCGTTGACCCTCGCACAGTTTCTGGAGATGCGCTACTCGCGAGCGTTTCGCATCTTCTGCGGATTCGTAGCGTTTACTGCGGGAATTTTGAACTACGGAGTGTTCCCAGGCATCTCCGCGCGCTTCCTCATGCATCTCACTGGTTTGCCCTCCGCGTTCCTCATTGGTGGTTATGAAGTAGACATGTATGCAGCGCTCATGGTCGCGATGATCAGCACGGCGTTGTTCTTCATCTTCTTGGGCGGTCAAGTGACGGTGATGCTGACGGACTTCCTCCAAGGCGTCTTTTGCAACTTGGTCTTTGCTGCACTCACATTGTGGTTGCTGTTCAAGTTCCCGTGGAGCGATCTCTCAACGACGCTGCTTTCCGTACGCGATGGGAAGTCACTTGTGAATCCCTCGCCGAGCGCGATGCACGCAGAGGAAAACTTCAATGTCGTCTATTGGATGATTCAAGTGGTGATCTTGCTTTACACGGCGAAAGCATGGCAGGGCGACCAAGGCTACAACGCTGCAGCGATCACGCCGCATGAATCCAAGATGGCAAACATCTTGAACGGCTGGCGCTTCCGCGTGCTCATGCTCGTCACGCTCGTGCTTCCACTTTGTGTACGCACGATGCTTGAACATCCTGCATACGCCGTCGAAGGTCAGGCTGTGCGAGAGGCGATCGCCGCGATGCCCGCCGGACAGGTGAGTGAACTTCGCGTGCCTGTTGCGCTCGGCGCGATGTTGCCTGCAGGCTTACTTGGCCTTGTGGTTGCTGCGATGTTCGGTGCGTATCTGGGCACCGACAATGCGTATCTACATTCGTGGGGTTCGATTCTCGTGCAGGACGTGATCATGCCCATTCGTCAGTGGATGGGACTTCCGCCGATGAAATCTTCTCGGCACATTTTCGTGATCAAGTGTGCGATCTTCGCTGTCGCGGTATTCGGATTCTGCTTCAGCATGACATTCCGCGCGCCCAATGAAAAGATTGCGATGTACTGCAATCTCACCGCGAGTCTCTTTTTCGCGGGCGCTGGCTGCGCGATCATCGGTGGTCTGTACACAACTTGGGGAAGCACGATGGCTGCGTGGGCAGGAATGCTCTCAGGTATGGCGTGCGCGGGGCTCGGCATTTTTACGAAGGAGTTCGGCAGCGTGTGGCAGTCGTGGGATGGCGGTGCGCTTGACATATTGCATGAGGCGTTTCGAATTGTGAATCTCGCGAACGGTCAAGTGCTCGGGTTCATCGCGATGATCGTTGCAACGATTGCCTATGTGTGCTTCTCCATCGCATCGAAAGAGCGATTCGATCTTGACCAACTCCTCCATCGCGGAAAGTACGCCGTCTCTGAAGACACCGACGCGACGGAGCGCGCGATTTCCGCCGACGAACGCAGGAGTTTCTGGGAGAAGATCGGCATCGATCGCGATTTCACCGGATGGGACCGCGTCGTCACATGGGTCACACTCGCATGGCCGATTGCGGGAACCGTGCTCTTCGCGATTGGCACGCCAATCATTGTGATGTACCCGTTCAAGGATGAGGACTGGCTATCGTTCTGGCATGGCTACACCTACTTCACACTTGTTGTCGGTACGTCTGTTGTGATCTGGTTTGCAATCGGTGGATTCCGCGACCTCGCGCGCATGCTTCGACTGTTGCAGGAGCGAGGCAACAACACGCAAGACGATGGCAGCGTCGACGAGTCGGGGCATGAAGGAACGAAGCGTGGGTGAATTGCGGCGCGCGTTCCCTGCAGCAAGCAACGGATGGAACGTGCACGCGAGTGGCGGTGAGAGTCATGCGTGCGTCGCGGATCGCGAGTTCGCGGTCGCGCAGGGGACAACGTGGTCGATCCACGTAGCGCTTGCGCGCGCGGGGGTGCAGGAGACGATCGATCCGCGGCGCGCTGAGCTTGAAAGTGAATGGGTTGGGCGAACAGCGTGGACCTTTCGTTGCATGGCGATGGTGCCAAGCGTGCGTGATGGATCGCGCTGTGCATTGGCAATCGACTTGCTCGACGGAACATGCGACGTTGTTCTTGGTGGCGAGCATCTTGGCACGCATCGAAGTGCGTTCATTCCCTTCGATGCGTTGATTCCGAAGCAACTGCGCGGACGCATACTTCCGTTGGAGTTGCACTTCGCTGCGCCTGTTGCAGAAGTGTTGCGCTGGCAATCGCTCCTCGGCGCGCGTCCCGTGAATGGTGATTGGACGCCGTACAACTTCTCGCGAAGCGCGGCATGTCGATTTGGATGGGACTGGGGACCGCGAGTTGCAGGCGTTGGATTTCGCGGCGCGCGCTTTGAGTGTTGGGATGCAGCGCGATTGCAGCCGTTGTCGTTGGCGCAAACATGGAGTGACGATGGCGCATGCACGATTGCGCTCGGCATCGACGGCGAACATGCGGAGTGTCGCGTTGCAGCGACGCTCACGTCACCAGAAGGTGTCGTCACGGAACTCGCGGAAGGCGTGCGCGCAGTGACGGTCCGTCCATCCAAGTTGTGGCAACCGTGGACGCTCGGCGATCGCGCGAACACTGCGTGGCGCGTGGATGTTGCAGCGTTTGATCGCGGCATGCTTGCAGATGCTGTGGAAGCGCGCATCGCGCCACGCCGAGTTGAACTCGACACTTCACTCGATAACGTCGGCCGCCGCTTTCGATGCATCATAAATGGAACGCCGATCTTTGCGAAGGGCGCGAATCTGATTCCCGCGCTGCTCGATGGCACGCAAGTTCGAGACTGGCGCGCGGAAATGTACCGGTATCGCTCCACCGGATTCAACATGATTCGTGTGTGGGGCGGCGGACATTACATGCCGCGCGCGTTCTACCGCGCCTGCGACGACCTCGGCATTCTTGTGTGGCAAGACTTCATGTTCGCGTGCGCGATGTATCCAGAGGAAGAACCGTTCGCTTCACTCGTCGCCCAAGAAGCCGCGTATCAAGTGCGTCGACTTTCGAGCCACGCGTCAATCGCACTGTGGTGCGGTGGGAACGAAGACATTCTCGCGTGGTGGAGTTGGGGATGGAAAGAGCGATTGAAGGCGGATCAATCGTGGGGTCGTAAGTATTGGCTTGAGACATTGCCGGCAGCGGTTGCAACGCATGATCCTGGAACTCCATATTGGGCGGAGAGTCCATACTCAGGTTCGATGGATCGTCATCCCAATGATCCTGATCACGGCGATCGACATACATGGGACGCAGAGGCGAAGATCGAAGGACTACGTCGCGTTTTGCCGCGGTTCTGCAGTGAATTCGGTCATCAATCACTTCCGAACTATGTGACGATTGAGGAAGCGCTGCCTCTCGATGCACTCCACATCGGAAGCGATGCTCTCACGCTTCGACAGAAAGCAACAGGCGGAGATGCGGTGCACTTCACGCCACAACTCGACGAGCGATTCGCGAAAGCAAAGACGCTGCGCGAGTACGCCGCACAAACGCAACACTTGCAGGCGCGCGCGATGGAAACTGGCGTGCGATGGATGCGTGCGAATGCGCCGCGTTCCATGGGCGCACTCATCTGGCAGTGGAATGATGTGTGGGCGGGTCACTCGTGGAGTTTGATCGATGTTGCTGGCCGCGCGAAGCCAGCGTGGCATGCGGTGCGTCGTGCGTGTGCGCGAAAGTGGATTTCGATTGAGCCCGTACGCGTTGGAGAGAGCGGCATGCTTGAGGTCGTACTCGGCGACGATCGATGCTTCGCGGATCCGAACTGGTTCGAACGGCTACGCGTCTTTGCGTGCGTTCGTCGCGTGGACTTTTCTGGCGTGGTGCGATCGGAAGAAAAGGTCGCGCTGAAGCCGCGCGCAGAATGTGGGCTACCTGCCGCAACGCTTCGCGGCGTAGTGCCTGAATCACTATTGGCTGGCGCGGATCCAACACGAGAACTGCTCACCGCGCACATCGAAGGCGCGCCAAAACTTTCGCGCGCGACATGGTTCCTTGCGCCTGATGCTGCGCTTCAACTTCACGCCGCGAGTTTCGAACCCGCTCCTGAGTTGCAGGCTCGGCGTGCGGAGGCGGAAGTGTTGCGCGCGACGACTGTGATCCGCGAGTTCTGGATTGAAGCACGCGCGGCATCCTCCGCGTGTTGCAAGGAAGACTCGTGGCGCACGCTGCTTCCCGGTGACCTTGTGGAACTCGCGCCTGATGAGCATGCGTGGACTGCGAATTGTTTCACGCGACGTTGAAAATTTTCACTGGAATTTTGGCAGCGTTTTTGAGAACGCCCTCACCGCATGTGTATCTTCCGTGCTGAAGAGTTCGCGGGTCACGGCGGCACGCGACACATGATTGGATGCATGATCAAGTGCATGATCAAGTGCATGGAACGGAACCATCCGTAGCGCGTTTCTACGCGCACGAAGGGAGTATGTATGCGTTGGAATACAACTGGAATTGACGAGGAAACGAGCGTTGGCGGATTGCCACAGTCCAAGGGTGTGCTTGAGGAAGGCGCGGGCGTATCGCCTACGGATCATTCGGCGCAGCGAGCAGCGACCGCGTGTACGACGGTGTACGCATGCTTGGTGCCGGATGGGTTACCCGCGTTGTGCGATGGGGGAGCCTTTGACGCTGCGGTTGTCGTGATGAAGGCTCGACGAGAAGCGGCGATTGATGCACTCGTCGCGACCGCAGCGCGAAAGGGCGACGGCACGCATGAGGGAAAGGGCTCGAAGAGTCGGCTGTACTGGAGCATCGTGTATGACATGGAGCACGCGCCAACCACGACGAATCGCGCGCAACTTCTGCTCCTAGGCGTTGAGGTGCCGCCGCTAGGGAGCCTGACGGATGCCGAGCTTCCAGCGCGCATTCTCGCCATCGCGCAGGGATTGGCACGCTGGGGCGTGTTCTTGCAATGCACCGATCATCTGAGCGACCGCGAGTTGTACGAACGACTTTCAACGCGGGTCTTGGATGAAGAGGTCGCGGAGTTGCCTCCAGAGTGTGGAGCAACGGAGCACATCGATTTCGCGGTGGATGCGTCGAGTGATGCGCTCGACTGGTATGCAGACGATGATGAGGAGTCGAGCGCGCCAAGCGGGATGGTGGATCGTGATCGGCTGTTGCCGACTCCGCGCGAGTTCAACAATGGGATCAATTCAGTGGTCCCTCAGTCGCAGGAGGACATCGTGTGATCGAGTGATCGAGCGCCTGAGTGATGGGTTCCAGCTCTCGCTTTCAGCTCTCGCACGGACGCATCACGCGGGCTCGGTTGCCGGAATGTCAATTCGCATTCGGTGGTGCGCGGCCTGTCATCGTCGCGGCAGCGGACTTGGCGGCGTTCGCAGCACTTGTCGCAGCACTTGTGACTGCACGCACGGGCATCGTTCCAAATGTGCGGAGCCAGGCGACTGGTGAGCGGGGTCTCGGTCCGCGGCGTTCGCGCGATTCCTTGATCCATTTCCATGCGAACCACGCGGCGACTGTGAGTGCGGTGAGCGCGAATCCGATCGTCAGCAAGCTGCCGAGCCCTTTCGCTTGATCGTATCCAGCGGCGCCGATCCAACCAATGCCAATTTGAATCGGGGCAGTGATTGCGACAGTGATGCACTCGACTGCGAGAAACTTCCACCACGGGACATGCAGCACGCCGGTCATAGTCAGCACGGCGGTTCGTGTGCCAGGGATGAAGCGCGCGAGGATCAGCACGATGGTGCCGCGTTGTTCCATCGCGTACTTCGCTTCGAGCAAGCGCCGCGGATGCATGAGTCGCTTGAGGCGCTTGCTGTGGATGATGCGTGTGCCGAAGTGCCGACACATCCAGATCCAGATTGTGTCGCCGATGACGAGTCCGCAGTAGGCAGCGAGAAGAGTCTCGCCCCATTGCATCTGTCCGTGATAGATCGCGACGCCCGCGGGGATCAGGAGGAAATCTTCAGAAATATGTAGACCAATTCCGCAGACGATGAACGCGAAGAAAATGAAGGTCGCGCCGTACGCGCTCAGCCACTGCAACATCCACGAGTCCGTTGGTGGATTGAGGAGTTCAACAGGCGGAGTCGCGGTGCCTTGGATGGAAGCTTCGCCTGCTTGTGCAAGCATCGAGTGGATCGATGCGCTGTGGCTCATCGCGTCCTGGAGAGGAGCGAGGAAACTCAGGTCAGTGAAAGGTAGTAGCAGGGCGTCCATCAAGATTGGTCAACTATGGTGCATCACCATTTGTGTCGTTCTGCGCGCCCGTTGCGCCGTTTCCTTGAGTGCCAGACGGGCGACTCAAGCGCTATCGCTCCAAAGCTCACTTGGAAACTCTATCGCCTCGCGCGTGTGTTGAGTTGAAGGGGATGGCGCGGTGGGCGAATGAAGAAAGGAAGGTTGGATAATCGGTTGGATGATCGGACGGATGATCGGACGGATGATCAGACGGATGATCAGATGGATCCATTAGACGCCTTCGCTATCGGATCGGAACGAGTGCACCAAGGTTGTCGAGACTGAGCAACTCTCGCGACCAAAATGGTTCTGCGGATTCGACGCCGATCTGGCTTCCGACGAATCGGTCGCGCGCGGTGAGCCAGTCGATCAGGCCACGGTTTGGCGCGTGATCGGTGACTTGCGAGCGATACGCCAGGATCGCTGCGCGCTTTCGGTCGACGGCGGTTGAGATATCGAGCGCAAAGGTGGGTTGAGGCAGGACACGAAGGTGCGTGCAGTAGTAGTAGAAGATGCGCTTGGGGTGGATCGGATTCCCTGCAATCTCCGACTGCGTGAGCTTTGCATCAAATCGAGCATCTTCTGCAATGCGTGTGACGGCGATGTGATCTGGATGCGCGTCCTCGGGGTGTGGGACGAACATGACATCACAGCGCCACTCGCGAAGGACTGCTGCGAGTGCGTGCCGTGCTGCGAGTGCGTGCGTCACTTCGCGGTTCTTCAAGCCCAGTTGTCGCCGCGCGCACCTCAGGATGCGGGTTGCCTCAGCCGTCTCTGCGGCGCGAATCTCTCGCGTGCCTTTCGGCGTGGGCTCGCCATCGGTCATGTCCACGATGAGCACTTGATGTCCTTCATCGACGAGTCGCGCGATCGTGCCGCCCATGCCCAATTCAGCGTCATCGGGATGCGGCGCAACGACGACGATCTGCATTGCTCGAGTTGCGTTCAATGCGTGCGTGAGAGTTTCGTTCGTCATCGTGACGCAGCCTCTTTCTTCGGTTCAGCGTTCGGCTGAGTTGTTGGATCGCCTTGACGAGGCAGCCGTGGAAGTCGCTCTTGTGGATTCAGGCGCGGAACGACTGGCACGCGATCACCAGTGGGCGCAGCATCGTCGCCGTTTGCGGGGCCGATTGCTGGTTTGGGCTCGATAGGTTTTGCGGCGTTTGGCGCGGGCTTCGTCGCGGGCTTAGCAGGTGTTGGCACTGCAGTTGGCGTCGAGCTCGTTGGAGTTGCACTTGGTGCATTCGCGGGCGGAGCCGCGGGCGCTTTCGGCTTTGCGCGTTGCCGCGTGGCAGCCACGGCGATCTCTGCGTCGATCGATGGAATCTGACCAAGCAGTCCGTTGCGCGGTGTGACGATTTGATCGAGTTGCTTCGCGATTGCGCCCGCGAACGCATGCAGTGATTGCTCAAGCGCGCCCGCGCCGCGTGTTCTTGCGCCTTCCATCTCTGCGAGCGACCAACACAATGCAGCGAACTGCGCACGTTCGGTCGCGAGCCATGCGTCATTTGCAGGAAGTATCGCGAGCGGCGCGATCTCGCTGGTCGCAAGCGACGATGACTGCATGAGCGCGCTGCTCAATCGCGTTTCGAGTGAAGCGACGAGTAACACAAGTGGCGCGGCAACTTCAAGTCGTTTGAGATCCGAATCAAATCGCGCTTCATCCCCTGCGAGCAGCGACGCGCACGCGAGTCGAAGGAGCGCGGATGCATCTGTCGTCGCGGGAACGAAAGCGGTGCGGCTCGCGCACCAGTTTCCCCACATCGAAAGGGCGTCGGCCGCGCGTCGACTCATCGGACTCTCCGCTCTTGAGGAGATGCCCTCTGTCGCATGCATGAGTCGGACGAATCGGTCCATGCGCACAAACGCGTCTGAGCCTGTGTCGCCGATTGCCCACGCTGATGCCCACGCGACGCGCCGTTCCGCGCCGATCTGCGCGAGCGCCTCGCATGAGACCGCGGTGAGTTGCGCGAGCGAAAGATCGTTTCGTCGCAAAGGTTCTTCGAGTGCAAACGGTGCGTAGCGTTGCGTTTGATCACGCAGTGCTTCGAGCGCGCGAATCGCATCGGGACGCTTCAACTTGTCGGTCAACAATCGCGCGATGAGCCTTGCGCGTCGTTCCATGTCAGCGCTTAACGAGGGCTTCAACGCGGTGATGCGTGCGACGGTGTCCGAAAGTAGCGCGAGGTGCCCTTGATCCTCCGCAAGTGAACGCATGCGTTCGAGTGCGCTCACCGTTTCTGGATCAGCGAAGGATGATCCACCGGAAGCAGTCTGCACCAGCGCGCGGACGATGAGCAATTCTGCGGCGCGATAGTCACGCTGGAGTTGTCGCGCAATCTCGCGAAGTTCTCGCGCGATTGTGTTCTCGTCGTGCTTGCGCGCAGCAAGCGCGCAGTCGAGTGCCTCACTGCAGCGGTCTGCAGCGATGCGCCGACTCTCACCCACGCTTCCTCGAGAATCAATCTGTGCTGCGGCGAATGCGCCCGCAAGTTCTCGAAGTGCGTCTTGAAGTTTCTCGTCGCTCTTTGCTGCATCGCTGAGCGCGTTGATGCGCGCGTACAACGCGCCGACCGATCGTGCGCTTCCTTCGATCGCCTGCAGCGACGACTCTTCTCTTGCGCTCAACGCAGCGCAAGCCGAGCAGAGCTGCGCGTGCATTGAATCGCGCGCATGTACTTCGAGGAGAGGAAGGTTGTTGACGGCAATCGCAAGCGTAAGGAGCGCATCCACGCGCGCGGATCTTTGGGCGAGTGGAAGTTGCGCGTCGACCGAGAGTGCAGCGTCGCACGCTTCGCGAAACTTTGGATCGAGGTTTTCCGCGCGCGTGACTCGCTCCTGCACCGACGCCGCATCAAGCGAACGACGCACAACATCGCGCGACGCTTGCGCAGGAGCGGTGGACGATGACAGCGCGAAAGCCGGCCAGCAATCGGGGAGATCGCGTCCTTCAAGGATCACGAGTGCTTCTGCGAGCGGACTCGTTGCGCGCATCGCTGCATCGGCGACAGCGTTTGTGTCAGCGAGACTTGCGCGCCGAAGAATTTCCAGTGACGAAGACGAGTAACGCGTGAGCAGTGCATCAACCTGCGTGAGATCTTCACGCGAGAGTGGACGGCTGGCTGCAGCGACTGCGCTGCGTCGTTCATTCGCATAGGCATCGAGTGCCGCATCGATGCTCGCGCGTGCACGCGCGAGTCGCAGTCCCGCAAAAACTGCGACGCTCTCGTTCCAATCACGCGGCGCGTCGACGCCGAGCAGAAACGCGCCAGTCCTTCTCAAACACGCGCCCGCTTCCGATGCGAGACGCTCGTGTCCTGTCTGTTGCAACATCGCCTGTTCAAGTTGCTCTGCTTCCTTCGTCAGAGCCGCCGCGAGTGCAGTCGTCGCGCAGTCTTTCGGAAGCGTTGGTCCCTTTGGCGCAGTGTCGAGGTTGAGAATCTGCGCCTGCGCAGTGGAAGCGACCTGTGGTGGAAGCGCGAGAAAGCACGCGAGAAGGGCGCAGCGAAGTTTCACGGCTCAACTCCTTCGACGTTGACGCCGACGCCATAATGAATCCATCGCAAGCACAGCCCCTGCGGCGGAAGCGTGTTGCCGGCTTGTCGCCGATCTTTCGATGCGATGATCGCACCCACGCTGCTCGGGTCAATTCGTCCGCGACCTGCGTCGAGCAAAGTGCCCGCGATGATGCGCACCATGTTGTAAAGAAACCCGCTGCCGGAGACTTCAATCGCGATGCGTCGTTCGCCGATCATCCGCACATTGCACGAGAAGATCGTGCGCACCGTCGTCTCGCGGCCGTGCGAGATTTGCGCGAACGCCTCAAAATCATGCGTTCCCACGAGTTGGCTCGCAGCCAAACTCATCTTGGAGAGCGAGAGTGCATGCGGTGTGGTGAAGACGAAGTTTCGATCGAACAACGGCGCGGGATTGTGCGGCGGCCCGCAGTGCTCGATCACGTAGCGATAGCACTTGCTCTTCGCGCCGCCGATTGGATCGAAGTCCTTCGCAACAAACTCTGCGCTGCGCACTTGCACATCGCGAGGCAATCGCGCGTTGAGTGCGATGGGAATCTTCTCCACCGGCACGCGAAAACTTTCAGCAGTAAACGCCGCGACTTGCCCGAGTGCATGCACGCCCGCATCGGTTCTGCTCGCGCCTGTCACGATGACTCGCTCACGCACGAATGTTTCCACAACACTTTGCAACACGCCTTGCACAGTGCGCAGCGGCTCCGCATCGGGTGGCTCTTGTCGCTGCCATCCGTGGAAGTCTGTGCCGTCGTACGCAACGGTCAGTTTGACGCGCGGCACGAGGTCATCCTCCGAAGAGGCATCCTGGTTGGAACATGCCCTTCATTTCGAAGTACTCAAGCGCAGCGTCGACAGTTGGAAAAATCTTCGTCGCAGTCTCGGTGATGAACGGGCTTGGCGACTTCTTCGGTTTCCACACGACGTACACCTCCTTCGTGTGCTCCCACGCGTGTTGCAATTCGCGCTCGACACCGCTTGAAAGACCAGGCTGCCCATTGGGAAGTTCCGGCACGAGCGAAACGATCATGTCGCTCTGATCAATGAGCTTGAAGTCGCGCATGTAAATCTGACCATCGATGTCGCCAGCGATATCAAGCACCTCGCGCACCGACACACGGCTCGTGCGTCCCTTCGAACCACCGAACGCATGCGCGGTGTTCTCAATCCAGTCTGCGCCTTCGCGTGCAGCATTCAGCGCGCGCTCGAGCAGCAATTTCTCGTCGACATCGGCTGGATCGAAGGTGATGAACTGCTTCGCGAGCGCGGCGCGGAAGGCATCAATCTCCGCGAGCACATCGGGCATATCCACAACATGGCTCATCGGGAAACTTGGATACACGCGCTTCATGTTCGGCTGCGTGATGAGCCGCGCGCATGTCTCGGTGGTGTCTTGATGACGACCGCGCGAGAGCACATAGAACGAGTTCTCACAGCCGAGCGATTGCGCGAGCAATTCTGTCGCGAGAATCTCTTCTTCGCGCCAGACCATGCAATCCTTCAGCGTCGCATCGATGTCATGTTCAGCGTGCAAGCGCTGATGCACCGTTTCGACATTGTCGACGAGGCAAATCAGCATGTCGGGCGCAAAGCGTCGGATCAGATCGAAGTCGAACGCGGGGAAGAGTCCGTGCCGCCATCGAAAGGTGGCGTGCGTGTTAATGATGACATTGGGATGCTCGTTCGCAGGAAGCGTGTCGGTGAGCACATCCTTAAACGCGGCGCGGCGCAGTGTCGCCAGACGCGAGAGCGGGAGGTCAAGGATGCGACCTGGCCGAACATCCTTGCCTTCGGCGTACATCATGTCGCCAAGATTGAAGAGCTCGATCGGTTCGCCCTTCAGCGCCCCTAGGTCGCGGACTGCCTTCAGGTAGGGCTTTTTATCTACGCCAATTTGTCCAGTGACGATTGCTCTCATGCGGGTTCCTCAAACGCTTAGCGTACTCCATCAAACACGGAAGCCCGAAATTCACGCATTTCCGGACGAAACCATCGCGAGCAGCACCACGGCGTGCACTTCGACAGCACGCCCTTCGCCCACCGCATCCACATCTTCGTGCGTCTTGGCTTTGAGATTCACTCGATCGATCCCTACTTGCAACAGGTGCGCGATGTTAGAAATCATCTGCGCCTTCA
>QWPV01000061.1:15262-17793 GCA_003671055.1 Planctomycetota bacterium
GGAACGGGCCAGGGCTACACCTACATCTCGACTGAGATGAAGCCTGTCACAATCACGCTCGTCGACACGCGCACCGAGCAACCTTTTTTCAAACTCGATATTCCGGTAGGCAAACAACTCTCGTTCAACTTCCTCGGTGGCAAGGGTGACGATCCAGTCACGCGACCCGATCGACTGACGTACGCGATCTGGGAATCCAACACCGAGACTGGTCGACTCACGAATCAACTCACCTGCCCACCACAAGATTGCGTGCGCATCGACTACTCCTTGCGCAAGGCCCCCGAGTGGGCCGAAACGCCACCCGAGTACATGCACCGCATCGACGCACCACAAGGTGCGCCAGCATGGTGGACTCCCGCCGGCGGACCAGTGCCCGCGAAGAACCGCCCGCTGTACGAGTGAGTTGCTGACTGCATATTCGATGCGCTGCGCTCGCAGGCTGTTGAAACTCTCACAGCTCTGTTGCACACAAAAAACAACTCGCGTCTTGGCGCAGTTCCATCACGGCGCTTCAGTGTTCCACGCTGCTCGGCTCTTGCCCAGTTGGTATCCGATATCAGCCAGACTGTTCATAGTTTCCTTTTCAAAGATCCCCTCGACAGGCGCGCGCCAGTCGTTGGGAATCCCGATCCAGCGCACTTCAATCTCGCCGTCTCCGAGGAGGTTCGAAACTTCAGCGTGCGCGTAGAGATGGCGCAGTGAAGTGATCGTTGACGCGCGAACCGAAACATCAACGCTGCGCGCGAGGACATCAGGCCATGTGGGCTGCGTGACGCACGGCTGCGAACGCTGTTGGTTGTTGAGAACCACCCAATAGCGCATCTTCATCGGTGGCTCATCAGGCATCGCTTGACGGAAGCGATAGAGCGGCGTCTGCTCGCGCTTGGTGACACCGCCGTGAAGGATGTTGGCCGTGATGCAGCCGTCGACATAGAGCACCCCATCGATTTCACGCGAAGGGAAAACGCCTGGAATACCCGAGGATGCAAGCAGAATTTGATAGACCCGCTCGTAGTCGCCGTTCTCTCCCGCGAGTTTCGCGGCGCTGGTGAGTTCGAAGGGATGCAAGCATCCTAGATCGAGATCGGTCGTGTTCACGAAGAGCGCGCGTCCGAGTTCGCCTTGTTCGGCGATACGCCTGATGCGCTCAACATCGATCTCAGTGCGCATCACGCGCTCGAGCCCAGGCACTTCCGCAAAGCTCTCGTTGTCAGGCATGAAGAAGAGCGGGCCGCGCGTGCGAACCAAATCAGGTTGAGGGTTTCGATAAAGATTTTCGCAGGCAAGCAGGTCTTCGGGCGCACCAAGAAACGCAAAGGGAGCGATCAACGCACCCGCGCTCACGCCAGTGACAGCATCAAAGACTGGCATCGCGCCATCACCTTCGACCTCATTCCAACCACGCAGGAATGCTGCGCCAAATGCACCGAAATCACCGCCACCAGAAATGATGAGCAGATCAACGGTGCGATCATCGCCTTCGCTATTGAGCATGCGCATGACCAAGGCGCGACCGGTGACTTGGGCGTCAGCTTTCATCTGCTCAATGCGCGCATTGCCCTCGGCAAGGAGGACCGCATCAGTCTGCGGTGGGCGGCTGCGCGCGCAGCCGAGCGCGCTCAACGTCACGCACAACGAAGCGATCGTGAGCGCGCGCAGAGAGTTCCAACGAGTCGGTGATTTCATGGGGCGAACTGTACCCGCAGAAGTGTTGTGTACTCACGTATGGTGTCGAGGTCTATTGAGCGCTTGAACGTGATTAACTCCACGAACTCGTGCTGTTTTGCTGACTAGAGCGGGCGGTATCGCTTGATGGGATCGGCAACCCATGGATGATGCGCAGTCATGCGCGAGCGGATAGGCTCCGCGGTTTCGACGAATGCGCTGCATACACCAGCAGCGCAGCTCGAATTCCACCTATGAGTCCAACCATCAGCATGAAATACTTTTTGAATTGCGTCGCAGCATTGCTGCTGTTCGTGTCTGCGACTACGGCCTTCGCGCAGGCTTCAGTTGCAAAGGCTGATGGCGTGTGGACAGGTCAGTGGGAAACGCACTGGAGCGAAGGCGGCGGGCAGATCACACTCGAGCAGCGGGGCGATGTCGTCACCGGCACCTATCCGCTTTACGGCGTGCGCTTGGAAGCCAAAGTGCACGGGCGCGAGGTGCGTGGGTCGTGGAGTGATGGCGATTCGGCGAGCGCGCTGAAAGGCGATTTCATTCTCACGCTCGGTAGTGATGGCAAGACGTTCAGTGGTCGCTTCGGCACGCGCGGTTGGTGGACCGGCGAGCGCGTTGCGGTGAGTGAAGAACTTGCTGCGATCAATTTGCGTTCGCCGCGCGATGCATTTGTTGGCTTTCTTGCCGCGGGTAATCGCGCGCAAGCTGGCATGGTTGATGCGTGGGGTCCCGCTGCGGACGCCGTTGAGTTCGTTGCCTCGAGCGTTCCACTCGACCCTCCGCTCACTCGCAGCGAGCGCATCCTTCGCGCTGCATCTATCTTCGAACTGATCGATCTCACAACCCTG
>QWPV01000062.1:0-2415 GCA_003671055.1 Planctomycetota bacterium
GCGCCGCCGCGAATGCGAGCAGTGCAACGCCAAAGACCGCGCGCGACCTCGGCGAAAGCCCGAGAAGCAGCGCGGTAAGGAGTACTGCGCCGATCGGTGCCGCCACGATCATGAGCAGACTCGTATGGCCCGCAATCACCGGCGCCTTTGCGATCAGCGACCAGAAGCCCGAGAAGCGTCCGGCAGCGACGTCGAGCGTGGTCGCTGGAATGGCCGCAAGCACAATCGCAGCGAGCGCGCCCGTCACGAGTATCCATCGCCGCTCACGCCAGGCCGTGCGCAACGGTGGCGTGATCCAAGGCAAAAATCCAATCGCGAGCAAACTGAACTCCAGCAGCATGAACGCGGGAGTCGCGAGATTCACCCCTTGCAATTCGCCTTGAAACCGCGGTGGCGTCAAGCCTCCCCAATGGAGGACGAAGAGTATGAGCACCGCAAACGCTGGAACGGTTGCCAGCACAAAGCCCAACATCTTCGCCAGCACGGACAGCCCACCGCCAACGGCTTTACTTCGCCCTCTTAATTGCAGTGCGTAGCTTAAGCCGCCGACCCAAATGATAGCAGCCGCCCAGATATGAATTTGCCGGACCGCCACCAGCGCCACCAGCAGCAGCGACGCCAACAGCAGTTCGCGCGCCCGCGCTGGCTCGCGCAAACAGAGAAACAAAACCCACGAGACCAGCGCCCACGCGAGATTATCAGGAAGCATCCATGCCGCTGCACCGACAACATAGATCGAGCCCGCCAGTGGCAAAACAAAGAGCAGCGCGATACGCAGCCCAACGCGTCGCGACAACCACGCCGCGACCGAACCGACGAAGACGCAACCGATCGCCATGCTCGCGAAGCGAAGTGATTCAATCGACGAAGCCCCGAGTCGAGCTACGCAGGCAAGAAGCAGGTGATATCCAGGCGTCGTCGCCGTCAGCGGATTCGAGAGATCGAAGTTTGGAAATTGCTCAGTGAGCGCGCGGATGAAGCGCGCGTGGTACGCGATCTCGTCGTATGCAGCTCGGCCGTTATTGTTGCCCGTCGCAATCAAGAAACCAGCCGGTACCGCGACGAACAGCGCCGCCAGAACGCCAGCGAACAGCGAAGTGCGCCAAGCGGATCGATCGTTGCTCACCCGATCGCTCATCGGCCACTCTCCGCGGGACGGCGATACACGCGGATCTCATGTCCGTACCAAAGTATCGCGCGCTCCTCGGCCAATTCACGCACAAGGCCAGACTCGACGGCCCACGCGTCGGCGGTCTCGATCGGCAGATAGTTGATCCATTGCCGCGCCATCACGAGGTCATGCAGGCGATTGAGCGTTGCCCGCCAAATCGGCGCGTCACACATGTCCTTGTACAGAAAAATTCCGCCCGCGCGAACCCGCGAAGCCGCGTCGAGAAACGCTCGCCTCTGCGCGTCGCGAGGAACATGGTGCATCACATCGATCATCGAAACCACTGCGTAGTTTCCCTCAGGCAATCCCTGCTGCACCATTCTGTGCTCGAACATGATCCGGGACTGCGGCGCGATCAACGCCAAACGCCGCCCCGCCGCCTGTGCCGCATCAATGGCAGAACCCGACGCATCAACACCATGCACATTCAAACACCGCCCGCTCGCAACCAGACACGCAAGGAAGAGGCCGCCGCCGCAGCCGACATCGAGCACATCCGATCCAGGAGGAACCAACGAAATGCAGCGCGCGATGGGCGCGATCCGATGTCGATGGTGTTGCAGAAAGCGCGCGAGTAGCGGACCCTCGACAAATAGCCGTCGAGCGATGGACGCAATGTCGGACTCCGCAAGGATCGGAGCGCTGAAATTGCCAGAGGTGGCTGCCGTCCTTGCGTCGGTCATGGAAGGTGAGTATCGGCAGGGCACCGCTGCCATATCCACGGAAACCCAATCAATCGCGGCGCTCGCGTTTGCGCGCACGCCTCGGCAGTTGGACAAGAAGCTCCAAACCGATGCACTCGGTGGCGAATTGGGGCAATGAGGCAATGTGGGACAGGCACAATTCTGATTCGCAGGCTCGAACCGCAAAGGCGAAAATGTGAATCTTGCCGAGGATTTCCATTCCAGATTACTGAGAATCAAAAAGACTACGTCCGACTTCTTTGCGAAGAGCATGCGCACGCTTGACTGCCGCGCCTTCTAGTTTGATCGCTTTGATCAGTGCAGCATCCATTGCAAGTTGAGCGGTTTAGCATTTCTGATTTGCGGAACTGCGAAGATCTCTATTCGCTTTGAGATAGATGATTGGTTTGGGATTCCCGAGGCATTTGGTTTTACCGAAGGCGTTCTCGTTCTGCGTTGCTGTGAGTCTGTTGCCCTAGCATTGCATTCACTCCAAGCGGAACACATGACGAGCACAACGAGTTCCATCCGCTGGTCCCCAACAACTCCGCTTGCGCGCAT